>NZ_JBIRGD010000002.1:378093-379922 GCF_044327805.1 Streptomyces sp. NPDC018019 | reverse complement strand
GTAAGGCTGACCTCGGCATTCTCTACAACGAGGGTCAGGACGATCAGGGCGGCAACCACACCGCCTTTCACATCGGCTATGGCGCCGCCGACGGCATGCGTGCCCCGAAGCGTGCGTGGGACAACAATGACCGTACGACCGGTAGCTGGAACTGGGAGCGCAGTAAGCCGGTGGCCGGTGACTTCAACGGCGATGGCAAGGCTGACCTCGGCATTCTCTACAACGAGGGTCAGGACGATCAGGGCGGCAACCACACCGCCTTTCACATCGGCTATGGCGCCGCCGACGGCATGCGCGCCCCGAAGCGTGCGTGGGACAACGACGACCGCACCACCGGCAGCTGGAACGCCGACCGGACCAAGCTGGTGACCGGCGACTTCAACGGTGACGGCAAGACGGACCTCGGCGCTTTCTACAACCAGGGCCAGGACTCCGACGGCGTCAACCACGCCGCACTGTTCACCTTCTCGGGCCGCAACGACGGAGCGAACGGCCTGTACGGTCCCGTCAAGGTCTGGGAGAACGGCAACACCGGTAGCTGGGACTGGTACCGCAGCGACCTCGGCTGACCCGATCCGGCCCGGGGGCGGGAAATCCGCCCCCGGGTGTCGTCCCACCACACCTTCACGCTTCAGGAGCACGAAAGAGCATGCCCCGACGTACGCCTTCCAGCCGCGCGGAATCCACTGCCGTCGGAAAACCGCGCCTTGCCGCCGCACTCACCGTCATTTCGGCGGCCGTCGTGGGATCGGTTCCCCTGGCCGCCGCACCCGCCACCGCCGCGTCGCTCAGCACCTGGGAAAAGGTCGCTCAATGCGAGGCCAGCGGAGACTGGCAGGCGATCAACCGCTCCGGACCCTTCTACGGCGGGCTTCAGTTCACGCAGTCCACCTGGGAGGGCTACGGCGGCCTCGCCTACGCCTCCCGCGCAGATCGGGCCACCAAGCGTCAGCAGATCCTGATAGGCGAGAAGGTGTTGGCCGGCCAGGGAGAGCGGGCCTGGCCCTATTGCGGACCGAAGTACGGTCTCGGCTCCGACCACGGCACGCCGTATCCCGACCCGGTTCCGCCGACGTCCAAGGTCACCGGGCCGGGCGCGGGTACCGTGGCGACCGGGACCATCGAGTTGACCGCATCCGTCACGGACGCCGTCGGTGTCCCGTCCTCCGCCACGTTCTCCATCGACGGCACGGCGGTCGGCACCGACAACGGGTCGGGCCCGGTGTACCGGACCACCATCGACACCGGAAAGCTGGCCGACGGCCCGCATACGCTCACGGTCAGAGCGACCAACGACGCCGGACAGACCGGCCCGCCCTCGGCCGCGGTGTCCTTCTACACCGCCAACCGGGCCACGGCCACGCAGGCATCCGGTGACTTCAACGGTGACGGCAGGGACGACATCGGTGTCCTCTACGACTATGGGCAGGAGGCCGACGGCACCAACCATTCGGCGCTGTGGACCCTCACCAGCAAGGGCTCCGGTTTCGGTGATCCGGTGAAGGTGTGGGACAACGTCGAGGCCGGCAGCGGCTCGTGGAACTGGGGCCGCTCCAAAGTCACCACCGGTGATTTCAATGGTGACGGCAAGGCGGACATCGGAGTCCTGTACAACGATGGCCAGGATGCTGACGGCGTCAACCACACCGCGCTGTGGACCTTCTCCAGCACGGGCTCCGACTTCGGCAGGCCGGTCCGGGCCTGGCAGAGCACCACTTCATGGAACTGGGACCGTTCGAAGTTGACGTCGGGTGATTTCAACGGTGACGGCAAGACGGACATCGGCATTCTGTACAACGGTGGTCAGCAGGCCGATGGTAAGAACATGA
>NZ_JBIRGD010000002.1:0-377993 GCF_044327805.1 Streptomyces sp. NPDC018019 | reverse complement strand
CGGCGCTGTGGACTCTGTCCAGTTCTGGGTCCGGTTTTGCCGGTCCGGTGAAGAAGTGGGACAACGACGACCGGACGACCGGGTCGTGGAACTGGGACCGTTCGAAGTTGACGTCGGGTGATTTCAATGGCGACGGCAAGACGGACATCGGCATTCTGTACAACGGTGGTCAGCAGGCCGATGGTAAGAACATGACGGCGCTGTGGACTCTGTCCAGTTCTGGGTCCGGTTTTGCCGGTCCGGTGAAGAAGTGGGACAACGACGACCGGACGACCGGGTCGTGGAACTGGAACCGTTCGAAGTTGACGTCGGGTGATTTCAACGGTGATGGCAAGACGGACATCGGCATTCTGTACAACAACGGCCAGGAAGCGGACGGAACGAATCACACGGCGCTCTGGAGCCTCACGAGCACCGGCTCAGGATTCACCGGACCGGCCAAGAAGTGGGACTCCGGGAGCGACAGTTGGAACGCTGACGCCAGCAAGGTGACGTCGGGTGATTTCAACGGTGACGGCAAGACGGACATCGGCACCCTCTACAACTACGGCCGACGGGACGACGGTTCGAACAGCACCGGCCTGTGGTCCTTCACCAGTACGGGTAGCGGATTCGCGGCTCCGGTGAAGAACTGGGAGAGCGCGCAGTCCTGGAACTGGTTCCGCAGCGATCTCATCTGACCCCGCCGACGGCGTTCCGGGCCGGTCCGAGTAGGTCCGGTCACCGACCGGCCCCCCGCCCTCATTCCTCGCCCGGCAGGGCGAATTCGCACCACAGGGCCTTGCCGTTGCCTCTCGGTTCCGCGCCCCAGGAGTCCGAGAGGGCTTCGACCATCATCAGGCCGCGGCCGGAGGTGGCGGTTTCGCCGGGGGTGCGGCGGCGGGGCCAGCGGCTGGAGCGGTCCTCCACCTCCAGGCGGATGCGGCGGCGGGCGCCGCCCGGTGTGCCCGGGCGGGTGGGGAGGAGTTCCACCGTGACCAGCGCCCCGCTGTCCGTGTGCGTCAGCGCGTTGGTGATGAGTTCGGTGGCGGCCACCTCGATGTCGTACGCGATCGGGCCCGCCCGCCACTGGTCCATCGTGCGCCGCAGCATCGCCCGTACCTCGGAGGCGCCGGACGGGTCCGCCTGGTGGACGTGGAGCCGGAAGCGCGGGGTGGCGGCGGTGGTTCCGGCGGACGGGGCGCGGTGCAGGAGGACGAGGGCCATGTCGTCGTCGGAGCCGGACCGCGCCCACAGCTGGTCGGAGAGCCGGTCGGCGAGTGCTTCCAGTTCGGCGGGGCCGTCCCGTACCGCCGCGGCCAGTGCGTCGATCCCGGCGGTGATGTCCTCGCCGGGCGTCTCGACCAGGCCGTCGGTGCACAGCAGGAGCGTGGAGTCGGGCTCCAGGAACAGCTGGGTCTCGGGGAAGTGGTCCTGGCCGAACGCGGTGGCGAGTCCGAGGGGCAGTCCGCCGCGTACGGGGTGCCAGTCCGTGTGCCCGGCGGCGTCCCAGATGAGCGGCCCCAGGTGGCCGGCCCGTGCGACGTGCAGCGCGCCGGACTCCAGGTCCGCCTGGATGTACGTACAGGTCGCGAACCGTTCGGTCTCCAGCTCGGCGAGGAAGCGCGAGGCCCGTACGAGCACCGTCTCCGGCGCGTGGCCCTCGGTGGCGTAGGCGCGCAGCGCGATGCGGAGCTGGCCCATGACCGCCGCCGCGTGCGTGTCGTGCCCCTGGACGTCGCCGACCACCAGCCCCGTCCGCCCCTGGGGCAGCGGTATGACGTCGTACCAGTCGCCGCCGATGTCCCGGCCGGTGCTCGCCGCGTGGTAGCGGACGGTGACCTCGCCGCCGGCGATGTCCGGGACCACCCGCGGCAGCATCGTGGCCTGCAACCCGGTCGCGAACTCGCGTTCCTGGTCGAAGAGCGTGGCCCGCTGGAGCGACTGGGCGACGACGCCGGCCAGCGCGAGCGCAAGGTTCCGGTCCTCCGCCGTGTGCTGCTTGGGTACGGCGTTGAACAGGCCGAGCGCCCCGATGACCCGGTCCTGCGCCACCAGCGGCAGGAAGACGGCGCTCCCGGTGGGTATCCGGTCCAGGTACGGCCGCAGCCGCGGGTAGCGGGCGATCAGTTCGCCGCGTGACGACAGGAACGCGGCCCGGCGGCTGAGAGCGGCGTCCGACAGCGGCAGCGTGTCGTCGAGCCGCGAGACATCCATGCCTTCGGGGGTGGTGCCGGGCAGGCCGGCGACGGCGATGACCTCGAAGCGGTCGTTGTCGACCAGCCCGAGGATCAGCGCGTCGGCACCGAAGCGCCGGGCCCCGCCGGTCCCGGTCAGCACCCGGGTCACGTCCGCGACCGACAGGGCCCGGGAGAGCGCGGCGGTGGTCTGCTGCACCATCACGGTCTGCCGCTGCCGGTTCTCCTGGAGGGACCGCAGCAGGCCGGAGTCGGCCGGTTCGGTCCCCGCTTCCCGGACGAGTCCGACGATCCGGTACGGACGGCCGTCCCGGTCGCGCAGGATGTGGCCCTGGGCGTGCGTCCACCGGGGTGTGCCGTCGCGGCACAGGACGCGGAAGTACGTGCCGTACGAGGGCGCCCCGTCCTGGACGGCCTGGGAGACCGCCGCGTCGAGCCGGTAGCCCTCTTCGGGCGGGATCCGGGCGGCCAGTGCCCCGGGCCGCCCGCCGTACTCGTCCGGCCGCAGGTCGAAGACCTCCAGCCCGCAGGCGTCCAGGTCCAGCGTCCCGCTGTCCAGGTCCCAGTCGAAGGTGCCGGTCCGGTTGAGGGCGAGCCGCTCGGCGAGGCCGATGGGGGGACGCGGCGGTGGGCGGCGGGTGCCGTCCGTGCCGGGGCCGGGCCCGGCGGTCCGGCGCGGTCCGCCGCCGCGGCGCGGGTCGTAGCGGCCCGGCGGTGGAGGGGTGGTGTCGTGTCCGGTCATGGGTCCCCGCACCCCGTACGGGCCGGGTGGGGACCGGCGGCCGAAGGCGCCCCGGCCCCGGCCGCCCGCCGGGCGACCGGGACCGGTGGCGCCGGGGCCACCACGCCCGCCGCTTCCGTTCGCGGTCCGCCGTAGGGGGACCATCGCAACCGGGAAGCGGCCATGGGCTCACCTTAGGGCGGTGTCCCGGTTTGCGCACTTTGAGAGGGTTGGTGGGGGCCCGTCTCGTGCTAGCGCGCCCCGGCGGGGACCCGGGCGCCCGCCGCGACCGGCCGGGTGGTCCGCGTCCGGTGGGCGAGCCGCGCCTTCCCCGTCGCGACGTCGACCGTGTACGCGTCGACGGTCATCGCCCCGGCCGACACCTTCAGCACCATGAACCCGTGCCGGGCGAAGTCCTGCCAGGCGGCCGGATGCGTGAAGTGCGCCGTGCCGTCACCCGTCTTGGAGGCGGCGCCGCACACGAGCTGCCGGGTGCCGCGGGTCCGGTCGGTGGGCTCCAGGATCTGGAGGGTGTGGTCGTGCCCGGACATGATCACGTCGGCGCGCCCGCACACCACCTCCTCGTACAGCTCCCTGAGGTGGACGCCGCTGGTGTAGTGCCCGGTCGTGAAGCCGTCGTAGGAACCGGCGCTGCCGTGCTTGCCGTTGTTCAGATACGGGTGGTGGCCGAGGACCACCTTCCAGCGGGCGCGGGAGGCGCGCAGCGCGGCGTCCAGCCAGCGCCGCTGCTCGCGCATGTACGGGCCGTTCCACCGGTAGTGGGGGTCCAACTGCACGACGTACGAGGCCACCGGGTTGGTGTCGAGCGCGAAGAACTCGACGAGCGGGTCGCCCTGGGCGCCTGCCGGAAGGGCGACGTTGTAGTAGCGGCCCGGCATGTACCAGCGGCGGGACGTGGCGGCGTAGGCGACCTCCCGGTCGCCGCGCGCCGGGTCGCCGCCGCTGCCGGGCACCAGCCCCGAGCAGTCGTGGTTGCCCAGGACCATCAGCCACGGCACGTCGATGCCGGTGTTGGGCCGCTCGAACTTCTCCTCGAACTCCGCGTCGTCGTCGGACTCCGGGCCGTTCTCGTAGAGGTTGTCCCCGAGGCCGACCGCGAGCCCGATGTGCTCGGCGCGGCAGACCTCCTTGGCCGCCGCGGTGACCGCGTACTGCTCCGCCTTGCCCGTTCCGGCGTCACCGGTGACCAGGACGGCGTACTCACCGGACGGGCCCGGCGCGGACGGCAGCGGGAAGCGCGCCGGACCGGCCGCCCGCGCGGCGGCGACGGCGGGCCGCGGCGCCCCGAACGGCAGCGCGGCCAGCGCGGCCCCGGCCACCGCGCCGCCCAGCAGCGTCCGCCGGTGCACCCCGTGCGCCGCGGCCGTCGTGTCCGGCGTGCCGGCCGGTGCGGTGGTGCCGGGGAGGCCGGGGCCGGCCGTCCGCAGCCACTGGTCCTCGGTCAGGTCCGCCCGCGGCGGGATCAGTTCGTCGTCGCACATGGCTGGCTTTCTCTCACGGGAGGCGGGGCAACTGGTGACGGAGCGATGAACGGCGTGTGGACGTATGGGGAGGACGGCGTGGCGCGGCGGCCGGCCACCAGCGTGCCGGTGGAGCCGCCGGGCGGCACCCGGTCAGCGGCCCCGCGTGGCCAGCCGGCGCAAAATCCGGCCGCAGTGCCGGGCGTACAGGCGCTGGAAGAGCGGGACCAGCGGCCCCGCCAGCCGTGTGTACCAGCGGCCCGGCACGCTGAACGCCGTCATCGTGAACCACACCGAGCCGTCGGCCCGCATCTCGGCCACGAACGACTCCTCGCCGCGCTGCGGATGGCCGGCCAGCGTGCCGTACGCGAAGCCGATGCGCTCGCTCTCGTACTCGCTCCACACCACCTGGCACGGTGCCCACAGCCGCAGCGGGCCGAGGCCCAGCGCGCACTCCACCCGCACGCCGGGCGCGGCTTCCGGCGCCGAGGCCCGTACCCGTACGCCCGCCGCGCGGTGCATCCGGAAGGAGGTGACCGCGTGTCCCGCGGCTTCGAGGACGGCGCGGCCGTGTCCGAGGTAGGTCGCCTCGTGCAGATGGCGGTATCCGCCGGGCAGGGGGCGGCGGCGGGTGGCGCCCTCCTCGGTGTAGTTGAAGGGGCGGGGAGCGGGGGTGCTGCCGGTGGTCATGCCGGGGCCTGCTTCCTGGAGGACGGACTCGGGGCGTGGATGCGGTCGGAGGTGGTCACGTGGCTGCGGGGGCGGCCGGGGCGGAGGCGGTGGGCTCGTCCCGGAGGCGGCGCCAGGCGAGCAGGGCGCACAGGGCGAAGCCCAGCGCGTTGCCGAGGCCGTGGGTGGCCGCCATCCATGCCAGTGTGGGGTGCGGGACGCCGGTTGCCTCGCCGAGCGCCCAGCTCAGGGCGAGCAGCATGGTGGCGACCAGGACGGCGGCCGAGGTGCCGAGCAGCGCCCGGGTGGTCCGGTCCGGTGCGGTGGTCCGAACGTCCCGCCAGGTGACCAGGGCGACCAGCCACATGCCCGCGGTGAGGACCACCGCACCGGCCAGCTCGGCCCAGTCGTCGACGAAGTAGCCCGCCAGGACGAGCAGTGTGCCCACCGGCACGCTGAGCGCGGCGAGCGGCCCGGCCCTGCCGGGGCGGGCGGCACGGCAGACCAGCCCGGCCATCAGGGCGGCGGCGAACCCGGCGAAATGGAAGTGCGGCACGGTCAGCGACAGGATCTCCAGGTCGAAGCCGAACAGCGGGTGACCGGAGCGCTCGGCGACCAGGGCGATTCCGGCGACGGCCGGGGTGACGAGGGCCGTCAGCGCGGCGATCTCGACCGGGACGAGGCTGCGGGTGCGGGCCAGCCGGCGGGGCGCGTACAGCGCGAGGACGACGGTGGCGAGCGCGTAGCCGGCGGCGAGGGCGGTGGCGGCGGCGCCGCGCGGCAGCCAGAGCGCGGTCGCGCCCGCCGCCGCGGCCACCGGCCAGCAGCGCCGCAGCCACCGCGTACCGGGCTCGCCGAGCAGCGCCAGTCCCGTCGGGACCACGACGAACATGCCGAGCATGACGATGAGATCGACCAGTGCGGTCATGATGCCCCCAGACCCGGCCCGAAGCCGGCTTGAACACGTTCAACCCGTCACGGCAGACAGTACGTGACGGGTTGAACGCGTTCAACAGCGGCCCTGGGGTGTACCGCGTGGGCTCAGCGCACTGTGCCGTCCCACCGCCATTCCGTACGCCGCGGCAGACCGGGGAGCGCAGCCCGGCCCGCGCACCAGAGCAGGACGTCGAACGGGCGGTGCCCGGACCGTGCTGCCGGTGCGTTCGGGAAGAGCCGGGCCAGGACGGCGGCGCACAGCCCGTCGTCCGGTGCCCAGGCCAGAGGTCCAGCGCGCGGGTGATGTCGTAGGTGTGCAGGACGAGTTCCGTGATGCCCATGGCCGCGAAACCGGCGGCGTCGGAATGCCCCCAGGGGGGCCAGGCACGCACATCGGCCGGGGTGTCGCGGACCGTGGAACCGAGGAGGGAGGCCGCGATGCGCAGCCCCTCCAGACAGGCGGGGACCGGCGCCTGCGGGGCGGGGGAGGCGAAGAGGGTGATGTAGCGGTCGGTGGGGCGGGCGATCAGCAGGCCCGCGTATCCGGTCAGGCCGAGGGCGAGGTGGTCGAGGGCGAGGTGGTCGAGGGTTTCCCGGCAGGTCCAGGTGAGGCCGTGGGCGGCGCGCGCCCGCTCCATGGTGGCCTTGAGCAGTTCCGGCAGCGCGTTGTCGATGCCGCGCGCCGCGGCGGCGTGGCGGAGGTGGTCGATCGCGGCGATCTGGACGTCCACGGTGGCGTCGTCGCCCGGGTAGTGGCCGGCGTCCACCCGGGGCGCGTACGTCGTCAGGAAGCCGCTCACCGCGCCCGGCCGGCGGACGGCGACCGGGGTGAAGGCGCTGGCCGGGGTGCCCTCCGCGCCGACCAGGGCGGCGCCGTGCAGCCAGCTGGTCAGGGCGGCACCGTGCAGCCAGCCGGTCAGGGCGGCCCACATCAGGCCGAGCAGGGCCGCGTCGTACAGGGAGGCCAGGCCCGGGTCGGTGCCCAGGTACAGCGGGTCGCCCAGGGCCGCGAGCACCGGGCGGTGGGTCTCGAACACGGCGCGCTCGCCGCTGTAGAGGAACATCGTCTCCGGGCTGCCGACACCCGGGGGTGTCGTCATGATCGCGCCGCCCAGGTGGTGCGCACCGTGCGACCGCGCCCACGCGGCGGCCTCCGCGGCCTGCTCCGGGGAGCCGGAGGTGAGGTTGACCAGCGTCCGGCCCGCCAGCGAGGCCGCCACCGGGTCGAGGACGGCGCGCAGGGCCGCGTGGTCCAGTACGCAGGCGATGACGAGCGGGCCGGCCGCGGCCGCCGCCGCGGGGTCGCCGCCACCGCGGCGCCGCGCTCCGCCAGCGGCCCGGCGCGGTGCGCCGAACGGTTCCGGACCGTGGTCGCGTGGCCGCCCTCCAGCAGCGCGGCGGCCGGCGCCGATCCCATCGATCCCAGCCCCAGTACCGTCACGGCCGCGCGTTCGGTTCGCATATGTGTCTCCTCGTACGTCCGCCGGCGGTGGTCGGTGCCGGCGGTTGATCACGTACGGACCACGCTCGCAGCGCGCGGCGGCGGCAACCAGTGACAGTGGTGACGGCCGGCACCAAATTCCTGCCATGCCCCGCGGTTGCCTACCCTTCGGGGATGAGCGCTGGTTCCGTCGCGGTGGTCGTGACCGAGGAGATCGGGGTCCCGTCCTGGAACCTGTACGAACTGAGCATCCCCTGCACGGCCTTCGGCAAGCCGCAGCCCGACCTGGCCGAACCGTGGTACGAGCTGCGGCTGTGCGGCACGGGGGAGCGGGGCGCTCCGGACGGCCCCGCAGGCCCGGACGGCCCCGCCGGCGCGGCCGGGCCGGCGCTGCGCACTCCGTACGGCCTCGACGACCTGGCCGGCGCGGACACGGTCATCGTCCCCTCGGTGCCCGATCCCTGTGCGGAGGAGGGCCGGCCGCTGCCACCGGCCCTGATCGCGGCGCTGCGCCGCGCCCACAGCGCCGGTGCCCGCATGGTGTCCCTGTGCACCGGCGCCTTCGCGCTCGCCGCGGCCGGGCTGCTCGACGGGCGCCGCGCCACCGCCCACTGGATGCACACCGCGCAACTCGCAGCGCGCTACCCGAAGGTGCGGGTCGACCACTCGGTGCTGTACGTGGACGACGGCGACGTGCTGACCAGCGCCGGGCTGACCGCCGGGCTCGACCTCTGCCTCCATCTGGTGCGGCGCGACCTGGGCGCACACGTCGCCAACCAACTGGCCCGCCGGATGGTCGTCCCCGCCCACCGCCCCGGCGGCCAGGCCCAGTTCGTCGACCTGTCGGTGCCCGCCACCGACGACCAGGGCCTGGCCCCGGTCCTGGCCTGGGCCCGCGCCCGCCTCGACCGGCCGCTGACCGTCGAGGACCTGGCCGAGCGCGCCGCGCTGAGCCCGCGGACGTTCTGCCGGCGGCTCCAGGCGGCCACCGGCACGACCCCGCTCCAGTGGCTCCTCGACCAGCGGCTGGCGCGCGCCCAGAGCCTGCTGGAGACGACGGACCTGCCGGTCGAGAAGATCGGCGAACTCAGCGGGCTGGGCACGGCGAACAACCTGCGCCACCACTTCCTCAAGCGCGTCGGGGTCTCGCCGTCCGACTACCGGCGGGCGTTTCCCCGTACGGTGCCGGAGACCCCGGAGGCATCGGTGACGCCGCTCGCGGGGTGAGACGGGCCGGTACGCGCAGGGCGGCGCCCCTCCCGTACCGGCTCGCGGACCCACATGTCCGTTTCCGTACCGGCCCGCGGACCCACATGTCCGTTTCCGTACCGGCCCGCGGTCCTACGCGCCCAACGACCCGCACCGGCCGGTGTCCTACGTGTCCGCCGCCCCGTGCCGCCCCGCCCCCGCGGCGAAGCGCGCCGCGCCCGTCATCGCCTCCGCCAGGACGCCCTGCCCGTAACGGAGTTCCTGGGCCATGGCGGCCTCCTCGGACAGGCCCTCCTGCGCCAGGAGGGAGGCGCGGTCGCTGCGCAGGCAGGCCTGCGGGAAGCGGGCGATGGCGGCTGCCAGCTCCTCGGCCTCGGCGCGGGCCCGTCCCGGCGGGACCACCCGGTTGGCCAGGCCCATCTCCAGGGCCTCGGCAGCGCCCACCGGCCGCCCGGTCAGCACCATGTCCAGGGCCCGGCCGGTGCCGACGATGCGAGGCAGGCGTACCGTGCCGCCGTCGATCAGCGGCACGCCCCAGCGGCGGCAGAACACCCCGAAGACCGCGTCCTCCTCCGCCACCCGCAGATCGCACCAGAGGGCCAGTTCCAGTCCGCCCGCCACCGCGTGCCCGGCGACCGCCGCGATCACCGGCTTGTCCAGGTGCATCCGGGTGGGGCCCATCGGCCCGTCGCCGTCCGCCGCGACCCGGTTGCCGCGCCCGGTGCCGATGGCCTTGAGGTCGGCGCCCGCGCAGAACGTGCCGCCCTCGCCCCACAGGACGGCGGCGTGCGCCGTGTCGTCCGCCGCGAAGGCGCGGAAGGCATCGGCCAGCGCGGCGGCCGTCGCGCCGTCCACCGCGTTGCGCGCCCGCGGCCGGGACAGGATGACGGTCGTCACCGGCCCGGAGCGCTCGACGCGTACGCTGCTCCCCGGCCCGTCGCCGCTCATCCGGTGCTCGCCGTCGGGGAGCCGGTCCGCGCCCGCTCCAGAATGGCCGTCAGGTCGGCGCCGCCGGGCAGGGTCCCGAAGGCGTGGCCCCACTCCCCGTCGAGCCGGGAGGCACAGAACGCGTCCGCGACCGCCGGGTGGCTGTGCCGTACGAGCAGGGCGCCTTGGAGCGCGAGCGCCATCCGCTCCGCCAGCGACCGGGCCGCGCGCTGCGCCTGGTCGGGATCGCCGAGCGTGCCGAGCATCTTGCGGACGCCCGCGACGGCCGCGTCCAGCCGCCGGTCGGCGCCCGCCGCCGCGTCCACCTCCGCGAAGTACGCGTCCAGCGAGGCCGGTTCCTTGGCGAGCGCGCGCAGTACGTCCAGCGCGGCGACGTTGCCCGAGCCCTCCCAGATCGACAGCAGCGGCGCCTCGCGGTAGAGCCGCGGCATGCCGGACTCCTCCACGTACCCGTTGCCGCCCAGGCATTCCAGCGCCTCGGCCGCGTGCGCGCTGCCCCGCTTGCACACCCAGTACTTGCCGACGGCCAGCGCGAGCCGGCGCAGCGCGGCCTCGCCCGTGTCCCCCGCCTGCGCCTTGTCCACGGCGGTCGCCAGCCGCATCGCCAGCGTCGTCGCCGCCTCCGACTCGATCGCCAGGTCCGCCAGCACCGCCCGCATCAGCGGCTGTTCGGCCAGCGCGCGGCCGAACGCGTGCCGGTGCGCGGTGTGGTGCAGCGCCTGCCGCAGTCCGGCGCGCATCCCGGCCGCCGAGCCGATCACGCAGTCCAGCCGCGTCATGTTCACCATCTCGACGATGGTGCGCACACCGCGCCCCGGCTCGCCGACCGGCCAGGCCACCGCGTCCTCGTACTCGACCTCCGAGGAGGCGTTGGAACGGTTGCCGAGCTTGTCCTTCAGCCGCATCAGCCGCATCCCGTTGCGGGTGCCGTCGGGCAGGACGCGCGGCAGCAGGAAGCAGCCCAGCCCCTCCGCCGTCTGCGCGAGCACCAGGAACACGTCGCTCATCGGCGCGGACGTGAACCACTTGTGGCCGGTGATGCGGTACGTGCCGTCGCCCGCCGGCACCGCCCGCGTCGTGTTGGCCCGCACGTCCGAGCCGCCCTGCTTCTCCGTCATCGACATGCCCGCGATCAGGCCCGTCTTGGCGAGCGGCGGCCGCAGCCCGTAGTCGTACGCACGGGCCGCCAGCAGCGGTTCGTGCCGCTCCGCCAGCGCCGGTTCGGCGCGCAGGGCGGGGACGGCGGCGTACGTCATGGACACGGGGCAGCCGTGTCCCGGCTCGGCCTGCGACCAGACGTAGAACTTCGCCGCGCGCACGACATGGGCGCCGGGCCGCGGGTCCGCCCACGGCGCGGCGTGCAGCCCGTGCTCCACCGCCACGGTCATCAGCCGGTGCCAGGCGGGGTGGAACTCCACCTCGTCGATCCGGTGGCCGAAGCGGTCGTGGGTGCGCAGCCGGGGCGGCTGCTCCTCGGCCATCCGGGCCTGCTCCTGGATCTCCTCCGTCCCGGCGAGCGCGCCCAGTTCCCGGACCTCCGGCTCGCCCCACCCGGCGTCCGCGCGGCGCAGCGCCGCCGGCAGGACCGGGTCGTCCGCCGCGCTGAACCCGGTCAGCGGCGGCGCCTGATTCACGACTTCATGGGTGACGGTCATACCGTGGACGTTACAGAAACAGGACAAGCGATGGAAGGGTGTAATAGCGGGTGCGGTTAGGATTCCGGCCGATGGACCACGACACTTCCGTACGCGACACCGCGGCGCACCTCGGCCTGCGGCCCCTCACCGCCCGCTCCATCGTGCTCAGCACCCTCCTCGGCCACCATCCGCCCCGCCTCCCGGCGCGCGCCCTGGTCCGGGTCGGGGAACTCTTCGGCATCGCCGAGGGCACCGTCCGCGTCGCGCTCTCCCGGATGGTCGCCGCGGGCGACCTCCAGCAGCAGGAAGGGACGTACGGGCTCACCGCGCGGCTGCTGGAGCGCCAGACGCGGCAGGACGAGAGCCGTTCGCCGCGCACCCGGCACTGGGACGGCGGCTGGGAGATCGCCGTGGTCACCGCCGAAGCGCGCCCGGCCGCCGAACGGGCCGCGCTGCGCCAGGCCATGGCGGAACTGCGGCTCGCCGAACTGCGCGAAGGCACCTGGCTGCGGCCCGCCAACCTGGAGCGCACCCGCCCGGCCGTGGTGGCCCGGCAGTGCACCCTGCTCACCGGCGCCCCGGACGGCGACCCGGCCGCGCTGGCCCGTGGCCTGTGGGACCTGGACGGCTGGGCGGCGCACGCCCGCGCCCTGCTGGCCGCGCTGTCCGGCGCCGCCTCACCGGCGGCGCGCTTCACCGTCTCCGCCGCCGTACTGCGCCACCTGCTCGCCGACCCGCTGCTGCCGGACGCCCTGCTGCCCGCCGACTGGCCGGGCGCCGAACTGCGCCGCTGCTACGACGCCTTCGAGTCCGAGATACGCGAACTCCTGCGGCAGTACGTCACGCCCGGCAGCACGGCCTGAGCACCGCCGGGGGAGCGGGCCCCTCGGCGGCCCCCGAAGCCGGTGCGCTCGGCGTCAGCGTCCTCGAAGTCAGCGGCCCTCGAAGTCAGCGGCCCTCGAACAGGAAGTCCAGGAAGAGGGTTGCCGACAGCAGCGCCGCGCTGCCCCCGGCCGTGAGGCCGTTGCGGGCCATCCGCGCGTCCAGCCGGACGAACGCCTTGCGTCCGCGCGGGGTGCCGAAGCCGCCCGACGACAGTACGTCGCGCGCGTCCATCTGGACCGACAACAGGCCCTGCGATCCGCCGCGTTGCAGCAGCGTGGTGTCGTCGACCGTGGACAGCAGCGCCAGCAGCGCGTCCATCCGGGCCGTCACCTCGGAGGCGCCGGCCGCCCGCGACTGGCGCAGGGCGGGCAGCGCCACGCCCAGGACGTTCGGGAAGCCGGAGCGGGCCTGGCCGACGGCGCCGGGGACGCCGTAGTACTGCCGGGCCCGGCCGCCCGGCGACCGGCTGGCCGCCGGGGCGCCGCCGTCCGGCAGGCGTGCCAGCGTGGCCGCGGCCTCACAGGTCTCCACGTCCGAGCGGCAGTTCGTGGCGGCGGCACCGGCCACCAGCAGCCCCACGGACCACAGGGCACCCCGCTTGCCGGGTGCGCCCGGCCCCGCCTGGAGGGCGCGCTGCTCACCCGCCCGGCCCAGCCGCCCGAGCTGTTCGCGCAGCCGCCGGTCCAGCGGCCGGCCCATGGCGGCCTCGGCCATGGAGGCGAAGGGGGCGTGCAGCAGTTCGGCGGCGTGCAGCGCGAGCGGGTCGGGCTTCGGGGCCAGGACCGTCTGCGCCGTGCAGGCGGCGACGGCGAGATCGGCGAGCCGCAGCGGAAGGGGACGGTCCGGAGAGGGGTGCGGGACCGTGTGCAGAACGGGGCGCTCGTAGGTGGCCGGAACGTCGTCGCGCGCGGCCTCCGGCCGTAGCCTCTTCATGATCGACCGGCCGCGGACCGCAGCACGGGCTGAAGAAGTAGGAGTACCCATCGGGTCGCGCTCCCTCCGTGTTACGCCGTGCCCTCCCAAATCCCTCCCAAAAGAGTACGGCTTCGCCCGCGCGTCCGATGCGCCGCCCCCTGGTCTGTCCGGTTCCGCCCCCGGGCCGCGGCCCCGGCACACCACAGGGCCGATCCGGCGCCCCGCGGCCGGCTTTGGCACATCCTCCAGTCCAGGTCGCACATACAAGGTGCTTTCCCACGGATCAATTGCAGATGAGAGAGCGTCTGCCATACGGTGCCGCATATGCAGTCCTACACGATCGGCCAGGCCGCACGCCTGCTCGGCGTCAGCCCCGACACGGCCCGCCGCTGGGCCGACGCCGGCCGGGTCCCCACCCACCGGGACGAGACCGGCCGCCGGCTGATCGACGGCCGCGACCTGGCCGCGTTCTCCACCGAACTCGCCAAGAACGGCGCCACGGAGGAGGACACCTCCCACACCTCGGTCCGCAACGCCTTCCCCGGCATCGTCACGGCGATCAAGCTGGGTGACGTCGCGGCGCAGGTGGAGATCCAGGCCGGTCCGCACCGGCTGGTCTCCCTCCTGACACGGGAAGCGGTGGAGGAACTCGGACTGGAGGTCGGCATGCGGGCCACCGCCCGCGTGAAGTCGACGAACGTCCATATCGACCGCGTCTGACGCGCACGGCCCACCGCCTCCCGCGTCCCCGCGCCCCGCGTCACCAAGGAGCCGATCCCGATGTCCCGCACCTCCGGCGTCACCCGTCGCCGCGCCGTCGCCGCCGCCCTGACCGTCGCCGTGTTCGCCCCGCTCGCCGCCGCCTGCGGGAGCGGTGGCGACTCGTCCGCCGCGGACGGCGGCCGGACCACGATCAAGGTCCTCGCCGCCGCGTCGCTGACCGACGTCTTCGCCAAGGCCGCCGACGCGTACCACAAGGAACACCCCGACACCACGGTGAAGTTCTCCTTCGCCGGCTCGCAGCAGCTCGCGGCCCAGGTCAACCAGGACTTCCCGGCCGACGCCCTGGTCACCGCGGACACCCGGACCATGGACGGGCTGCACGGCAAGACCGGCGAGCCGCGGGTCATCGCCAGGAACCGGCTGGTGATCGCCACCGCGGAGGGCAACCCCAAGCACGTCCAGGGGCTGGCCGACCTGGCGACCGCCAAGAAGCTCAAGGTCGTGCTGGCCGCGCCCGCCGTGCCCGTCGGCCGCTACAGCAAGAAGGTCCTGGACCGGCAGGGGATCACGGTCCAGCCGGTCTCCCAGGAGCAGGACGTACGCGGCGTCCTGAGCAAGGTCGAGCTGGGCGAGGCGGACGCGGGCATCGTCTACGCCACCGACGCGATGACCGCGCCGGACAAGGTGGACGCCGTCCGGATCCCGGACGAGCAGAACGCGATCGCCGAGTACCCGGCCGCCACGCTCAAGGTTTCCCGGCACGCCAAGGAGGCGGACGCGTTCGTGAAGTGGCTCGGCGGCGCGCAGGCGCAGAAGATCCTGCGCGACGCGGGCTTCCAGCAGCCGTGACCGGACCGCGAGCCGCGAGCACGCCATGCACCGCGACGTCATGAAGCGCGATCTCGGGAAACGCGACCGCGAACCCGGTGCCGCACGCGACCGGGCGCCCGCCGACGGCCGGGACCGCGCGCCCGGCACGGAGCGCGGCCGGGGACCCGGCGCCGGACGTGCCCCCCTCCCCGGGCGCGCCCGGAAGGCCGTCCCCGGACGGCGCGCCCCCCTGGCCCTGGCCGTGCCCGCCGTCCTGGCCGTGGCGTTCCTGCTGGTGCCCATGGCCGGCATCCTCGCCCGTACCTCCTGGAGCGACCTCGGCACCCATCTGACCTCCGACGGGGTCACCGAAGCCCTGCGGATCTCGCTGATCGTGTCCTGCTGGGCGCTGGGCCTGTCCCTGCTGCTCGGCGTCCCGCTCGCCTGGCTGCTGGCGCGCGTCGACTTCCCCGGCAAGGCCCTGGTGCGCTCCCTGGTGCTGCTGCCCATGGTGCTGCCGCCGACCGTCGGCGGGGTGGCGCTGCTCCTCGGCTTCGGGCGGCGGGGCCTGCTGGGCGGGTGGCTGGAGAGCTGGTTCGGCGTACAGCTGCCGTTCCACACCGCGGGCGCGGTGGTCGCGGCCACCTTCGTGTCGATGCCGTTCCTGGTCATCAGCCTCGAAGGCGCGCTGGCCGGGCTGCACGCGCGCTACGAGGAGACGGCCGCCTCGCTCGGCGCCGGGCCGCTGCGCGTCTTCGCCACCGTCACCCTGCCCATGGTCGCCCCCGGACTCGCCGCCGGAGCGGCCCTCACCTGGGCGCGGGCGCTGGGCGAGTTCGGCGCGACGATCACCTTCGCGGGCAACCTGCCGGGCGTCACCCAGACCCTGCCCCTCCAGGTCTACCTGCTCCTCCAGGACAGCCCCGAGGCCGCCACCTCCGTCTCCCTGCTGCTGCTCGTGGTCGCGATGGCCGTCCTGGTCGCCCTGCGCGGCCGGTGGGCGGGCGGGGGCGGCCCGGCCCGGGGGCGCACGAGCGGCGCGGTGACGCGCACCGACGCGGAGGGCGACGGGGCACCGGATGCCGGCGGCACGTGGCCGGACCACATGACCGGCGCATCCGCAGCTCCCGGCACGCCCGCCACCCCGGACCCGGCCGCCGCCACCACCGCGCACACCGGGGCGGCCGGTCCGGGGCGCACCGCCCCCGACGCCCCCGGCGACGGCCCGCTCCCCGCACGCTGGCCGCTGCACGCGGACATCACCGGCTTCAACCGGCTCACCCTCGACGCCGCCCCGGGCACCACCATCGCCGTCGTCGGCCCCAACGGCGCGGGCAAGACGACCCTGTTGCGCGCCCTGCTCGGCCTCACCCCGCGGGCGCACGCCGCGCTCACCCTCGGCGAGCGCGACGTGACCGCCCTGCCGCCGCACCGCCGCGGCGTCGCCTGGGTCCCGCAGGACGGCGCGCTCTTCCCGCACCTGACGGCCCTGGGCAACACCGCGTACGGGCTGCGCGCCCACGGCACCGGCCGCGCCGAGGCCCGCCGCGAGGCCCAGCGGTGGCTGGACCGGCTGGGCGTCGGCCACCTCGCGCACCGCCGCCCCGCCCAGCTCTCCGGCGGCCAGGCCGGACGGGTCGCGCTGGCCCGCGCGCTGGCCGCCCGCCCCCGGCTGCTGCTGCTCGACGAGCCGCTGGCCGCCCTCGACCAGAGCACCCGCGCCCACGTCCGGCACACCCTGCGCCGGCACCTGGCCGGCTTCGGCGGCGTCTGCCTGCTGGTCACCCACGACCCGGTCGAAGCGGTCTCGCTGGCCGACCGCGTCCTGGTCCTGGAGGACGGGCGGGCCCTCCAGGATGCGGCCCCCGCCGAGGTCGCCCGGCACCCGCGCTCGCCGTGGGTGGCGCGGATGCTCGGCCGCAACGCCTGGCCCGGCACGGCCACCGGCGACGGCCTGCGGCTCGCCGGAACCGGGCGGCTGGTGGCCGCCGACCCGCTGCCCGAGGGCACCGGCGCGCTGGCGATCATCGGGCCGGAGGCGGTCTCCGTCCACCGGGAACGCCCCTCCGGCAGCCCCCGCAACGTCTGGCCGGGGCGGGTTCGGGAGATCACCGCGCTCGGCAGCCGGCTGCGCGTGCTGGTCGCCTCGCCCCAGGTGCCCGACCTGGTCGGCGAGATCACCCCGCAGGCCGCGGCGGAACTGGGCCTGGCCGAGGACGCCGAGGTCTGGGTGAGCGTCAAGGCGACCGAGGTCACGCTCGTACCGGTGTGACCCCGGCCCGTACCGGTGCCCCGGGCGCCCGGCCGCCGCACCGCCCCGGACCGAAACCCTCCGTACGGATGGCGGCGTTGCGCCGCCCCGGGGGCCCGTGCGCGGTGCGTGCGGACCCCCGCCGCGCGTGCCCCGAGCCCTCCGGTGCGCTCCGCGGGCACCCCCGGCTCGGACAAGCGCTCGATACGCCCGTGCAGGCCATGCGCTCCGCCCCGGGAGGTGCGCCCCTACCCGGCACGAGGGGGCGCCATGCGGAGCCGTCGTCCCCCGCTCCGGCGGTGCGGGGGCAGGCCGCTCGGCGCAGGCGCTACCGCGCGCTCTGACGGTGCGGACCGTGCCCGTGGTTGTCTCGTACTCGTCGAATTCATGACGGCCCGGAAAACGCAGTACCGGCCCCGGTGAAAACGCGGGAGGAAACCCGCGGAAAAGCCCGGGAAAGAGCCTGCGCCGACGGACGTCATGCATCTCCATAGCCGCCGGGAAACCGCGCGGTGAAGGACGGGAGCACGTCGATGGAATTTCCTCAGGGATCGGAAACGAGCGGACGCGGTGAGGTCCGGGGGCGCGGGGCCCGGGGAGCGACGGCGGCAGCGGTCCTGCTGGCCGCCGGCGCGTTGAACGTGGCGGCCGAAGGGCCGGCCGAAGCCCGCAGCGGTGCCACCTGGGACCGCCTGGCGGGGTGCGAGAGCGGCGGCAACTGGCGGGCCGACACCGGGAACGGCTTCTCGGGCGGCCTCCAGTTCGCCCACTCCACATGGCGTTCCTTCGGGGGCGGCAAGTACGCGTCCCGGGCGTCGCGGGCGTCCCGGGCCCAGCAGATCCGGGTGGCGGAGCGGGTGCTGGCGCGCCAGGGCTGGGGCGCCTGGCCGGCCTGCTCGGCCCGCCTGGGACTGCGCTCGTCCGGCGCGCGGCACAGCGCGCCGCACAGCACCGTCCAGCGGTCCGCGCCGCGGGCCGAGACCCGGGCCCGCACGGGCGACGGCGGCCGGACGCGCGAGCGGCTGCGCAGCCCGCGGCACCGGCACCAGCGGTACGGCAGCCACTACGGGCAGCACAAGCAGTACAAGGCCCGGCCGCACCGGAAATCCGGCAGCCATGTCGTGGTGAATCCGGGGGACACGGTGAGCGGGCTGGCGTACGCCTACGGATGGGGCTGGCAGGAATTCTACCGGCTGAACCGTCAGGTGATCGGCGCGAATCCCGACCTCATCTATCCGGGAATGCGGCTGGCCGTTCCCCGGCCCGGCACCGGCTGAACGCGATAGTCCGGCCGCGCGTATTTCCTTCCCACCCTTCCGGGAATCCTCCGTGACGAATTCCCCGGAGCGGCGGCCCGACTGGGGGCGGGCGGGCCGCCGCGGGAAGCGGTGGGCACCGGCAGGCCGTCCGTGGCGCCGCGGACGGCCTGCGCCATGCCCGGGGACGACGGTGCCGCCCGCCGCGGCGCGCTAGCGCGGTAGCACGCACACCGGCACCGGCGCCGGGAACGGCTCGCCGAGCCGCCGCAGCCCGCCGCGCCGGGGATCGACCGAGAACACCGTCACCGAACCGGACTTCTGGTGTGCGGCGAAGAGCAGCCGGCCGTCCGGGGAGAAGGCGATGTGCCGGGGGAAGTCGCCGCCGGTGGGGACGGTGTCCAGCAGGCGCAGGCGGGCGCCCGCCGCTTCGACCGCGTAGCGCGTCAGGCTGTTGTGGCCGCGGTTGGCGAGGTAGGCGAAGGCGCCGTCGCGGGTCACCAGGAACTGAGCCGGGTAGCTGGTGCCGGGGCCGGTCCCGGTGGGCTGGGGTGCGCCGGGCGTGAGGGTGCCGGTGGCCGGGTCGTACGCGCAGACCACGGCCGTGTTGTCCACCTCGTTGGCCAGGTAGGCGTGGCGGCCCGACGGGTGGAAGGTGAGGTGCCGGGGGCCGGCGCCGGGCCGCAGCGTCGCGTACGACACCGGGGCGAGCCGTCCGGCGGCGAGGCCGAGGCGGTAGGTGTAGACCGTGTCGTTGCCGAGATCG
Organism: Streptomyces sp. NPDC018019; assembly: GCF_044327805.1. Classification (NCBI taxonomy): domain Bacteria; kingdom Bacillati; phylum Actinomycetota; class Actinomycetes; order Kitasatosporales; family Streptomycetaceae; genus Streptomyces; species Streptomyces sp. NPDC018019. Next base: position 359,168 of record NZ_JBIRGD010000002.1, on the reverse strand, counting down.
ACGGCGAGGACGTGGCGGCCGTCCGGGCCGGTGACGATCTGGTGCGCGTGCGGCCCGTCCTGCCCGGGGCCTGGCGGCGGGGCGGTGTGGGTGAGCAGGTCCGTCCGCGCGCCGAGCGCGCCGTGCCGCGCCGGGTCGATCGGGTGGACGGCGACGGTTCCGGACAGGTAGTCGGCGCTCAGCAGCCAGCGTCCGCCGGGATGGACGGACAGGTGGCAGGGCCCGGCGCCGCCGGTGGGGCGGCTGCCCAGAACCCGGTGGCGGCCGTCGTCGCGCAGGGCGATGGCGGTCACCGTGCCCTGCTGCCGTTCGTTGACCGTGTAGAGGGTCCGGCCGCAGGGGGAGAGCGCCAGGTACGACGGGTCGGCGACGCCATCGATCACGCCGGTCGTGGTGATCCGGCCGGTCGTGGTGTCGTAGGTTCCTAGGCCCACGCCGGAGCCGCCGCCCGGCACGGATGTGTACGTGCCCAGGAACAGTGGCCGGGTCGCGCACGGTCTGGCGCGCGGCCGGGAGCGGGCCTGCGCAGGGGCCGCCGCGCCGCCGAGGCCGCCCCCGGCCACGGTCAGCGCGGCGCCCGCCGCGGCCTTACGGAGGAAGCGGCGGCGGTCGGTCGCCGTCCGTGCCGTGCTGTCCATGCCACACCTCGGAGGTCCGGAGATCGCGGATGCGGTAGCCAGGGTGACCCGGCCGGGCTGCCTCGACAAGAGGCGCGCCACGGACCGCATGACGCGCAACCGGTGGAGCCGGTCGGCCGGAAGACCGGGTTCCCCGTACGTCCCGATGATGATCGGGTCCCCCTCGCGTAGGACCCGAGGCATACGGCATGACCAATCCGCGGAGGGATTCGTCGCACCCCCGCCGGCCCGTAGCTTCGTGATCAAGCACATGCGCGATCAGGAGGCCACGGAACACATGTACGGCAAGGCATTCGCCCCGGAGTACCAAGGCGAGCTGGGCGCGGCCCTGAACGTGAACTCGTCCTACGAGGACGTGCTCGCCACGGCCGCCCGCGCGCGGCGCGACGCCCGCACCGACCTGGAGCGCGCCCGGGCCGCGCTCGCCGTCGCCGAGGCCAACCGGCGCCTGGGACGGGTGGACGACGCGCGCACGGCCTGGCGCGAGAGCTACCGCAGCGCCCGCGCCGCCGGTGACCGGGGCGCGATGTCCTGGGCCCTGTGGAGCGGCGGCACGCTCGCCCGGCAGTGCGGCTCCCTCGCGCTGGCCCGCAGGCTGCTGGCCCACGCCGTCACCCTCGCCGACGAGGGCGGCGACCGCCTCGCGCACGGTTACTCCCTCGCCGGGCTCGCCGAGACCGGCCGCATACAGGGCGACTACGCGGCCGTCGCCGACCTGCACGAGCAACTGCTCGAACAGGCCCGGGCGCACGGCGAGGCCCGCCACATGGTCTGGGCGATGTCCGGCATAGCCCAGATGCACCGCAACACCGGCGACTACGCCAAGGCCCTGGAGCTGTTCGAGGAGTCCGCACGCATAGCCGCCGACGGCGACGACGCCCGGGGCCGCGCCTGGTCGCTGCGCGGCGTGGCCGACGTGCTGTCCGTACAAGGCGAGACGGAACGGGCGCTGGAACTGCTCAGCGAGGCCGAGACGATCTGCCGCGCCATGGACCTGGCCAGCGCTCTCGCCTACAACCACAAGATGCGCGGCAACGTCCTGTTCCGGGCCGGGCGCTACGCCGAGGCATGCGCGGTCTACGCCGGGGCGCTGCGCGAGTTCGAGGAGATGCACGAGCCGCGCGGCACCGCCCTGTCCCGTCTCGGCCTGGTCAAGTCGCGGTCCCGGCTGGGCGGTTCGAAGGACCAGACGCTCGCCGAACTGGACGAGCTGGAGCGCGACTTCGGCCGGATCGGACTGCGCCACGCCCGCGACATGGTCATCGCCTTCCGCGCCGAGCTGCTCCCGTCGGCTTCAGGAAGTCCCGCAGCTCCGTACGGTTCCACCACGCACCGGTCTCCCGCCGTTCCCGCCACGTCGTGAAGCGGTACTGGAACAGCCGGGCGCGCACCAGCGCGGGCGGCGCGTCCGGGAACGGGTTGCGGCGCAGCAGCCGCAGCGTGTCGGGGTCGTTGACCAGCAGGCGCTCCACGAACGGCCCGAACCAGCTGCGCGCGTAGGCGGGGGAGAGCGCCGCGAACCACATCAGCCAGTCGAGCCGGAGGTGGTACGGCGCGTACTGGCGCGGCATGCGCCGTACATCGCCCGGCTTGCCCCGGAACTCGTACTCCCGCCACACCGCGTCCGGCGAGGCCACCGCCGAGTCCGTGCCCTCCACGACGATCTCCCGGCGCACCCGGGTGACGCTGCCGAACGCCCCGTAGGAGTTCACCAGGTGCAGCGGGTCGAAGGAGGTGTTCATCACCTGCTGCCGGGACAGCAGATTGCGGACCGGACGGTAGCTGCGGTACGCCACGAAGACGGTGACGGCCACGGTCAGCACCCCGAACCAGACCGGGGGAGCGGCGAACGCGGGCGGGCCGGCGATCCAGGACGCGTCCACCGCGGACAGGGCCAGCACGATGGTCAGCCAGTTCAGCCAGGCGAAGTTGCCGGACAGCACGAGCCACAGCTGTGTCGCGACGATCCCCAGCGCCGCCCAGGTCGCCACCGGCTGCGGGGTGAACAGCAGCACCGGCAGGCCGAGTTGCGCGACGTGGTTGGCGGCCGTCTCGACCCGGTGCAGTGGCTTGGGCAGCCGGTGGAAGAACCAGCTCAGCGGGCCCGGCATGGGCTGCGTCTCGTGGTGGTAGTACAGGCAGGTCAGATCGCGCCAGCAGTGGTCGCCGCGCATCTTGATCAGTCCGGCCCCGAATTCCACCCGGAACAGCAGCCAGCGCAGCAGCCACATGACGAGCACCGGCGGCGCGGTGTCGTCGTTGCCGAGGAAGACGGCCAGGAAACCGGTCTCCAGCAGCAGGGACTCCCAGCCGAAGCCGTACCACGTCTGCCCGACGTTGACGATCGAGAGGTACATCGCCCACAGCACCGCCCACATCGCCATCGCCGCGGCCGGCGGGACGGCGTCCGCCGCCCCGGCCGCCACGGCCGCGGCCAGCAGGGCACCGGCCCAGGACCACAGGGCGAAGAACCGGTCCGAGTAACGCCACTGGAACACCGAGGGCGCCGCGCGGAACGGCACCCGCCGCACGAAGTCCGGCACCGGCGTCATACCGCGCTCGCCGATCAGCGCCCGGAACTGCCGCGCCGCCGCCACGAACGCCACCAGGTACAGCACGGCCAGCAGCCGCTGGAACACCAGCCGGCCCAGCCACACGTCGCTCTCCGTCAGCCAGTCCACAGGACCTATCCCTAGCACCGCCGGGCCGTCCCGCCACCGGACCGGCACGCGGCGCGCACGAGATGTACCGGACCGCCGCACCGTGCAGGCTGGTGGCATGCCCGAACTGCCGGAAGTCGAAGCCCTGCGGGAATTCCTGGAAGGGCACGCCGTCGGCCGTGTCCTGCTCCGCGCCCAGCCGGCCGCCGTCAACGTGCTCAAGACCTACGACCCGCCGCTGACCGCCCTGGAAGGCGGCACGGTCACGGCGGTGGCGCGGCACGGGAAGTTCCTGGACCTCACCGTCGGCGACCTGCACCTGGTCGTCCATCTGGCGCGCGCCGGCTGGCTGCGCTGGCAGGACGCGCTGCCGGAGGCCCCGCCGCGCCCCGGCAAGGGGCCGCTGGCGCTGCGCGTACGGCTGAGCCCCGACGGGGACGGCCCGGCACCCGGCTTCGACCTCACCGAGGCCGGCACGCAGAAGCGCCTGGCCGTCTACTGCGTGACCGACCCCTCCCAGGTCCCCGGCATCGCCCGCCTCGGCCCCGATCCGCTCGCGGCGGACTTCACGCGGGAGTCCCTGGCGGACCTGCTCGAAGGGGAGCGGCGCCAGATCAAGGGCTTCCTGCGCGACCAGAGCGTGCTGGCCGGTATCGGCAACGCCTATTCCGACGAGATCCTGCATGTGGCCCGCATGTCGCCGTTCAAGCCGGCGGCCCGGTTCAGCGCCGAGGACACGGACCGGCTCTACGCCGCCGTACGGGACACGCTCACCGAAGCGGTGGAACGCTCCAGGGGCGTGGCCGCCGGGCAGCTCAAGAAGGAGAAGAAGAGCGGCCTGCGGGTGCACGGCCGGACCGGCGAGCCCTGCCCGGTCTGCGGGGACACCGTCCGCGAGGTCTCCTTCAGCGACTCCTCGCTCCAGTACTGCCCCACCTGCCAGACCGGCGGCAAGCCGCTGGCCGACCGGCGGATGTCCCGGCTGCTGAAGTAGCGCCCACGGAGGCACACAGGCCATCCGTCCGCCTGTTTCCGGCCGCGTACCGTGTCGGGTACGGCAATCGGGTGAATGCCGGGCAGACATCCGGCAGGCATATCCCGGGGCGCGCCACCGGCCCCGCGGAACCCGGCGGGCCCGGCCCGGAGGTGGGCGAGCGGCTCCAGGCGGAATCTAGGCATTCTCCCCGACTTGCCGCCATAACTGGTAAATGTCGAGCGGGCATCGGTCGCGGTCGTTAATCTGGTGGGCGACGGACGACCTGTCTGGGAGATGCCAACACCCTTGGCCCGTCGCGGGAAGCGCCACGAACCCTGGCCGATGTCCCGGTTCGTACAAAGGCGCCACCGCGTCGGAAGTGTCCCCTTGATGAAGGAGTGCGTGGTGGCATTGGAAAACGCGCAACGCAAGCAGCCGCGGCCCAAGCGGAGCGAGCGCCCGGGCCGGATCAGGGAAGTCCGCAATCTGGAGGTCTGGGGCCGCTGTGTCCCGGTCAGAGTCGCGGGCTGCGACGACGACCCCGCCGAGCCCTACATCTTCCGCGGCATCGACTGACCGGCCCCGGCGCGCCGGCCGGCGGGCCTCCGCGAGCCGCTCGCGGCCCGCGGACACGCCCGCCGCCGGCGCCGCCGCAGGCTCACGGCCGGCGGCCGAGCAGGCACAGCAGCCGGGTCAGGTCACCGGCCCCGGGCGGTGGTGTCACGGGGTCGGCGAACAGGGACGTACCGGCGAGTTCGGCCGCGTACGGTTCCACCTCGCGCAGCGCGGCGGTGGCCAGCTCCGGCGGCAGCCGTTCGTCCGCGCCGATGGCCCGCGACAGGTCCCAGGAGTGGACCACCGCGTCCATCATCATCTGCGAGCAGTACGCGGCCGCCGAGCCGGGCCCCGACGACAGGTGGACCGTGCGGTCCAGCGCTCCCGGCTCGGAGAACGCCGCCACCGCGGCCACCGCCGCGCGGTCCCACGCGCCGGCCGGGTCGGCGCCGAGCGGATCGCCGTCGAACGCGTCCCCCACCTCCTCGATCGTGGCGCCGTCCCGCACCAGGCGCGGCACCCACAGCTGCTCCACGGTCAGGTGGCCGACCAGGTCGCGCACCGACCACTCGGCGCACGGCGTCGGGCTGTCCCACTGGTCGTCGCGCACGCGGTGGACCCGGCTGCCGAACAGGGCGATGGCCTCGCCGTGCCGGCGCAGCAGCGCGTCGTGGTCACCCGTCCCGCCGGTGCGGTTTCCGTCCTCTTCGTGTTGGCTCATGCCCACCGAGGATAGGAGCGGTGACGGCGGCCACCGCGGCGCGACGCACGGTGCGGTCACGACGGGTACAGCGCACCGCGCGGCACGATCTGCTGCGACTGGCTCGGACTCGACCACAGCAGCTTCAGATACGCCTCGCCGGTCCGTTCGGTGTGCTCGACGCGGATCGCGTGCCGGTGCCCTGCGGTGAGCGCCACGTCCGCCCGGTCGGTGCGCGGCTCGTGCGGGATGCCGTTGTCGATGACCAGCCGGCCGTCCACCCACACCCGTACGGTGTCGTCCGAGACGGTGGTGAGGGTGTACGTCTCGCTGTACCGCGGCCGGAGCGTGCCGGTCCAGCGGGTGCTGAAGTGGTCGGCGGGGACGCGGGCGGCGGGGGAGCCGTCGAAGCGGTAGGACTTGTTGAGCACCGGGTCCACGGTGGTCACCGCGGGCGGCCCGGAGAAGCCGTCGTTCGACCAGCTCCGCGCCGTCAGGCCGGTGCCGTGGCCGGCGGGCGCGGCGGCGGGCGGCCGGATGCCGAGCCGGACGACGGTCGCCCCGGGGCCGGTGGGCGGACCGGACGGGGTGAGGTCGTAACCGTCGCCCGCGCGGGTGACGCCGATCTTCTGCGTACTTCCCAGGACCCGCGACGACGTGATGCGCAGCGGCGCCTTGGCGGTCAGGTGCAGGGACGTGCCGGGCGCGGGCCAGGCGGTGACGGACGCGTACAGGACGCCGCCCTTGCGGGAGACCGTGCCCCACGAGGGCTCGGCGACCAGTCCGGTGTGCCCGGCGCCGTACACGGCATCGCCCTGCCCGTGCGCGGCCAGCCAGCGGCCGGTGGCGCGGAGCCGGTCCACGGACGCCTGCGGGATGCGGCCGTGCCGGTCCGGGCCCACGTTCAGGAGGTAGTTGCCGCCGCGCCCGGCGACGGCGAGGAGGTTGCGCACGACGGTGGCGGTGGACTTCCAGTTGGTGTCGTACCGGGCGAAGCCCCAGTGGTCGTTGAGCGTCATACAGCTCTCCCACAGCTGGCCGGCCACCGGCTCACCGGGGATCTCCTGCTCGGGTGTGCCGTAGTCGCCGTCCACGACGCGCTTCTTGCCGACCCGGTTGTTGACGATCAGATCGGGGTCGAGGCCGTGCAGATACGCCTGGAGGCCGGCGCCGTCCCGCGGTGACCACCGGTTGACGGGGTTGTCCGCGTCCCACTCGCCGTCGAACCACAGCAGCGCCGGGTCGTACCCCTCCACCAGCTCCTTGAGCTGCGCGTACATCCGCTTCTTGTAGCGCGGGAAGGTGGCCGGGTCCGCGAAGTCGGGGTCGTGCCAGTCCCAGATCGAGTAGTAGAAGCCGAGCTTGACGCCCGCCGCGTCGGCGGCGCGCTTCAGCTCGGCGAGGATGTCGCGGTGCGGGTCGAAGGCCGAGTGGTCGCGCAGGTTCCACCGGTTCTGCTTCGTCGGCCACATCGCGTAGCCGTCGTGGTGCTTGGAAGTGATGACGATGTAACGCTGGCCCGCCTCCTTGGCGGTCCTGACCACGGCCTCGGCGTCGAACGCCGCGGGATCGAACGTGGCGGCCTGCCGCTCGTACACATCGGTGGGAATGGCGCACTGGCGCTTGATCCACTCGGCGTTGCGGCACACCGTGCCGTCGGGGCGGCGGTACTCGCCCTCCAGGTTCGAGTACGCGCCGAAGTGGAGGAACATGCCGAAACGATCCTGGCGCCACCAGGAGGTGCGCCCGGACGTGAAGGGATCGTCGACGGCGTGGTTCGTCCCCGGCCCGGCGGCTCCGACGTGTGAGCCGGAACCGGGCGGGCCGGCCGCGGCGGTGGCGCCGGCCGGGGCCGCCGCGCCGGTCAGCAGGGTGCCGAGCAGCCCCAGCACCCCGCCCAGGGACCCGAGGAGCCGGGCCGGTCTCGTACGGCTGCGCATCGCGTGCTCCTTCGCGGTCGGTCGCCGGCCGGCCTCCCGGCAGCGGTCGGTCATGTGCATGCCCGTCGTGTCATCCCGCATGGTGCAGCCGCGGCTGCGGCGCCGGAAGCCCTCCGGCGGGACAGGCATCGGAGCACCGGCCGGGAACCGCTGGCGGAAAACGGGCGGTCGACGGCCGTGCGGACACCACACCTCGGACCTCATGGCACGCCCGGCGCCCCGCCACCCGCTGCCGGACACGACAGCCCACCACCCCGCCGCCCTGTCCCGATTCCGTACTGACGGCCTGTCAGCACCCTGGCGGGCAGGCGGAAGCACCTGTTCAATGGGCGCGAGCCGCAACCGTCTGGAGGCTGCATGGACGTCGCCGCCACGCTCCCCGCCATCCGCTGCGCCGGAGTGGAGCGCTCGTATCCCGCGTTCCAGGAACGCGCCGCACGCATCGCGTCCGGCCTGCGCGCCCTGGGCGTGGAACCCGGGGAGCGGATCGCGATCGTGCTGCGCAACGACCCCGCGCACCTGGAGATCGCCGCCGGGGCGGCCCGGCTGGGCGCCTCGGCGGTCCCCGTCAACTGGCACTTCCGGCACGACGAACTGCGCCACGTGCTCGGCGACAGCGGCAGCAAGGTCGTCTTCGCGCACACCGACCTGCTGCCCGGGGTCGCCGCCGCGCTGCCCGCCCGGGCCCGGCTGATCGAGGTCCCGGTGCCCGACGGCATCGCCGCGGCCTGCGGCTTCCCGCCCCCGCCGGTGACCGGCGGCCACCCGCTCCTGGACACCTGGCTCGCGGACCACCCGCCGCTCGCCGGGGCCGCCGCCCGCCGGCCCTCCACCGTCATCTACAGCTCGGGGACCACCGGCCGCCCGAAGGGGGTGCTGCGCGACCCGGTCGGCGAGGAACAGCTCGCCGAGTCGGTGGCGAAGTTCTGCGAGTACTTCGCGGTGCGCCCCGGCGGCCGCACCCTGATCCCCGCCCCGCTCTACCACGCCTCGCCCAGCCAGCACGCCGTGCTGGCCCTCGCGGGCGGCCTGGACATCACCCTGATGCCGCGCTTCGACGCCGAGGAGTTCCTGCGGCTGGTCGAACGCCACCGCATCGAGCAGGTGCAGATGGTGCCGACCATGTTCGTCCGGCTGCTGCGGCTGCCCAAGGAGGTCCGCGAGCGCTACGACCTGTCCTCGCTCACCTCGGTCGTGCACGCCGCCGCACCCTGCCCGCCGCACGTCAAACACGCCATGATCGACTGGCTGGGGCCGGTGCTGCGCGAGTACTACGGCGGCAGCGAGACCGGGGCCGTCACCTGGTGCGACAGCCAGGAGTGGCTGGCGCACCCCGGTACGGTCGGCCGGGCCGTGGAGACCTGCGGGGTGGCGGTGCTGGGCCCCGACGGCACACCGCTGCCCACCGGCCGCACCGGCGAGATCTACCTCAAGCCGTCCGACACCTGGCCCCAGTTCACCTACCTCGGCGACCCCGCCAAGCGCGCGGCGATGGAGGCCGAGCACCTGCCCGGCTACGTCACCATCGGCGACATCGGCCACCTCGACGCCGACGGCTACCTCTACCTCAGCGACCGCCGCACCGACCTGGTCATCACCGGCGGCGTCAACGTCTACCCGGTGGAGATCGAGGGCTGTCTGCTCGGCCTCGACGGGGTGCGCGACGTGGCCGTCTTCGGCATCCCCGACGAGGAATTCGGCGAGGCACTGGCCACACACGTCCAGCCGGAACCGGGCGCCGCACTCACCGCCGAGGACATCCGGGCCCAGGTAGCCGACCGGCTCGCCTCGTACAAGGTGCCCAAGGTGGTGGTCTTCGAGGAGAGCCTGCCACGGGACGAGTCCGGAAAGCTGTTCAAACGACGGCTGCGCGAACCGTACTGGGCGGGGCACGACCGCGCGATCTGAGAGCTTGCCGGGGCACCCGGCCGGGGCCCGGCCCCAGGCGAGCACCGGCCCGCCACCGGGCCCGCCGCTCCCCACTCACAGCCCACCGCGCCGCATCAACTGCCCTACGATCACGTCCCTCTGGTTCTCGTCGGCCCCCTCGCCGCCGCTCAACAGCGGCACGTCGCGAAAGTACCGTCCCACGTCGAACCCGGTGGAACAGCCGTACCCGCCGTGCACCCGCACCGCGGGTACGTGGCCATCTCCGCCAGCAGATGGCCGACCTCCTGGTGCGTCGCCGCCTCGGCGTCCAGCAATTCCCGTTGCCGGCGACGGTGCCGTCCTTGGCGACGATGATCACCAGCTCGTCCGGATACGGCGGTGTCTGTCTGCCCCGCGCACTTGATCAGCGGGTTCAGACGCAGGTGATGGGCCCGCCGGGGGCGGGCTGGTACAAGCTCCACACGACGAATGCTTCGCCCAGCAGCGGGAAGATGCCGAGCAGCATGGACACCAACGCCAGCGTGCCGCGCCAGCCGCTGAAAACCGTCGGTGTGCGGTGGGCGCGCCTCGCCAGTTGGATATAGGCGACGACCGCCCCCAGTCCGCATAGGAGCGCTCCGTAGGCGAAGACGTACATCTGCCAGGTCAGGGGCAGATCGCCGCAGTGCGCCCATTCGGCCTTCTCGTGGGCTTTTCTGGCGGAGTACTGGGCGAAGCTCGCGAGCACGCCGAGAATCACCAAGGCCGGCACCCACAGCGCGGCGAGCCCCGGCTTGCTCGGTGATTCCTGGTTCGTGGCCATCAGTACCAGTCCGGGTGGGGTCGCACGATCCGCACGTTCTGCTTGCCTTCGGCCTTTTCCGTGTTGGGAAGGCGCCCGTCGAGGCTGACGTTGCGATACGGATCGCTGTGCTGGGTGTACTTGATCTCTCCGTCCGGCATGACGCCGGTGACGATGGCGGCGTGGTGGGTGTTTCCCTTTTCGATCTGGCTGTTGTCGCCGACCTGCTCGTAGTAGATGATGTCACCGGGACGGACCTGGTCACGCGGCACTTCCTCGCCCCCGTGGTCCAGCATGAAATTCTGCTGGTTTTCCGCACCTGCCCACGTCTTGGAGAACGCGGCCCGGTCCAGGTCACTGATCAAGGGAAGGTCGAGGCCGGTCGGGTGGCCCCTCATCCAGGTGTCGTCGGCCCGGCTGCCCCAGATGGACTCCTTCTCCTTCATTCCTGCGTGCGCCAGGGATTCGGAGACGAAGTTGGTGCAGTTGTTGCCGAAGTCGATCTCGTCGTCCTGGTCCCAGTTCTCCAGCGCGTACTCGACCATCTTGACCCGGTCGAACTTGCCGTCCGTACCGCGCATCTCCTGCTTGACGCTCTCCGGCAGCCCTTCCAGCTTCGACAGGGCGACCGGGTCGGCCAGCATCAGATCGTGGCGCTGCTTCTCGCTCAGGCCGTTCCACCACATGCGCTGGGTCATTGCCCCCGCATCCCGGGGAATCTCGGCGCCGAGAATCTCCATCTCCGCCTGGGATGCCTTGTTCTGCACCTTGAGCGCTTCACCGGGGTCGGTGACGTTCACCTTGTCCGTCAGCATGGAGAACTTCGCGGCGGCCGTATTGTCGGCCTCTCCGGCCTGCCGCAGCACATGATCGCGCAGCGCCACGATGCGCTCGCGCGCGTGCAGCTTGTCCGGGTCCTCACCGGGCATCGGCGCGCCCTCGGGCAGGCCGTCCGCGCCGATGCGCAGGCTGTAGCGCTGGGCGAGTTCGTTGATCTCGCGCGCCGAGCTCAGCGCGGTCTCCATGCTGTCGGCCACGGCTTCGCAGAGCATCTTGCCGCCGAGCAGGATGTCGTAGGCGGACTCCAGCTGGTCGGCCAGCTTTTCGAAGTCCTTCGCGGCTTTCTGACCCACCTCGTCGGTCCAGTTGTCGGCCAGCGGCTTGGTGCCGTTGTCCCGGATGTCCTGGGCTGCGCGCAGGGCGTGCTGGGCGAGCGTCACCCATTCATCCGCGGCCTTACGCCACTTCTCAGGCCGGGCATTGATCACCGCCTCGTAGGTCACCACCGGCCGCTCACGCCTTTCCCAGGTCGTTCAGGCCGTGCCGCAGCCGCGAAGCCGCTTCCTGGTCCTGGGCGTCGTAGCTGCTGGCGCTTTCCTGCAACCGCTCGCCCAGTTCCCCCATCTTCTTCGCCAGACTCACCATGTGCTCCTCCCACGTCAGCGCGCAGGAGTAGAGGCGCTCGGCGCACTCCCAGCCCCAGACGGAATCCGCCAAACCCGTCGCCTGGCTCTCCTCCAGGGAATTGTTCAGCTTGCGGGCCACCTCCCGCGACAGCGCGCTCATATCGCCGCCCGTCGCCCGCACAGCATGACTGTTGATGTTGATGCCGCCCATGGCCCCGTCCCCGTCGATCAACCTTCCGGCTCATCGTAAACGGCCCCGAGCGGACAAACCGGCTCGTTGAGCCGTGGCCGCGGAGCACGCCGACAGTCCGTCGGCGCCGAGCGGCACGACACCATACACAGAGGAAGCGAGGGACTTGCCTGGCCGGGGAGAGGCCATGCAATTGCGAGGTCGAAGCCTGCCGGCCGGCGCGAGCATCAGTCCGCCCTCCTCGGCCGTCGGTTTGGCGTCTCACCCTGGCCGCGGGGCACCGCCGCGAAACGAATCCCCACTTCGGGAAGTCGGCATCGCCGCCATCGCACAGTTATCAGTAAGCGGAGCGGACAGGCGCACGGATCACTGGACGACTACGACTTCTCGGTCAGCCCGGCTTCACCTGCGCCGCACGGACGATGACGGTGAGGACTATCTACGCACCTTCCGGATGGCTCCGGGCTTTTGCGCCCCTGCCAGCTCTCGACGCACTGACGCTCGGCATGATGGCGGCGGTTCTGTGCTGGGTCGTGGAATTCTGGGGTGGTCGGAGGTACCTGGTGTTCCTGCTATGCCTGCGCGGTCGGCTCCCGTATCGGCTCGGATGGTTCTTGCCAATTCCGGCATCGCGAGTTCCAGCGATGGGTGGCTCAACGCACGTAGGCCGGAAGATCAGTTCGGTTCGGGCAGGGAAAACAGCGAAGGCTGATCGACTCTATGGCTCCGTGCTGCTGCACGCGGTCCCGGTACACCGGTTCATCGGATTTGATCCGTGCCGGTAGGAGAGGACGGGGTGGGGCGCGGAGTTCGAAGATCGTGCGGACGCCCTCCGACCGCCTGCCTCGGCGGCATCCTTCAGGGTACGGGTCGCCCGGTGCTGCCGGCCTGGTTGCTGCTGAGCAGTTTCCGTACCCCGGGTGCTTCCCGGGAGCCCAGTTCTTCGCAGATCTCCAGTGCTTCCTGCCAGCAGCGGCTTGCCCGGTCAGCATGCCCGGTTTGCCGCAGGGCCTGACCGAGGACGGTGAGAGCGTTGGCGCGGGCCCATTGGCCACTGGGGCCGTGCAGGATGGCGAGGGCCGTTTCGGCCAGCTTCGCGGCCTGAGCGGGCCGGCCTGCGGAGAGGTGGGCTTCGGCCATACGCCAGTACGTCATCGCCTCCCACAGGCATTGCCGGCTGTCTTGGTAGATGGCTACGGTTCGAGTTGGTGCAAGGCGTCTTCCGGGCGCCCGGCCTGCGTCAGGGTCACACCGAGTTCGTAGTGGCCAGCGGCCAGCCGTACTGTCGCTCCGATTTCCTGGTAGAGGGCCAGGCACTGCTCGGCCAGGGCCACCCCTTCGTCGGTGCGGCCGGTGTCCTGGTAAGTACGGGCGAGGTTGGCCAGTGCGCTGGCGACGCTGTTCTGGGCTCCGTAGCTGCGAAAGGCGGCGAGCGCCTGCGTCAGAAGTGTCTCTGCGTCTTCGTGGCGGCCGTGCATGCTCGCGATGATGCCGCTTTCGTTGAGGGCCTGGGAGGAGAGGACGGGGTCCTTGCAGTGGCGCCGGAGCGCCATGGCGGTCTGCGCCTGACGGTCGGCCTCATCGAGGCGGCCGGCCATGACATAGAGGTGGATCATGGGCAGGCGCAGCCGGCCCTCGGCATGGGTGTCCCGCGCGTCCTGGGCGGCCGTCAGCGGGTGGGCGATGGTCTGTTCGTACTGCCGGGCGCCCGTGCCCGCGTCGGCCAGGTCCTTGGTCACCAGCAGGAGGTCGGCCGCGCGGCGCAGCATGGGCCCGCCGGCCGAGGCGCGGGCGCAGGCCAGCAGGTTCCCGGCCTCCGTGTAGAGCCAGTCCAGGGCGCTGTTCCAGTCGTCGAAGGCCCTGCCGGGGTGTCGGGTGGATTCCAGGTGGTCCAGCAGCGGCTCTGCGGGCCGGTTCATCGTGTACACACGGGCGGCCGTGGCCAGGTAGAAGTCCAGCAACCGCAACCGCGCCGCCGTGCGTTGCTCCTGCGGCTCGTCACGTTCGGCGCAGGCGCGGGCATGGAGACGGACGAGGTCGTAGTAGCGGTAGCGGTCCGGCGCGGGGGATTCCAGCAGTGAGGCGTCCACCAGAGACTCCAGCGTCCTTCTGGCGTCTTCGGTGCGCAGGCCGAGTACGGCCGCGGCGGCGCCCAGGGAGATGTCCGGCCCGCACGGCAGGGCCACCATCCGAAAGGCACGGGCCTGCTGGGCGGAGAGCTGCCCCTAGCCCAGCTCGAGGGTGGCCTGGACGCCGAGGTCTCCGGCCTGGAGTTCGGTCAGGCGCAGGCGCTCGTCGGCCAGTTTGTCGGCCAGTCCCCGGGTACGGCGCAGTCCGGTACTCCCAGAGCCTGCAGAAAACCCCACAGCACCGTCCCCGGATCGGCCGGACGCCGTCCGGTGCCCTGGAGATCGACGTACAGCTGCCCGTCGGGGAAATGCGACCGGGCCGCATGGGCGACATGCACCGCCAGCGCCGTCTTGCCAACGCCGCCGATGCACCCGACCGCCGAGATGACCATGACCGGTCCGCCCGCTGCGGCGAGTTGCGCACCCAACTCCTCGACCAGCGCGGCACGCCCGGTGAAATCCCGGGCGTCGGCTGGAAGCTGAGCGGGCCGGACCTGAGCCGCGCCCGCACCCGCATGCCCTGGGCGCCCCTTCTTGGTGGGGGACCGGCGGGGGACGGCCCGCAGGACGCGCCGGTCCCGGTCGGAGGGTTCCGTCGAGGAGGCGGTGTCACAGTTGGGAGCGGGGTCGGTGGTCGGCGCTTCGGCCTGGCACTCGCCGCGGTGTTGCGCCGGCGTTAGAAGTTCCCGTAGCCGATGGCGCAGCGGGTGCTCGGCTGTCAGGGCGGTCAGTTCCGCGACCAGCTCCGTGTTCCGGCCGGTCTCCGGGTCCAGGCCGAGGCGGGTTTCCAGCAGGGCAAGGCGGCGGTCCTCCAGGCGGGCGCGCCAGGTGGCGCAGTACGGGCCCGGTGCGCCGGCCAGCGGCTCACCGTCCACAGGTCCAGGGCCTGGGCCAGCAGTTCGCGAGCGCGGGCCGGGTCACCGCAGCGACGTGTCTGCTCGGCCTCGGCCGCGAGCCCTTCGGCGCGTGCCAGGTCGAACGCGCCCTCACCGACGCGCAACGCGTGGCCATCCGACTCGCATACCAGCATGGCGGCGTCCGGCCCGAAGGTGTTGCGCAGCCGGTCCGTATACCCACGCAGGGCGGCCATCGCGGTGGGCGGCGGGTTCTCGCCCCTCAGGGCACGGATCAACTCCACCGCCGGTGTGCTACGTCCATCCTGCATCAACAGGACGGCAAGCAACGCCCGTTGGCGCGGCGAACCGGCATCGAGCTGCCGTTCCCCGCGCCAGACCCCGACCGGTCCCAGCACCGTGAACCGTAAATGCCGCTCGTCCCCCGCAGCGCCGGCCATGGACACCTCACGTCTCGCCTTCGATGTCTCTCCTTGCCGGTCTTCCACGCGTTCGCCCGGAAAACCACGTAAGGGCGGTCGATGGGTACGCAGCATGAAAAATGGGCTGAAGTATCCAGGCAGAAATTCTGCGGCGCCGTGGACGGCCGTCGAATCCGCAATGGAGCAGTCAGGGAAAGAAACCTCTTTGCCGAGTTGTCGAGGAACGATCCACGGGGGCGCGGCGGGAGGGAACGGTGACGCCTGAGGCCCTGGCCCGCTGCGGGCGACCCGAGCAGCAGGTGATCAGGGGTCAGCGGCTTCAAACCGGTTTGTGTCACAACCGAGGGGCGCATGGAATCACACCGTGTCTTTACAGCCGGAACACCCGCCCCCAGCGCACTACACATCACTGTGAGCAGATCATTGTAATGATGCTCTCGTCGCTCTTACGGTTGCGTCGCGGTCACGACCGCTCGCGGAGCGAAGGCGCGAACGTTTTCGCCTTGGGCCGGCCAGGCCCCCGTGATTCCCGTCAGTTCCCAAGGGAAAAGGAGTGCGACCATGACGTACGAGCGTCCCACACTCACCAAGGTCGGCGGCTTCCGAAAGGTAACGGGCGTCAAGAACACCGGTCCCAAGGACGTTCTCGGCGGTAAGCAGCTCCTCTGATCCGACCGGGGCGGGATCGTTGAGCGGACCCGCACCGTGCCCAGGGCCGGGCCGGCCGCGCGTCGGCCCGGCCCGCGGTCGGTCGAGCCCGCCCGCCGGTGCCCCTCTCCGCTCCCGAAGCCCCACCGACCGAAGGGCGTAGCAGTGGAAGAGCCCTTGTCCCTGACGGCCCTGCCCAGCTGGTTCGTCGTCCTGCCCGACACCGACGCGGCCGCACCGGTCGCCGCGAAGGCACTCTCCTACGCGTCGCACAGTCTGGCCCATGCGTCCGGCAGGCCCTGGCTGGTGGGCCGATGGGCTGCGCAGACGGCCATCGTGGGAGTACACGGCGACACCCGCGTCGCCGTGATCGGGGAACACTCCGTCACTCGCCAGGAGGCCCAGCGTGCCGCCGCGTCGGCAAGCACCGCGGCGTCGTTGACGGCTTTGGACCGGTACAGCACCGCGTGGGCCGGCAGCTTCCATCTCATGGCCAGCTCGGGCGGCCGGGTCCGAGTGCAGGGCGGAGTCGTCGACCTGCGGCGGGTGTTCCACGCCGACGCCGCCTCCCCGGCGTCCGGCCGGGTGACTGTCGCCGCCGACCGGGCCGACGTGCTGGCCGAGTTGGTCGGCGCGGCGCTGGACGAACGCCGGCTCGCCCTGGAGCTGCTCACCTTGGGCGTACCCCATCCCTTGTCCGGATCACCACAGTGGCGGGACGTCCACGCCCTGCCCGGCGGCCATTACCTGTGTCTCGACGCCCACGGGCGGGCCCGGTCGATCCGGTGGTGGTCACCGCCCGACCCCGAGGTGCCCCTGGCGGAGGGGGCCGCGCGCCTTCGCGAGGTGCTGACCGCCGCCGTCGACGTGCGCACGCGGGGACGTGACCTGGTGACGGCGGACCTGGGCGGCCTGGATTCGACCGCCGTGTGCTGCGCCGCGGCACGGGGGGACGCGCAGGTCGTCGCGTACACGGCCGCCCTCCACGACGAACTCGGCGACGATGTGCACTGGGCGCGGCGGACCGTCCGGGCCCTGGGGGCGGTCGAGCATCACATCGTGCCCGCCGAGGACACGGCCCTGACGTTCGACGGTGTCGACACGCTCCAGGATGTCCTGGACACGCCCAGCATGCTCACGGTCGACCGCAACCGCCGCATGCATCTCGTGGCGCTGGCGGCCGCCCGGGGGGCCGACCTGCATCTGACCGGGCTGGGAGGCGACGAACTCCTGGCCGGGACGCCTGCCCGGTTGCACGCCCTGATATCCGCCCGCCCCTTCGTCGCCCTGCGGGACGTGCGCGGGTACGCGGCCAAGTACCAGTGGCCCCGGCGCAAGGTGCTGCGCCAACTCGCGGACCGCCGCTCCTACCGGTCCTGGCTCGCCCGGGTCGCCCGGGACCTGACCAAGCCGGCGGCGGCCGCGGACGAGCCGCTGCTCGACTGGTCCGTGCCTCCTCGGATGCCGCCCTGGGCCACGTCCGAGGCCGTCGCGGCGGCGCGCGAACTGCTCAACTCCTGCCTCCCGGACGCCGCACCGCGGGGCAGGGGACACGGCGAACACCGGGAGCTGGCCGCGATGGACGGCATCTCCCAGTGGACCCGGCACATCGGGCAGATGGCCGCGCCCCTGGGGATCACCGTGGCCGCCCCTTACTACGACGACCGCGTCATCGAAGCATGCCTCGCCGTCCGGACACCGGACCGGATCAGCCCCTGGCGTTACAAACCACTGATCGTCGAGGCCATGCGCGGCATCGTGCCGGAAGCCGTCCGCACGCGCGGCACCAAGGCCAACGCCACCTTCGAGGAAGAGACCGGGCTGCGGCGCCACCGCAGCCGGCTGCTGGCACTCTGCGAGGATTCCCGGCTGGGCCGGCTCGGCCTGATCGATGCGGACGCCCTGCGGGAATGGTGCCGCCGCTCGCTGTCCGCGGAGACGGAAAGCTACCTGCTGCATCCGACCGTGGCCTGCGAAGTGTGGCTGCGCTCCCGTGAGATGACGCCGGCACCGCCCGGCCGCTGACCGAACAGGAGAGGTGAAGGCGATGTACGCGCTGAAGCCCGGTGTTCTGCTGACCGAGACCGAGTACGGCATGGCGCTGCTCGACCAGAAGAGCGCCGAATACTGGACCCTCAACCCCACGGCAGCCGTCGTCCTCCAGACGCTCCTGGACGGCCAGGGCATCGGCCAGGCGGTGGAGGCGCTGACCGGGCGCTATGAGGACGTCGACACCGACCTGGCCACCCAAGACGTCACCCGCATCATCGACGACCTGCGCTCCGCGGGCCTCATCGCACCGTAGCCGCCGCACCGGGCACGCGCCTGGCCCCAGGGAAGAGGTACACCATGTCGACGCCGGAAGCGGTCCCCTACCGTCCCCGCTCCATTCCCCTGGCCCGCCGCTACACGGCCAGGGTGGCGGTGGGCTGCGCCCATGTCCTGGCCATGCTGCCCCCCGACCGTATCCGCGTCGTCCTGAGCCGGCTGCGGCGCGGGGCGAGGCCCGCCACGCTCGCCGAGGCGGCACGTGCCCGGCAGACGGTGCTCGCCGTGAGCCTGGCCGCCGGAGGGAGCAAAGGGTGTCTGCCGCGTTCCCTGGCCACTGTGCTGCTGTGCCGTCTCCAGGGGCAGTGGCCGGCCTGGTGTGTGGGAGTCCGCGCACGCCCTCCATTCGCCGCGCACGCCTGGGTGGAGGCCGAAGGAGAACTCGTGGGTGAGAACGTACCGGCCTCCTACTTCCAGCGCTTCTTCACCGTGGAGTGAGGCGGTGACCTCAGCACCCCCGGTCGAGACAGGCCGTACGGACGGCGGTCAGGCGCACCTCCCGGAACAACCGGAGCGTGGCCCCCGACCCGGTTCCGCGTGGTCCGGCCTCCGGACTCTCGCCGGCCAGCTCCGGCCGCAACGCGGACGCATGCTCGCCGGTGTCGGGCTCGGCCTGCTGGGCAGCTTCCTGGGGCTGGCCCAGCCGATGGCGGCCAAGCAAGTGATGGACCTCATCGGTCAAGGGCGGCCGGCCGCAGGCCCCATGGTGATCCTCAGCACGCTGGTGGTGGCCGGCGGACTCCTCGCGGGCCTCGGCCACTACGTGCTCGACCGCTCCGCCGAGTCCATCGTCTGCACCGCCCGGCGCCGGCTGGCCCACCTTCTTCCGCGCCTGCGCGTGCCGGTGATCGAACACACCGAGCCGGGCGACCTGATCGCCCGCGTCACCTCCGACACCGTGCTGCTGCGGCGCGCCGCCCCCCAGGCCGTGTCGGCCGCGGTCACCGGCACTCTGATCACCGTGGCGACCGTCGTGATGATGGGTCTGCTGGACGTAGTGCTGCTGGGCGTCACCCTCGCCGTGATCGCGTTCGTCGGCCTCGTCGTCATCGTGGTGACCCCGCACATCGGCCGGGCCACCCGGCACACGCAGGAAGCCGTCGGTCGCCTGGGGGCCGGACTCGAACGGACCCTGGGCGCCCTGCGCACCGTCAAAGCGGCGGGTGCCGAGCCGCACGCGACCGCGGCGCTGTACCGTGCGGCCGAGTACGCCCGCCGTACGGGTGTGCGCGCCGCCGCGTGGGAGGCGGCCTCCGCCACCCTGTCGGCCGTGGTCCTCCAGGTCTGCTTTCTGGTCGTACTCGGAGTGGGCGGCGCGCGCGTGGCCTCCGGTGCCGTCGGCGTCTCCACACTCGTCGCCTTCCTCCTCTACCTCTTCGCCCTCGCCCCCCGGATCGGCCAACTGGTCGAAGGCGTGGGCCATCTGCAGATCGGTGCGGCCGCCGCCGTTCGCATCCGGGAAGCCGAGGCGCTGGAGGCCGAAGAAGTGGGGTCCACGGAACCGGAGGGTACGGAACGACGCAGCGACGAGGCGGCCGCGGCTTCGCGGCGGCCCTCGGGCTTTCACGAGCGGCACCGACGCCCCGCGGCCGTGACCTTCCAGCACGTGCGCTTCGCCTACCGGCCAGAACTCCCACCGACCCACCGGGACGTCTCCTTCACTATCCCCGCCGGAGGTATGACCGCGCTCGTCGGACCGTCCGGTGCGGGCAAGACCACCGTTTTCGCCCTCATCGAGCGCTTTTACGAGCCGGATGCCGGCCGCGTCCTACTGGACGGCAGGGACGTGCGCGAATGGCCCCTCGCCGAACTCCGCGCCGCCATCGGCTACGTCGAACAGGACGCGACCGTCCTCGCCGGGTCCCTGCGCGACAACCTGACGCTGGGCGCAGCCGACGTCACCGACGAACAGATCGACGGCGTGCTTGGCCTGGCTCGGCTCGATACGGTGACGGCTCGCCTGCCGCACGGTCTGGACACCCAAGTAGGCCACCGCGGCAGTCGGCTCTCTGGCGGCGAGCGGCAGCGTGTTGCGATCGCCCGGGCCCTGCTCCGCCGGCCCCGGTTGCTCCTGCTCGACGAGGCCACCTCCCAGCTCGACGCGGCCAACGAGGCGGCTTTGCGTGACACCATCACGGACACCGCGCGCCGCACCACCGTCTTGGTCGTCGCGCACCGTCTGTCCACCGTGACCACCGCCGACCGCATCCTGGTCATGGAAGCCGGGAGGATACGGGCCCTGGGAACCCACACCGAACTGCTGGCACGCGACTCCCTGTATGCCGAACTGGCGAGCACACAGCTGATCGGCCCCGGGCGACGGCACGGCCCCCTGGCGCCGATCCCGGAGCCTTGATCCTTTCCCACAGACAGCGCTCCGCCGAGGGCCGAACCCCGAGCAGGCGAAGAACGCGCCGCGAGGGCGAGGCGGGAGGCGCCCGGCTGCGCGTACAGCGGGGTACGCACGTAGCGGTTGCGGTACCGGGTGGGATGGCCGCGGGCCGGCGCGATGGTGTGGACCATGCCGTCGCCGGCGAAGGA
The DNA here is from genome assembly GCF_044327805.1 of Streptomyces sp. NPDC018019. Taxonomy (NCBI): domain Bacteria; kingdom Bacillati; phylum Actinomycetota; class Actinomycetes; order Kitasatosporales; family Streptomycetaceae; genus Streptomyces; species Streptomyces sp. NPDC018019. The sequence continues at coordinate 338,510 of NZ_JBIRGD010000002.1, read as the reverse complement.
GTGGGGTGGCCGGCCACTGCGCGGGTTGGGTCCGTTGCGGAAGTACTGGCCGCACAGCTCCACGGGGACGGAGCCGGGTCTTCGCTCGGCGGGCGTCGAAGCCGCGTACCGGGCTCCAACGGACGGGTCTCCGCAGCCGTGCCCCCAGATCATCTTCGTCTCCGCCCTCGGAACAGCCGAGGGGCACGGGGACAGCAGGTATGTGCTGCGGGCGGGGCCTACTGAGTTCGGGTTCGGGCTCGGGTCAGTCGTCGATTGCCTGGTAGAGCGTGGTCCAGAAGTCGTGGATGGCCCGCGCCGAATCCGGGGTGGACATCCCGGTCTGGGTGAGCAGGATACCGACGAGCTGGTTGTCCGGGTCGGCGTAAGCCGTGGTGCCGGCTCCGCCGTCCCAGCCGAACTGGCCGATGGGCGCGTAGTCGCCTCGGTAGGTGCGCACCGCCATCCCGAAGCCCCAGCCGCCGTGCTGCCCTTGGCCGTGCGACAAGTGGGCGACGTCGCGGGCCCAGGCTTCCCGGGTGGCCAGCTGCCCGGGCGTGAGGCGGTTGGTGGTCATCAGCTCGACCGCGGGCCGGGACAGTATCCGTTGGGTGCCGTGGGCTCCATGGTTGAGCAGCATCCGGAAGTAGGCGTGGTAGTCGTCGACGGTGGAGTCGAGTCCGCCGCCGCCGGACTGGAACGCCGGGGGCTTGCTGTGGTGTCCGCCTTCGGCCTCGTCCTCCACGGTGAACGCTCCGGTCTGCGGGTCGGGGGCGTACAGGGGCGGCAGCCGGTCGATCTTGTCGGCGGGCACGTGGAAACCGGTGTCCTTCATACCCAGCGGCTCGAAGATGTGCTCGCGCAGGAACTCCTCGAACGACCGGCCGGTGACCCTGGCCACCAGCACGCCGAGCACGTCGTCGCCGAGGTTGTACATCCACCGCTCCCCGGGCTGGTACATCAGTGGAAGCGCGCCGAGGCGGCGCATCCACTCATCCGGGTCCGGCGCCGGCAACAGCCATCCGTCCTCCTGGCCGTAGACCCCCTGCTCGAAGAGCGCGGTCATCATCGGAGCGGTCGGCGCCGTCATGTCCAGTCCGAGCCCCAGCGTGCTGGTGAGCACGTCCCGTACGAGGATCGGACGCCGGGCCGGCACGGTGTCGTCCAGTGGGCCGTCGGCCCGCTTCAGCACCCGGCGGTCGGCGAGCTCGGGCAGCCATTGGTCTATCGGGTCGTCGAGCCGCAGCCGGCACTCGTCGAGCAGGACCATCGCCGCTGCCATCGCGACCGGTTTGGTCGTCGAGGCCATCCGGAAGATGGTGTCCCGGCGCATCGGCGAGCCACCGTCATGACGCATCGTCCCGATCGCTTCGACGTGCGTCTCCTCGCCCCGGCCGACCAGAGCGACGAGCCCGGGGATCTTCCCGGACTCCACATGCCGTGTGAGCACTTCGCGCAGTCTGCGCAGCCCTGCTTCGGAAAAGCCCTTCTTGCCGTGCCCCATCGTGAGTCTCCTCAAAAAAGGTGTTCTCTTACGAGACCGTTCCGGCGTGGCGCTCATGGGCGTTGCATGGGCGCGCTCGGCATAGCTCCACGCGCAGCCCTGAGGGCGCAACCGTTGAACCGTTCACGGAATCCACCGGCGGCAACTGCTCCGCCGCTGGCTGTCACCGGCTTGACGCCGCCGCTGCCATGCGGCGAGAGAGAGCCGACCGGGCGTGACCTTGTGCCGCCGCAGGCCGGTGATGAAGGGGGGCTCGGCCCCCGGATATGTCGTGCTGGGCCGCTGTCAGACCGTCTTGTCTTCGTTTCCGGTGTCTTCACCGGCAGCGCGCTCGATATCGTCGGTCAGCCGTTGCCGCACACGAGCGGGGACGTAGCCGCCCTCCGAGTAGTTGTGGGCGAACTCCTCGGCGAACTCCGCCGGGTCCGGCCCGACGACCTCGCGGATCGGCGTTCCGTCCGCCGCGGCCTGCTCGAACAGGTCGGCGAGATCTTCGAACATCGACGCGCTGCTGTCGCTGTCGGTCGGCACGAAGTGCATCAGGTACCGCTCGATCGCTTCGGCCGCCGTGCGGTGGTTCTCGGGAAGCTCCTTGACGCGCGCCTTGTATGCCTTCCAGCGCTTCTTGGGCCCTATCACCTTCGCGACGATGCCGCTCTTCTCGACATCGGACATGTCTACCCGCCCCCTTCGCGGAGCTTTTCCAGTCGTTCCGTGAGGAAGCTCCACGTCCTCCAGAACTCTTCGAGGTACTCCCGTCCCTGAGCATTGAGGGAATGCACCTTGCGTGGCGGCCCCTTTTCGGAGGGCACCTTCTCCACGTCGACGAGGCCGCGCTTCTCCATCCTGATGAGCAGCGCGTAGATGGTCCCCTCGGCGAGGTCGGAGAAGCCCTGCTCCCGCAGTCGCGCGGTGATCTCGTAGCCGTAGGCGGGCCGGCCGGACAGGGACGCGAGGATGATGCCCTCCAGCGTGCCCTTGAGCATCTCCGTCAGCAGCTTGGCCATGGAACATCCCCTCCCTGTGCTATTCAGCGACGTTGAGTACCGGTACACCGTAACGCTGACTACCGGTACTTAGCAAGACGGAATAGTGGGGATGTGAGGCAGCACCGCAAGCAGATCGTCGTCCAGCTCGTCCGCGGCCTGGGCTGGGTAGCGGTCTCAGGTGGTGGGTGAGTTGTCAGGCGGCGAGCATTTCGGCGCCGTGTGCGGGATGGCTGGTGAGGTGGTGGACGTACTCGTGCTCCAAGCGGAACCCTGCGGTCCAGGCGAGGAGCCGGCTGGCGCGGTTGTCGCGTGAGCAGGTCCAGCTCGGGGTGTGGCCGCGGGCGGTGATGTCCTGGCAGAGGGCGGTGACGCAGGCCAGTGCGAGACGCTGCCGACGGTGTTCGGGGACGGTGAGGCAGGCGACGTCCTCATGAGTGCGGCCGCGGAAGTACGTACAGGCCATGGCGAGTACGCGGCCCTTCGCGAACGCCGCCCAGCCGTGCCCGGAGGCGGCAAGACCGGCCGGTCCGCCCCAGGTGGCGTGGCTCCAGGCCGCTTCGGGCCCCAGCGCGGCGAGTGCCGGCGCGTCCTCGGGCGTCAGCCGGCGCACCGTCACCCCGCGGGGTACGTGCGGACGCGGTACGGGGACGCGGTGGACGTAACCCAGGCGCTCCCACGGCACTACGAGGTCGAACGCGTGCCCGAGCAGGGGCAGGAAGCGGGCCGGGGCCTGGATGTAGTGCTCGGCGAAAGGGGCGAGTGAGAGAGGAGCCAGGGCGGTGGGGTCGCCGCGCAGCAGCACGTGGTCGGCGCAGGCCACGGCGACGGCTCGGGGAGCGACGGGGCGGTCGGCCCACCAGCGACCGGCTCCTGGGGCCAGCGCGTGGTCGGCCAGTGCCGACACCCCGGGGGGCTCGGCAGCGAACCAGTTGTAAGCGGCGGCGACTTGATCGCGGGAGAGCTCGATCACGATGACTCCGTGTGACGTTCATGGGGCGGACCGGGCGGACCGGGCGGGGCGGTGCGGGGCTGGGCAGCGCCCCGCCCGGTGGTTCAGCCGTGGTGGCCGACGAGCTGGCCCGCGAGCTTGTTCAGGCGTCGGACGGTGCGGTCCTCGGCGGCAGCGGGGGCGGGGTCGACGCGCTGATCGCGGTCGTAGTACGCGCCGTTGACGATTTCGACCGCCGGGTCGCAGAGCCGTACGACGTGGGTGGCGCCGTCTGCCGCCGGGGCGCCGTCGAGGGCGTACAGGGGGAGCAGGTCGGTGGTGCAGATGCCGGGGTGGACGGAGACCGCGGTCACCCGGGGGTCGGCGGCGAAGACGGTCAGGGCGAGCTGCGACTGGGCGTAGGCGGCGAGCCGGGAGTAGCGGCGGGTCCGGTGGGGGTCGCTCCACTGGATCGAGGCGGTGCGGTGCAGCGAGGACGACACGTTGACGACCCGCCCGCCGGGGTCGGTGGTGAGCGCGGGTTCCAGGAGGCAGGTCAGCAGGTAGTGGGCGAGGAAGTTGACCTGGAAGGTGATCTCGTTGCCGTCGTCGGTGCGGGTGTGCCGTTCGGGGGCGGCGGTGGCGGCGTTGTTGACCAGGACGTCGAGGCGCGGGTGTTCGGCCACGATCTGCCGCGCCAGGGCCTCGACCTCTTCCAGGCGTGTGAAATCCGCGCTCAGGGGGCGCAGTTGGGCTACTCCGACGCCGGTGGCGGCGGCCAGCCTGTCGGTGGCGGCCTGCGCGTCCTCGGCGGTGCGGCCGTGGACGAGGACGGTGGCGCCGCGCTCGGTCAGCTGCCGGGCGGTCTCGAAGCCGATGCCGGCGGTGGCGCCGGTCACCAGGACGGTACGGGAGGAAAGGTCGAAGACGGACATGGTCCCTTCCGATCGGGGAATGCGTGGGTACGCCGAGACGGCCCTGGTGGGCGCGGCGGCGTGCGGGCAGTACGCAAAAGGGGCGCCGGGTCAGGTCACGGCGCCCCGTAGGAAATGCGGGGGAGGGATCAGCGGGAGGCGGATCTCTCCGGGCAGCGCGGGGCACGACACGGGCCCGCCTGATGAGGCGGACGGTCGAGCAGGAGCCAGGCGCTGTTCACGTCCCCATCGAATGCCGTACCGCCCCGGGCCGCAAGACATCTCCACCCGCCTTGACGCGCCTCTGACGAAATTCCGTCGCGACTGCCGCATCAACCGACGTGTCCGGCAGGGCCCGGCATACCAGAGCTCGGGCTACTGCCGCGAGGCCGGGGTGTCCGCCGTGCAGTAACTGCCCGGCAGCGACGGGCGAAGGGACGGAGGGGGCAGCAATTCGCGTCCTCACGAACCGGGTGAACCAGCGGCTCCTGTGTGCGCGGCAAGGGCCTTCAGGCGACTCGACAGTAGCCGTTGAGGGGCAGTTGTGCCGCGGGTGTCCAAGGATGCGGCGAAGCCGCCATCAGGGCATTTCTGGTGGCTCTTGGACGGTGTCGCGGAGCCAGATGACGATCGCGGTTACGGTGCGGGTGCCGTTGAAGACGTAGTCACGTTTGTCGTAGCGGGTGGCCACCGACCGGTACTGCTTCCATTTGCTCACGCAATACTCGGCGGCGTTGCGCTGCCGGTACGGGGCCTGGTCGAAGCCGGGCGGGTGGCCACCGGCCCGGCTGCTACGCCACGCCCGGCGGTACGGGGCGGGCACCGCGAGCCCGAAGACGCCGAGATGCTTCATCCGCTCGACGAGCTCTTCCGGGTAGCGGTCGGCGTGCTTCAGCCCTCGTGCCACCGGCCGTACGTCGCGGTCGACGAAGACACGTACAACGCTGACGACGGTACATTCCTCGGGGGAGACGGGTCGTAGCCGAACATGGTGCGGCCTCCTTCGGCGGGGCGGTCCTCCGGACGTTTGCCCTACCCGTTCGGGACGGCGTGCCCCGGTCCGGAAGGGCCGGGTCCGGTGAGACGCTCGCGGGCTGCCGTGCGGAAGGCGGCCACCAGGCGGCTGCGGTCGTCGGCGCGGGTCACCAGCACGACGTGGCTGGGCTCGGCGTCGCGCAGGGGGATCGCGGTGAGGTCGGGGCGCAGCCCCCGGGCGTGCGGCCCGGCGGAGATCGCCACGGCCTGACCTGCGGCGACGAGTTCGAACTTGTCCTCCAGCGCGTCGATCAAGGGCCCGCCGGGGGCCGGGCTCCCGTCGGGCCGGGGATCGACGCGCCAGAAGGCTTCCCAGGCCGGATCGGCCCGCCGCAGGCGGGGAACGGGCTCGTCGGCGATGTCCTCGAAGGTGACGGACTCCCGGCCGGCGAGCCGGTGGTCGAGCGGTACCAGCAGCATCCGGGGCTCGGCGTACAGAACCGTCACGTGCAGCCGGCCGGACGGCACCGGCGGCCGGGTCACCAGCGCGTCCACCCGGTGGTCGAGCAGCGCGGCGCGGACGTCCTGGAGGCCCACGTGCGAAGCGCGCACCTCGGCGTCCGGGAACCGGCGGCGCAGCTCGCGCACCGCCGGGGTGACGAAGAGACCGGTCGTGTACCCGATGGTGACACGGGCGGGTTCGGCGGCGGCGCGGGTGGCGGCCGCGGCCTGCGCGGCGGAGTGCAGCAGCGCCCGGGCACGGGGCAGGAAGACCTCCCCGGCCTCGGTGAGGCGGCTGCCCTGCGGGGTGCGGTCCAGCAGACGGGCCCCCAACCGCCGCTCCAGGGCGCGCACCTGGCGGCTCAAGGACGGCTGGGTGATGCGCAGGGCCGCGGCGGCGCGGCCGAAGTGCCCGTGCTCGGCGACGGCCGTGAAGTAGCGCACCAGGCGCAGATCGAGGTCCGGCACGGGAGAGGGATCGGACATGAGCGAAGCGTAATCCGCACCTGCTCCTTTGCGCCCTGGGAAGGCCAGACGCTTGATCACCATCCGCTGCGCCGCCTCCGGCGTCGGCGGCATGGAAACAGGGGCACGTCGCGTCCCGGTGACTCCGCGACGGAGGGCACGCGCCTTCAGGCGGAAATGCCGGAGCCCGCGAAAGTAGGCAATACCTTGCATCTCGCCGGATAAAGCTGCTGGTCATGCCTGTTGGCCCCCCGCGGGGACCACATACGTAGCTGCGGCGCACGTAGTACGTCTGCGGGAACAGCACCAAACGCCCAGGGACCACGACGGTCAGCCCTGGGGTGGGCGCAGGCGCCGGATCAGCCCCGCATGCGCGGGGACCACAGGAGCTGACCTGGCTATTTACCGTGCTAGGTGCTGGTTCTTACTCACTTCCCCGAAGACCGGCACACCGGACGGATTATGCCGTCTGTGAGCCCAACAGGAAGACCAGACAGTTCCGTAAGGCACCGCTTCCTCCTACCCATGCTCTCAACGACGCCCCTGAGCAAGCACTCCCCGCTGCCATCGTCGCACTTGGTCACGGCCCGCTGCACGGGCCACCACCGTGGAACCAGCCGTGCCTGCACGGGCGGCTTCACGCCGTGCGGCGCACCTGCGCCCGCGCGGAGAACGTGCGCTCCGGCAGACCATCCAACCCGCCACAGCCGCGGCGAAGCGCCCGACTCCGAACAACTCGGCGCGCTCGGCGGCCTCAGCGGCGACGAACGCCGTACCACCAAGTCACGCAGCTCGCCGGTCGCTTGCCCGACGTTGGTTCGGCGCGACGATCGACGTGCCCTGGCCGCCCAAGTCAGTTGTGTGTAGAGCATGGCCGAGTATCTGGACCGCCCGACCCGGCGCGCACTGTTCGCCGCGGCCGGCTTCACACCGACGCCCGCCCCGCTGGCCTGGCCGAGCTCCGGCGCGGCGGCGTGCCCGAGCGCCGGGCCGACTGGTCGTGATGGCTCTCGGCTTGTCTTCAAGGTTTCTGTCGCCTCCCGGTGCCTGGGTTATCGACGGCCCATCAGCCCATTCGGTCGGGACCGCCGCGTCGCAGGGGCGAAAGACAGCGGCCAGAGGCCCGGACGGCATAGCCGGACCTGGCACGACGGCAAGGGAGCCTACCGCCTCGGTGTCGGGTGGTGGAGACGGGGATCAGTGGAGTGGACGGATGTCGATGCCGATCCAGTCGTCCTGGCCATAGTTGGCCCAGTTGGTGTCGAGGAACAGGCTGACCTGGCGATTGCCGCGCTTCCACGACGTCTGCCGCTCGGGCTCGTCTGATGGTACGGGCGGCGCTGCAGGCAGAGGGGTGCCCAGGCGGGCATGGAGCAGGCGTTCGGCAACGTCGTAGCAGGCGAAGAATTCCTCCTGGCCGGCGTCCGCTGTGTGCGTGGCCCCGGAGGGAAGTGGGTCACCCCACAGTTGCCGTGGGTCAACGGGCGTCCCGGACCCGGCGTCGGTGACATCGAGCGCTGCGTAGGCGAGAGGAAAGGCGAGGAAGGAGTCCTCGTGGCACTCCGGTTCGTCGCACGCGACGCTGGGATCATCGGTGTTCGAGCAGCCCGGGTATTCGCCCAGCACGAGGTGCCAAGACCGGTCTGGCTCACCGATCGGCCAGTGATCCAACCACCCCACCACGGCATCCGGGCGAGCCCAGCCTCGGCGCCGGAAGGCATCATCGAAGGAGCTGCGGCACCAAGGGATGTCAGCAAGATCCAGCAGCTGGTCAAGGTACTGGGGCGTGAGAGGAAAGGACAGCATCGACATGGTGAGAACGTATCTCGCCTTGTTGCACCGCCTGTCTGCAGCCAGGCGCCTCGCCGAACCTCGCTCAGCTTGCCGCTGGCCTCGCGAAGACGCTGCTCTGCCTGCGCTTCAGTTCGCACCGCACCGGCGAGACCGTGTGCCGCCCGGCGCGGGGAACGGCCGGCCCCATGACCCACCGCGGCCAGGCTCAGACGGCATCAGGTGGCCGGGCGGCGGCTGGCGAGCGAAGCCGGCCATCGAAGAGCCATCGACGGCGGCAGGGAGTGAGAACTGGGCCGCGCTCGGCCGACCGGACGAGATGGCTGGAGACCGGGCTGCTCGCGTTCGCCGTTGCCCGTCCGCCGGCGGCACGAATCCGGGAGCCGACCCGGCCCGGCTCCCGGCTGGTTACACCGGCCGAGCAGGCTGTCATGGTCCGTCAGCGGTAGTTCAGGCTGCCGCACCATATCTTCGCAGCGGACGCACGGATCGCCTGGCCGGACGGCGCGGCGCCGCCCCTACTACCTGCCCCAGCAGGCGGCGTAGCCCGCGAAGCAGGCCAGGGCTTACTCGGCCCGGACCATACGCATCGCTGCGGCATTCAGCTCTGCCAGCCGGGTTTCTTGACCAGCGCTCCGGAATCCCGCCAGTGGGATGTCTTCGGGGTCGAAGCAGCCGGCGTCTTCGCTGCCTTCGAGGACGAACCCGAAGAAGACCCGCAGCACTTCGGCGCCCAGGTCCAGTGGGTGGAAGGGCAGGGAGCAGTCGGGTGCAAGCTCGACGGCGTGCTGTCCGGCCCAGAAGCCCTGCTCCAGCGGGAGCGGCTCACCGATCTGCTCGATGGCCCCCTCATCCGGAGACAGACTCAGGCTCCGCACGAGTGTGCCGTTCTCCCACACGGCGAACCCCAGCCAGCCCACCGCACTGTCCATGGCCACTGCATAGGCCCGCGGGCGGACAGAACGGGCGACGTACTCGGCCAGCTCACTGGGACGGTCACGGCCCAGGTTCCGCGATGTCAGGACATCCACGTCGGCGAACCGCCCGGCGCAGACCATCCCGTGCTCCGGCCAAACCGCCTCATCCAGCATCAGCGAGCCGGCCGGCTCCAAGACGCCCGGCGCCAGAATTTCGTCGACCATGAGCCGGGCATCCGCCTCATCAGCCACCAGGCCGGGACGCAGGGCCGCACGAGGAGTCTCCCGCGCAAACGCGAGCAACGACGCCTTCGCACCCATGAACCGCCTCCATCCCTTCCGCCTGTGATCGCTCAGGCGCCACTCTAACCGGGGCAGAACACCCTAGAACGGCCGCCCCTCCCGCTCCGGGAACAGATGGCGAAGCGTGTCCTGCCGGAGTGCCGCAGCAGCGCCCTGGCGCGGCTGGGCCGCCGTACCGAGGAAGCCGAAGCCGAGGCGCGGCGGGCGTACAACATCGGGCAGGGGCACCGCTGGTACCGACACAACCCGAATGTCGCGGTTGCCGTGAACGGCGGCGATGAAGGCGGCCGGCGCGGCCCGGGAGCGCACCGCTGAGTACCTACTCGTAGTCCGGCTGGAGCAAACTGCGCGAACAGCGCACGGCGCTCGGAATGAGACGGCCGCGGGCCGCGTCGTGGACGGACCGGCTGCCCGGGCTCGCCTCCCGAGCCCTTGAGTGGCGGCACGGGGCGGTGGCCGTGAGTGGCGAAGAAGAACGGCGCCGCCCGGAAGGTAAAGCCGATGCAGCGCACCGGCACGGTCGTACAGCGCGACGGCCGCGAGCTTCCCGGGCTCAGTGCGGCGATCGGCGTGATGCGGACCGAACGCGGCATGTTCGCCCCGGCCGCCGGCAGCAGCGTCTTCGCCCAGCCCGACGACATCACCACCGCCGCAGCGTCCGAACTTACCGAGCACGGCCAAGCCGCGGGCGGTTCACCTCCGCCCGCGTGGGCGGCACTGCGCCGGACGGCAGCAACTCGGAGTCGCCGGCGGGTCACCTCCGCTCGCGCAGGGGTCTCTCGCCCGGCGCAGGATTCGGCCCTGTCGGTCGTAGGGCGGCTCGGTGAGGATGGTCGACCTCTGGTGCGCCACTTTCCTCTCGGCATGATCGTTGGGGATGCTCTGGAAAGAGAAGGCGCTTTCTTCGTGGTCGGTCACCCTTTGCATCAGCACGCGAAAGAAGCCAAAGTCGCCCTGCTGTTGTTCCTCGGCGCGACGTATGTACCGGTTGGTCCGTCCTGGTCATGACATAGTGAGGATGTTCCCGTCGTGGGGGCACTTCGGCCCCGCCCTCGCGCGAAACGAGGGCGGTTTGTGCTGATCGGGAGAAGAATGAATGAGTCGGCCGTACGCGTGATGATCGTTGACGACGAGATTCTGCTGCGGGAAGGGCTCAGGCGGATTATTGGGGCCTTCGAAGGGGTCCGCGTCGTGGCTGCCTGTGCGGGGGAGGAGGCCGTCGCAGAGGCCGGACGCCGGCAGCCGGACCTGGTCCTGCTCGATGTCAAGATGCCTGGCCGTGACGGTCTGAGTGTGCTCGCGGACCTGCGCGCGCTGGCGCGGCCGCCGGTGGTCGCCATGCTGACTGCTTTCGATGCCGAGAAACACCTGTCGGCCGCCCTGCACGGTGGGGCGGCGGGCTTCTTACTCAAGGACACCGCTCCGGAGCAATTGGAGTACGCCATAAAAGAGCTGGCTCAAGGCGGCACTGTGCTCGCCCCTCGGGTGGCCCGTACTGTGGTGCGCGAGTATGTGGAGCGTGGTCGCCGCCCCTGGCAGGCATCCGCTGCAGACGGAGAAGCGCAGTCGGCCCTGCCGGTACGTGCGCATACGGCCAGCGCACCCGAGGCAGTGGTGAATACGGCGGGACCTGCCGCGGAGGAGTTGACCGCACGAGAGCATGAGGTGCTTGAGTTTCTTGCGGAAGGCTTGTCAAACACTGAGATCGGCGAAAGGCTCCACATCGGCACCACCACGGTCAAAGACCATGTCAGCTCACTACTCGGAAAGCTGCATCTGGCCAATCGGGTGCAGGCAGCCGTGCGGGCCCATCAGCGGGGGCTGGTGAACAGTCCGTCGGCAGGAGCACGACGTACGACGTGAACCGTTTGGAGTTCTTGCGCCGACGCAGGGGCTCAGCCGAGCACCTGGCTGTGGTGTGCGCACTGGCAGAATCCCTGACCGTGCTCGATGACTTCGGCGCGCTCGCGTTCGCAGTGTGCCCTTTGGCGCTGCTCGCTCTGCCGCTGCGCCGGCGAATAACGGTGACGGCGTTCTGCGCCACGTTGCCCGCCATCTTCACCGGGCATCTGTTGTTGCCTTCGGTGATCAGCATGTATGTCGTGGCACTGCAACGTCCACAGAAACGGCTCATCGGCTTTTGCGTCCTGATGTTCGCCGCCACCTTGTGCACTTGGCCGCTGTGGGTGATCGCCGAGATGACCCGTGCACAACTGCTGAACACCATTGAGGCGGCGGCTCTGCTGACTATCGGCCCGACAGCGCTCGGTCTGTTGGCCAGGGCCCGCGCCGAGACACAGGCGCAGCTCGTACAGCTTGAGGCGAGCCGGGCGCGTGACCAGCGGCGGGAGGCGGAACGTGCGGTGATCCGTGAACGGGCGAGGCTGGCCCGGGACATGCACGACACCGTCTCCCATCACGTGAGCATCATTGCCGTGCAGCTGGGCGCACTCTGGTCCGAGGAGCGGGATCCGGGCAAGCGCGTCGAGTTGGAGTCCGTGCGGATGCACAGCGTCCGGGCTCTGGAGGAGCTGCGCGACATGGTCGGGGTCTTGCGTAGTTCCGATGCGGATATCGCCGCTGCGGCGGGCCGGCAGGGCTTGGACGACGTGCCGCGGCTGGTGGCCGACAGCGGGCTGGATGTCACCGTCGAACTGTCCGTGCCGGCTGAGCACTCCTGGCCGCCTGGCGTGGAGGCGACGGCTTACCGGATCGTCCAGGAGGCGCTGAGCAACGTACGCAAGCACGCGCCCGGTGCCCCGGTCGCCCTGTCGGCGAGGCTGGGCGAGGACCGCAAGTCGCTGGTCCTCGAAGTGCGCAATGGCCCCGTTGCACACCGGCAGTCGGTAGGTCTCTGGCCGGCCGGCGGTCATGGGCTGGCCGGGGCGAGGGAGCGGGCCCAGCAGGTGGGCGGGCGGCTGACCGCCGCGCACAGCACGGACGGCGGTTTCCTCGTCAGGGCTGTGCTGCCCGGCCCGTGTCCGGGTGAGGCAGGGGCCTCCTCCACCTGGAGGGGGACACCTGGAGGTACCGGCACCCCAGGCTGTCCGCGATGATCAATCCCGCCCGAACTTCCGTGCAACAGCGCCCGCAGGGGCTGTGGTCTCGTATCGACGCTACCGAGACGAGACCGGCGGTGTACGGAGGCTTCGGCCTTTCAGAGCAAGCGTCAAGGGAGTAACTCATCATGAACTCGTTCACCACGAAGAGGACCGCCGGGGCCGTCGCGGCGGCCGGTCTCATCAGCGCCATAGGGTTGGCCTTCGCAGGTATCAGCGTCATGTACATCGCCGGCATGTTCGGCCTCTCCACCTCGGTGGCCAGCCAGATCGTCAACGCCGTCGAGGTGGGCGGCTGGGTACTGGCAGCCGCGATGGCGCTGGTCTCCGGTGGTATCGCCGGGACGGTCGTGGCGACCGCCAAGTGGGCCATCAGCAAGTGGGGGAAGACGGTAGCCGTCGGCTAGTAGGACGATGACCGAGTAGCTGGGAAACCACCATTTCACAGACAACTCGCACGGCCGCCAGGAATGCCACGAGGCGCATGCTCGCCGCCGCGTTCTCGGTCTCCCTGGCGGCACTGTGCACAGGAATTGCGCTGGGATATACGAGCATGGGCCAGGCAGGCGGGAACGGCGCCTGGGCGGGGCCCGAAGGCCAAGGCGGTGCGGTTTCATTCACCGCGATCTTGGTTCGCAATACCGGAGCGGCCGTGCTGCTGTTCTCCGGCGTGCTGACCGCAGGGGCCTCCACCGTGGTGGCGCTCGGCCTGATGGCCTCCTATATCGGTGCCACTTTCGGAGCGGCAGCCCGCACCGCGGGGGTCCATGAAGCACTGGGCTCCATCGTCCTTTACGCCCCTGTGGAATTTTTCGGACTGCTGCTCGCGGCCACCGCCGGATTGCTGCCGATGACGGCAGGTGTGGCCAACGCGCTGCGCAGCAGCACTGAAGATGGAAGATCACCTGTCAGGGCTTATGTCGAGTCGGTCGGTCTCTCACTCAGGACGCTCGTCGTCGCGGTTGTGGTCATTTTCATCGCGGCCCTGGTGGAGTCAGTTGTGATATTCGCTCGCTAAGCGAGAGGGTCGAAATTGGGGAGAGTCTCATGACGTCGCTGACAACGGGTCTCGAACCTGTGGAGCCGGATAACGGTAGGGGCGCGAGGCCGGGCAAAACTTCGAAAGCCGGCCCGACGAACCGGGGTTTGTGGCTCATCGCCTACGGGCTGACGGTCGCCGCCGTTCTGTCGAGGCTGCCCGCTCTGCACGAGACGGTCCGCGCGAGGCTGCTGGAGAGCGATCTGGCGGGCAAGGTCGAGGACAAGGGCATGGAAGCATTGGCGGTGAACATCGGCCTGCTGTTGGCCGTGTTCCTGACGATGCTGTTGCTGGCGCTCTTCTACTCACTTGCCGCGGTGGTGGAACGAAATGTCCTCACCATGCGACGACAGACCGGCCGCGACCGGGGGTTCGGGCTCGGCTACGTCATCGCCCTGCTGTGTACCTTTCCTGTGCACCTGGCCAGCTCGGTCCTCGGCATCTCGTCCCCCAAGACAACTATTTGGTACTACCTGTACGTCCTGACGGTTGCCGTGATCGCGCCACTCCTCTTCCGTACCCACTGGTCCGGGCTCGGCCGGCGCAAAACCATGACGGTCTACGCCTTCGCCGCCGGGCTCGCGGGACTTTCCCTCGCGGTCTGAGGCACGTGCGAGTAACAGGGAGAAGCATGCGTTCCACCACGACACAGCCGACCGTCGAGCGGGCCGCCGCGGCCTTTGTGGGCCTCGTCGGTGTGTCATCCACCGTCCTCCTGCTCGTCCAGGGCACCCGGGCCGCAGGGGCCCCCGCCTGGTTACTGCCTGCACTGGCCGTGCTGGGAGCCGTCATACCGCCGGCCGGCGTGTTCGTACTGGGCAGAGCTTCCTATCGGGCCGCCCTGGCGGCGTTCTTGCCAGCGGCCGCCTGTCACGCCGCGATCCTCGGTGTCTCGGGGACCGGCCTCTTGCTGAAGATTCTGCTGGGCCTGTCCGTCGGTGTTTCCGTCCTGATCTGCGCACGAGCGACCCTGCTGCGAGCCGAGGCGTCGGAAAACCGTGCACGAAACCGCTTCTGAGATGACGGCACCCCACACCTCCGACTCCGGGCTACGCCACACCGTCGACTTCCTGCTCTTCGAACGGCTCAACGCGTTGGGCTGGAGCATGTCCCTGCCCGTTTTCCGGGTGCTCTGCGCCACGGGCAGCGCGTTGACGCTCCCGGTGCTGCTGGCGGGATCTCTGTTCGGCGCGCGCCTGCTGCGAGGAACGGCCGAGCTGCCGGGCCCGGTGGTGGTCGGCGGGTTTCTGCTGGTCAACCTGTACGCGGGTGGTGGATACCTGCTGCGCGAGACCTTCTCCCGACGGCGCCACAGCGTCAGCGGCAGCCCCAATGAGCGGTTCTTCAGGGCCCTCGACATCAGAGCCCGCAATGTGTTCCTGGCGTACTGCGCCGGCCGGATCGTCTACTTCCATGCCGCCCTGCTCGCCGTGGACGGGGCCTTCCTGGCTGTATTCCGGCGCGTTCTGGCCGGCCCGCTCCTATGGGGGCTGCTGTGCACACCACTGGTGCTGTGTCTGCTCACGCTGGCCGTGTCGGCCCGGCTGGCCACCCGCGCCGGGACGGCTGCCGTGGCCACCGGGCCCGGCACGCCAGCGGCGCTGGCCCTGGTATCCGTCGCCACAGGCCTGGCCACGGGAGCGCTGCTGGGCGGCTCTGGGACCGCGTCGGGCGCGGGCTCAGGCATGGGAGGGGGGACAGGCCTGGGCGCAAATGCAGAAGCGACCGGGCCGCTGGTCACCGTCGTGG
The DNA here is from genome assembly GCF_044327805.1 of Streptomyces sp. NPDC018019. Taxonomy (NCBI): domain Bacteria; kingdom Bacillati; phylum Actinomycetota; class Actinomycetes; order Kitasatosporales; family Streptomycetaceae; genus Streptomyces; species Streptomyces sp. NPDC018019. Next base: position 323,397 of record NZ_JBIRGD010000002.1, on the reverse strand, counting down.
CGACAGCCGGCGTCCTGCTCGCCGTCGCGGCAGCGCGGTGTCTCGTGCGTGACTTTCGCCGCCTGGACCAAAGCGCATTCGTCATCCGCTCCTCCGGGCACCCCGCCACCCTGCCGGCCATGGCCTTCCGCCCCGCGCGCCTTCCGATTCTGCCGGTGATACACCGGCACTTCTCCGCCAGCCGTACCTACCCGATGATCAAGCGGGCCTACGTGGTCCTCATGATGGCTGTATTGATGCTGGCCGGTGTCCACGCCTCCGGCAGCGGACTGCTGCCTTTGCCGGCCGGAGCTGAACAGCCTTTGACACGCGTCGCAGTCACCCTGGGGTTTGTACTGCTGCTGGGCTGCACGGAGCTGATGCTGGCCACCAGCGGTCCGACGGCACTCGGATCTCAGTTCCGGTTCGCCTGGGAGAATCTGCTCTCCCACCGCCACATCGCGCTGAGTGCCGCCCTTTACTACACAGCCCACACCGTGCTCCTCGCCACCGGCGTAGCAACGGTCGCCGGACTGGTCAGCGGCTCGGTCCTGTGGCAGATGCCGTTCCTGGGCATCGGGGTCATGTCCGCGTCGCTGATCGCGGAATCCCTTGCTTCAGCCCCCAAGCGGCTGACAGACGGCACCAGCGCCCCCGGCGTGTTCGTGGCCTGTGTCTCCATCGGGCTGGCGCTGCCCGCCCTGGCAGGCAGCGCCCTGCACCTTCTGCCCCTGCGGCTGTCGGCCGCCTTCTACAGCGTCTGTCTCTTCGGAGGAGCAATCACGTGCGTCGGCCGTCGGGTCAAGTCCCTGCCCTTGAGATCTGTGACGTGACAGCGGGTTACACGGAGGGCACCCCGGTCTTCACCGGACTTTCGCTCTCCTTCGGCAAGCCGGGGCTGGTGCACCTGCGCGGAGCCAACGGCGCAGGCAAGTCCACTTTGGTGGAACTCTGCTCCGGCTACCTGGTCCCCTGGCGGGGGACTGTGAAGGTCGGTGGTCTGCATGCGCATAGCCCAGCTGCTCGGGCCGGGCGCCGCATCTGCCGGACACAGCCCGCGCTCTATCCCGACATGACGGTCCGGGACCACCTCGTCTTCACTGCACGGTGCCGCGGTGCGGACCCCGCCGAAGGCCAGGACCGCGCCGTCCAGCTGGGCTTGGAACCCTGGTTGGACCATGCGGCGAAAACCCTGTCCACCGGCAACACCCGCAAGCTCTGGTACGTCATCTGCACTCTCGGCAGCTTTGGCTGTGCCGTCCTGGATGAGCCGTTCAACGGCATTGACCAGGGCGGCGTGGAGAAGATCGCCGAGGAGCTCTCCCTGTGGGCCGCCGATCGGCTCGTCCTCCTCGTCAGCCACGCGGTGCCCGCTGCCTTGACGGTGACGGAGGACCTCGTACTGGACCCAATCCTGCATCCGGGAGAGTCATGGCACTGATCGAGGCCTTCGGGCTCACGAAACGATTCGGCGACAAGACGGTCGTGGAGGACCTGTCCTTCCGCGTGGAGCCGGGAAAGGTCACCGGTTTCCTCGGGCCCAACGGCGCCGGCAAGTCGACCACTATGCGGCTCATGCTGGGGCTCGACGTAGGCGACGGCGAGACGTTTTTCGACGGTGTCCCGTACCGGCAGCTGACCCAGCCTGCCCGCAGGGTCGGCGCGCTGTTCGACGCACGCTCCTTCCACCCGGCCCGAACGGCCGTCAATCACCTGCGGATGCTTGCGAAAGGGGCCGGACTGCCCACTTCCCGCGCTGACGAGGTGCTGGAGCAGGTCGGCCTCACCCCGGTCTCCACCGCCCGGCCCAGGGGCTTCTCGCTGGGAATGCTCCAGCGGCTCGGCCTCGCCGCAGCGCTGCTGGGCTCACCGGATACGCTGATTCTGGACGAACCCGCCAACGGGCTCGACCCGCAGGGCATCCACTGGCTCCGGGAGCTGCTGACCCAGTACGCGGCTGCCGGCAACTCCGTGCTGATTTCCTCCCACGCGCTCGCCGAAGTAGAAGCGGTCGCCGACCACCTGGTGGTGATCGGACGAGGTCGGCTGCTCGCCGACCTGCCACTGCCCGAGTTCATCCGTTCCTTCGAGCTCGAAGCCGTGCTCGTGCGCACGCCCGAAGCAGAAGAACTGGCGCGGGCCGCGGAGAAGGAGGGCGGCACGGTACTGGAACGGGAAGCCGAACTGGTCGTCATCCGCGGGCTGACACAGCGACACATCGCGGAGATCGCCGCGTCCCTGCGCATCCTCGTCTACGAGCTGGTCGCCCGCACCTCGACGCTGGAGGCCGCGTACCTGCGCGCCTCGGCGGAACAGACTGACTTCGAGGCCCGGCAAACCAGTCAGAAGGTGAGAGTATGAGCACAGCACTCGCTTACGAGTGGTTGCGGCTGCGGACACTGCGCAGCACATGGTGGGCGGCCGCCACTACCTTGATCGTTACCGCCCTGCTGGCCTTGGCCTTCGGAGCCTTGATCAAGGATATGTCGGCTAACCGGGGGCAGGCCGTGCCAGGCTCCGAACTGCTCGTCATCATGCTGACGAAGTCACCGCTGACACCGGTGATCGCGGGCGTGCTGGGTGTCTTCGCGATGGGGCACGAATACCGGTACGGCACCATCCGCACCACTCTCGCTCTGTTCCCCGACCGGTCCATCACCTATTGCGCCAAGACCGCGTCGATCGCTGCCTTCAGTGCTCTGCTCGCGCTGGTCAACCTGGTCGTGGCCTGGGCCGTCGCTCTTCCTCTGCTGGCCGGTGAATCCTTGGAGGGCCTCTCGGCGACTCTCCTGTTCCGCGTCCATATAGGCCAAGTGCTGCTTACTGTGGGGTGGGGCCTGTCAGGCGTTGCGCTGGGGACACTCATCCGTTCCCGGACCACGGCATTGGCCCTCCTGCTGGCCTTTCCCTTCGTGGCGGAGCCGATGCTGCGGGCGGTCCTGGCCAACTCCGGCCAGGCAGTACTTGAGCACGCGGCGATGTTCCTGCCCTTCACTGCGGGCGGTGCCATGACCAGCGCTGCCGACGTGGATACCACTCTCCTGGACAATGGCACCCACTTGGGGCCCCTGGCGGGCGGCGCGGTCTTCCTCGCCCTGATCACCATCGAAACAGCAGCGGCAGTGACAGTTTTCCGACGCCGTGACGCCTGACCCGGCCGGACAGGCAGGGGCTCGTCCCGACGCTACCGGGACGAGCCCCTGCACCACGATACGGCGGCATCCGGGCGGCACGACGAGTGCCCTGTTGCTTGCCCTCCTCCCCGGCCCGGCTGCCAAGACCACGGCGTCGATGCCGCGGTACTCGTGTGGGGACTGCCGTGGGTCGTACCGCCGCCCCGCAAACTGCCCGTCCCCTCCTGAGCCACCTGCAGATGCCCTGCCGCAGCTTCTGTGCAGGGATGTTCTCTTAGCTCACGCCTCTGCCTCGCCGCCGCGGAGCTGCGGCGTGAGATCAACGGCGGAGCCAACGGACCATGCCTTGGCATCGTTCCCGGGCGGCGGTTCGGACCTGAGCCGAAAGGGCGGCGACGTACCTCAGTCGGCTGGGCAGCCCGTTTCAGTCAGCGGCCTTGATCGATGACGTCGTGGAGGTACTGCATGGCGAGATTCTCGGCGTGTTGGCGCCGTTCAACGAGCGCTCCATCGGTATCGGACCAGCGGCGGTAGAGATCGACGGTGGCGAGGAGCGCCCGTCCGGCTTCGTGGCGGTCGTAGCCGCACAGCGTTGCCTGTAGGTCGCTCGCCTCTTGGGGCGCGATGGTCTCCAGGTGGCGTACACCGCGGGGGATCGCGCCCACCCGTCGGGCGGCCAGGGGGCCGAGCACGGTCTCACGCAGGTAGGTGAGGAAACCGATGGTCTCGAACAGTTCTCCGCGGCCGAGCTTCGTCGCGCCGTAGTGCACCCAGATCCAGAACCGGTCCTCGATCCACTGGAGGTCGAACGCCGGAACGGCCGGCGGCTGCTGGGTGAGAGCGCCGGCCAGGAGGCCGTCCCGGTCCCACAGGATCTCCGGGTCCTCGGTCCGCTCGGCGAAGTCGGAGGCCCGGACGAACTTGAAGTCGACATGCAGGAGAGGCGGCCCGACGAGCGTGATGATCACGCGCGGCTCGCCGACATGTTCTCCGGTGAATCCGGCGACCAGGGAGGTCCAGGAGCCGATCAGTACGAGCCGCTCCCGCATGACCGCGTCGTACGCCGCGTCATCGATGACCAGGATCAGGTCCACGTCCGAGTAGGCATCGGGGCGGCCTCCCGCCAACGACCCGGTGATCGCCACGCCGACCACGCGCGCATCCTGCCGGATCCGAGGAAGTGCGTCGCTCAGGAACCGGCTGTGCAAGGCGGGGACGTCCATCTGCTTTCCTTCCGATCGGAGCAAAGCAGAGCAACCTAGCACTCGGCCGGGCGGGAATCGCAACCCGAATTTCTCACACACGACGGCGCCTTCGGAATCCCCGCGCGCCGGCGAAGTCGGCCTCATTGTCGCCGAGTACCGCGCCGGTCCCACCGACACGATCATCACGGCCTTTCAAGGACATGACTCACGATTCGTCGGCCTGGCACGGACCTGATTCAACTGGGGGTGGGCTGCGTGGCGGGCTCCGGGGCGGTTGCCGGGGCCGCGCCGGGCACGAGCGCCTTGGGACCTTCGGGGGCGGGCAGCCGGGTGGGTAACGCGCTTACCGGGAGGCGTTGTTGCAGGTGAGGCGTTTGACTTCTCGCAGGATGGGAGGCTCGATGGACTGCACGCCGGGTAGCGCGCCGATGCGGTGGTCGAGGTAGCGGTACAACTCGTCCGTGTCGTGGAACATGCCGGTGGCGACCAGGTTGGACGGGCCGGTGGTGGCGGCCGCGAAGGGGATTTCCGGGTGGGCGGCGAGGGCGGTGCCCACGGTGCCGAGTTGCCCGGGGGCCACGCGCAGCCAAAAGCGCACCAGGAGGTGGTAGCCGAGTAGTTCCGGGACGAAGTCGACGGCGAGCCGCAGTGCTGCGGTGGCGCGCAGGCGGTCCAGGCGCCGGGTGATGGCGGCGGGTGAGCGGCCGGTGGCCCGGGCGAGTTCGGCGACGGTGGCGCGGCCGTCCTTGGCGAGTTCGGCGATGAGCTGTTCGTCCGCGGCGTCCGGTGGGCGGGCATCGGGGGCCGGCTGGGGTGGCGCCTCGTGCTGGTCGTCGGTGGCGTGGGTGGCGGGGGCCGGGGCCGGGATGTGCCAGGCGTCAGCGGCGCTGGAGAAGGCGTGCAGCAGGTGGTAGGCGTGGACGGAGCTGACGCGTGGGGTCTGGGGAAGTTCGTCCAGGAAGAGGGCGTCGCGTTCGACCGCCGTCCTGCCCGGCATGCTCGTCACCGGACTGGGCCTGGGCACCGCCCTGATGCCTTCAGCCTGGGCACCCTGGGCGCGCGGCCGCAGGATGCCGGCATCGCCTCGGCCATGGTCAACTCCTCCCAGCAGGTCGGCGGCGCGGTCGGCACCGCCCTGCTCAACACCATCGCCGCAACCACGACCGTCGCCTACACCCGCCACCACCCCGGCCGGGCCACCGAGGCCCTCGTTCACGGCTACAGCACCGCCCTGTGGTGGGCCGCCGGCATCATCACCCTCGCCGCGATCACCGCCACCCTCCTCATCATCCACGACCCCCGCCCCCGGCCGTATCCGCACACCCCACAGCCCGACGAGCCCGGCCACGTTCGCGGCGTACGCGGCTGACCCGGCCCCTGACCCGCAAGACCCGCACCTCACCCAAGGAGTGACATGTCCGCCCTCAACACCGGAATCGACGCCCTCACCGGCAGCCCCGCCGGCCTGGCCCAGTACCGGGCAAGGCCGTGCTGATCGTCAACGCCGCCGCTGCGTCCTGTGCTGCCTCTGCAGGCGATCGTCGCTCCTGTCGCCCGCACTCCCGTACGGAGGGGGCTCTTCGGGCGCGGGGCGATCGGCCCCTCCGACCAGGCCCGATGCCCCAACCGTATGCCGCCATACCGAACAGGCTTTGGACCCGGGCCGCCCCGTCCGCGGACGATGAGAGCTCTGGCCCGGCGCCTTCGCGCCGTCTCATCGGGGCCGGGTTCATACGGCATTCCACTGAAGGAGCGCGGCATGCGGGTATATGTCACCGGAGCGACCGGATTCGTGGGAACCGCGGTGGTGCGGGAGCTCCTCGGAGCCGGGCACACGGTTACCGGTCTGGCCCGCTCGGACGTGGCCGCCGCGGCGCTGACGGCCGCCGGTGCCGGGGTGCACCGCGGTGCCCTCGACGCCCCGGGCAGCCTGCGGGACGGGGCGGCCGCGGCGGACGGTGTGATCCACCTCGCCTATCACCACGACTTCTCGGAGCACGCGGCCTTCGAAGGGGCCGCCCGGCTGGACCTGCGTGCCGTCGAGGCGCTCGGGGCGGCGCTCGAAGGCACGGGAAAGCCGTTCGTGGTCACTTCGGGAACGCTGATGCTCGCGAGCCTGGCCCCGGGCCGTACCGGTACCGAGGAGGATCTGCCCCAGCCCGGTGCGGACGGGCCCCGGATGGCTTCGGAGAACGCGGCCAGGGCGCTGGCGGAGCGCGGTGTGCGCGCGTCGGTCGTCCGGCTCGCGCCGTCCGTGCACGGCGTGGACGACCGCAGGGGCTTCGTCCCGCATCTGATCGGCATCGCCCGCGAGAAGGGCGTTTCGGCCTACGTCGGCGACGGGTCCAACCGCTGGCCCGCCGTGCACCGGCTCGACGCCGCGCGCCTGTTCCGGCTGGCGCTGGAGTCCGCCCCGGCCGGCGCGACCCTGCACGGAGCCGCCGAGGAGGCCGTCCCGTTCCGCGCCATCGCCGCAGCGATCGGCAACGGCCTGGGCCTGCCGGTCACCGGCATCGCCCCCGAGGAGGCGACCGCGCACTTCGGCTTCCTCGGCGCGCTGGTACCGCTGGACAACCCCACGTCGAGCGCCCTGACCAGGCAGCGACTGGGGTGGGGCCCCGCGCACCCGGCACTCGTGCCGGACCTGGCTGCGGGGCACTACTTCGCCGGGGGGACGAGCAGGTCCTGAAGGGAGCCGGTGCGTACGGCGGCTTCTACCGGGCGGGCCGGTGGCGGCGCGATCCGCCTGCCGGGCGGGCCGGTGGCCGTGCCATCCACCCGCCGGACCGGCCGGTGGCCGTGCCAGGCGGCCGTGCCACCCGCCCGCCCGGGCCGGCCGGTCAGTCCACCGGCCCGTTCGGGACGATCTGGAGCTTGCGGCCGGTGCCCTGCGCGAACGTCCGCAGCGCCTCGGCGTACTGGTCCAGCCCGAACCGGTGGGTGATCATCTTCTCGCAGTCGACGATGCCCTTGCCCAGCATCTCGACCGCCCGGCCGTAGGTGTGCAGGATCGCCATGCTGCCGACGATGCGGATCTCGTCGTTGTAGATCCGGAACGGCGAGAACCGCGCCGTCTCCTGGTCGGGCGCGCAGCCGAACTGCTGGAACGTGCCGCCGCGGATCGGCCGGGTCAGCCCGTCCTCGATGGCCCGTACGTTGCCGGTGCAGTCGGTGACCACCTGCCAGCCCAGCGGGTGATCGGCGGTCAGGGCGTCCGCGCTGGTGGCGACGGCGTCGGCGCCGAGTTCGCGGGCGACCGTCAGCCGGTCCTCGTTGATGTCCACCACCGAGACCGAGGCGGCCCCGGCGCGCTGTGCGACCTGGAGGTAGAGCAGCCCCATCGTGCCCGCGCCGTAGATCAGGAAGTGGTCGCCCAGCTTGGGGGCGACGAGGTCGAAGCCCCGCAGGATGGTGGAGAGCGGCTCGATCAGCGGGGCGTGCCGCAGCGCGACGGTCTCCGGCAGGCGGTAGCAGTTGCCGGCCGGGACCCGGACGTACTCGGCGGCGGCGCCGTCCATCGTGATGCCGATGGTGCCCCACTTCTCGCAGAGGTTGCCGTGGCCGATGGCGCAGAAGTGGCAGGTACCGCAGTAGACCGCCGGGTCGGCGGCGACCGCGTCGCCCTCGGCGAGACCGGTCACCGCGGAGCCCACCGCCACGACCTCGCCGGAGAACTCGTGCCCGGGGATCACCGGGTACCGCGTCGGCCCGAACTCGCCCGCCAGCATGTGCACATCGGTGCCGCACAGCCCGGCGGCGGTGACCTTGAGGACCACGTCGTCCGGGCCGGGCACCGGGTCCGGGACCTGGCCGACGGACAGCTTGTCCGGCTCCTCGATGACAACTGCGCGCATGGTCGTGACCGCCTTTCGGGGGAGGGACGGGGCGGGCGGGCTCAGGCCGCGGGCACGCCCGGGGACGTCAGGTTGCGCGACTCGACCTGCTTGATCTTCTCCACCTTGGGGGCGGAACCGCCGCCGGCGAAGTCGGAGACCAGCCAGTGCTCCAGGCACACCAGGGCGGCCTCGACGCCCATCGTGCGGCTGCCGAAGCAGGCCACCTGCGCGTCGTTGGACTTGCGGGCGCGCTCCGCGCTGTAGCTGTCCGGGATCTGCGCGGCCCGGATGCCGGGCACCTTGTTGGCGGCGATGGCCATGCCGATGCCGGTGCCGCAGACCAGGACGGCGCGCTCGTGCTCGCCGCGCGCGACGCTGCGGGCGACCCGCTCCGCGACGTCCGGGTAGTCCTCGCCGTCCGCGGCGCTCAGGTCGGTGACCTGGTGGCCGCGTGCGGTGAGGTAGGCGGCCATGGCGTCCTTCATGGCGGTCGCGGCGTCGTCGGCGCCGAGGGCGATGCGGTACGTGTCCTGCACGGTGGACTCCCTAGGGGGTCGGGGGAAGCGGGGCGGGGACGCCGGCCGCGGCGACTTCTTCGAGGACCTGGCGCAGACTGCCGGTGTCGTGCGCGAGCCGGCCCAGGAACAGGCCGTCCACGCTGCCGGCGAGCTGTCCGAAGGTGCCGGGTCCGGCGGTGCCGCCGTAGACGACCCGGCCGGACACGCCGTGGTCGCGCAGGCACGCGCCGACGGCCGTGGCCACCGTCCGTACGTGCTGCGCGGGGGCCGGTTCGCGGGCGCCGATGGCCCAGACCGGCTCATAGGCGATGATCACTTCACTGCCGGGCCCGGTGCCGCCGAGCGCCGCCCGCACCTGGGTCAGCGTCTCCTCGACGGCCCGCGCGGGACCGGCGTCGTGCCGCTCGCCCGCGCAGATGACGGGGACCAGCCCGGCCCGGACGGCGGCGCCGGCCTTGGCGGCCACGGTCGTGTCCGTTTCGCCGAAGTGCCGGCGCCGTTCGGCGTGGCCGACCGCGGCGTAGCGCGCGCCCGCCTCGGCGAGCATGCCCGCGGAGACCTCGCCGGTCCACGCACCGGTCTCCGCCCAGTGCACGTCCTGGGCGCCGTACGCGATGCCCGTACCGGCGAGCAGTTCCCGGGCGTCGGCCAGGGCGGGGAAGGCCGGCAGGACGAACAGGTCGACGGGCCGGGGCAGTTGCGCCATGGCGTCCTGGAGCGCGGCCACCTCCGCGAGCCACTTCCTGGTCGCGGCCAGTCCGAAGTAGAGCTTCAGCGATACGCCGACGACCGGGCGGCGGCCCGCTCCAAGGGGCCCGTGGGCCCCGGAGGACCGGGCCGCCGTCGACATCGCGTTCTCAGGAATCACGTCGTTCATGATGCTTCAAACAAAAGCACATGTGAAGTTCTCAGATCAAGACGTTATCTTTCCCGTTCTCGCGAGATTTCTGTGTTGTGGGGAGGGGTGTGGTGCGGTGACGGATGTGGTGCGTCCGTCAGGCCAGCGGCTTGGAGAGCACGGCCTTGCGGTGGCTGAACGTCTCGATCGAGTACCGGCCGTGGTAGCGGCCCATGCCGCTCTCGCCGACGCCGCCGAACGGCAGGTCGGAGGCGGTCAGATGGGCCACCGGCAGGCCGAAGCCGAGGCCGCCCGAAGAGGTCTCCTCGGTCAGCCGCCGCCGGGTCTCCGCGGACTCCGTGAAGGCGTACAGCGCGAGCGGCTTGTCCCGGTCGTTGACGAAGTCGATCGCCGCGTCCAGGTCCGCCACCTCGACGACCGGCAGGATCGGGCCGAAGATCTCCTCCCGCATCACCGGCGCGTCGGGCGCGACCCCGCCGAGCACGGTCGGCGCGATGTACCTGCGGTCCCGGTCGTGCGTGCCGCCCACGACGGTGCGGCCCGAACCGAGCAGTCCGGCCAGCCGGTCGAAGTGCCGGTCGTTGACGATCCGGCTGTAGTTCGGGGCGGTGGCCGGGTCGTCGCCGTAGAGCGCGGCGACGGCGCGCGCGAGGGCGGGCTCCAGGCGGGCGGCCGTCTCCGGGTCGGTCAGGACGTAGTCCGGCGCCACGCAGGTCTGGCCCGCGTTGAGGAACTTGCCGGCCACCAGCCGGGCGGCGACCGCGTCCGGGTCCGTGCCGCGGTCCACGAACGCGGGCGACTTGCCGCCCAGCTCCAGGGTGACCGGGGTGAGGTGCCGGGCCGCCGCGGTCATCACGATCCGGCCGACGGTGCCGTTGCCCGTGTAGAAGATGTGGTCGAAACGCTGCGCCAGCAGGGCCGTCGTCTCCGGAACGGCGCCCTCCACGACGGCGACCGCGTCCGCGTCCAGGAAGCGGGGCAGGAGCCGGGTCACCGCGGCGGAGGTGGCGGGCGCCAGCTCGCTGGGCTTGGCGACCGCGCAGTTGCCGGACGCCAGCGCGCCGACCATCGGGGCCAGCAGCAGTTGCAGCGGATAGTTCCAGGGGGCGATCACCAGGACGACGCCCAGCGGGTCGTACACGGTCCAGGCGTCCGCGCCGTCGAGGTGCGGCGGCACCGGCGCGGGCTCGGGCCGCAGCCACTCCTCCAGGTGGGCCAGGGTGTGGTCGATCTCCCGCAGCGTGAAGTCGATCTCGGTGCGGTACGCCTCGGCCTCGCCCTTGCCCAGGTCCGCGTGGAGGGCCGCGGCGAAGTCCGGACCGTGCTCGGTGAGCATCGCGCGCAGCCGCCGCAACTGGTCGGTGCGCCACTCCAGGGGCTTGGTACGGCCGGTGCGGAAGGTGGCGCGCAGCCGTGCGACCACGGCGTCCGGCTGCTCGGGGGTGCTGGTCATGCGGGTCTCCGGTCGGTGCGGGGCGGCGGGAGCGGGGGCTGTCCGCCGCCCGGTAGCTCATCGCTTGACAAAGTCAAGCAGTCTCCTTCCATGTAAAGGCCAACAATTGCAGAAGTCAAGTAACCCGCTATCCTGGTTCCGTGTCCGACCTCACCCCGCCCACCCCCGACGACCTCGTGGAACCGTTCGCCCGCACGGTCCGTGGCTACTACGACGACCTCGCCGCCGCCGCGCTGCGGCACGGCCTGAGCACCGCGCAGGCCCGCGCGCTCATCGCCCTGGAGGAGCCGCTGTCGATGAGCGCGCTCGCCGGGCACCTGGTCTGCGACGCCTCGAACGCGACCCGGCTCATCGCCCGTATGCAGGAGCGCGGACTCGTACGGCGCGAGGCGGCGCCGCAGGACCGGCGCAGCAAGGTGGTCACCGCCACCGGGGAAGGGCGAGCGCTCGCCGCCCGGGTACGTGCCGACATGCGCGCCGTGCACGACGCGCTCCACGCCCTCGCACCCGAGGAACGCGCCGCCCTGTTGCCGCTGCTGGAACGCCTGGGCGCGCTCCTGGGCCGCTGAATTCCCCGCGGGGGCCGTCGCGGGCTCCTTGGCCGCCCCGGAGGGGGACGACCCGTTGTCATCCCGCTAAAGTCGGATGAATACCCGCTGGTGGAAGAGGCCGTGCGGGTTGTTCGGGGCTGGGCGCCCCAAGGTTCGGGGCCGGGGTGCCCCAGGGTTCGGGGCCGGGGTGCCCCTGGGGAGGACGTAGATCCGCATGAGCCGCCGCTCCAACGGATTAGTGGCCGTCTGGGCCGAGGCGCAGCGTCAGCAGCAGCGCCGGCAGGAGGCCCAGCGGCGGGCCGGTGAACAGGCCCGCCGCGACCGGGAGCGGCAGCAGCGCGACACCGAGCGCGCCATGGCCCGGATGCAGCGCGAACGGCAGACCGCGTACCGGCAGCAGCGCGAAGCCGACGCCCGCCGCCGCACCGAGGAGCTGGACGCCCGCATGGCCGAGCTGTCCGGCCTGCTGGCCGACGGCTCCCGGGCCCCCGCCTTCACGCCCGCCGCGCTGCGCCGCCCCGAGCACGTCGAGCCGTTCGCGCCCGGCCGGCTGGCCGTGCCCGTACCGATGCCCGACCCGGCCGCCTACCAGCCGCAGACCGGCGGCTGGTCCCTCGGCGGCGCCCGCCGCGCGCAGGAGGAGGCCCGCGCCCGCTACGAGCACGACTGGCACGCGGCGCAGGCCGCCGAGGCGCAGCGCCTGCGCCAACTGGAGGACTACCGACGGCAGTACGACCAGTGGGCGGCCGGACAGCTGGCCGGGATCAGGAGCCACAACGCCGACGTCGAGGACCTGCTGACCGGGCTGCGCGACGGCGACCCCGAAGCGGTGGTCGGGTACTTCTCCGCCGTGCTGTACGCCACCGGCCGTCCGGAGGGCTTCCCGCGCCGCGTGCACGCGGCCTACGACCCGGCGGCGCGCCAACTCGTCCTGGACTGGGAGCTGCCCGGGTTCGACATCGTGCCCGCGGCCAAGGCGGTGCGGTACGTGAACGCGGCCGACCAGGACAAGGACGTCGCCCGCCCGCTCACCCAGCGGCGGGCCGCCTACCGCGACGTGCTCGCCCAGTCCGTTCTGCTCGTGCTGCACGACCTGTTCGCGGCGGACGTCTTCGGAACGCTCGGCTCGGTGACCGCCAACGGCTTCGTGGACGACGTGGACCCGGCCACCGGACGCCCCGCGCAGGTGTTCCTGGCCACCGTCACGGCGCCCCGGGACGCCTTCGAGCACCTGCACCTGGCGCAGGTCGACGCGGTGGAATGCCTCACCGGCGGGCTGCGCGGGCAGCTGTCCGCGCGTCCCGACCAGCGGGCCGCGGTGCGCCCGGCGCGGCGGCCGGACGACGTGGGCGGCGGCGTGGTCACGCACGGCGGCGAGGACGAGCCCGATCTGTTCGCGATGGACCCGATCGCGTTCGAGGACCTGGTCGCCGAGCTGTTCCGCGCGATGGGCATGCAGGCCGTGACGACGCAGCGGTCCGGCGACGGCGGTGTGGACGTGGACGCGCTCGACCCCGACCCCATCCGCGGCGGCAAGATCATCGTGCAGGTGAAGCGGTACCGCAACACGGTGCCGCCGACGGCCGTGCGCGACCTGTTCGGCACCGTCCAGTCCGCGGGCGCCAACAAGGGCGTGCTGGTCACCACGTCCCGCTTCGGCCCCGGCGCGCACGCCTTCGCCAACGGCAAACCGCTCACCCTCGTCAGCGGGCCCGAACTGGTCGACCTGCTGGCCCGGCACGGGCTGCGCGGACGTCTGGGGGACACCGCGGGCCCGGCGCGGCGGACGGCGCCCGCCGGGGAGAAGCGCGGCGGGCAGGTCCCGGAGGAGGACGGTGCCGCGGGCAGCATCCTCGGCATGAACTGGTCCGGCGGCGTCGCGCTGGACGTCTGCGCGCTGGTCTGCCAGGGCGGCCGCGTCCTGAGCGACGACCACTTCGTCTTCTACAACAACCCGCGCACCCCGGACGGCACGGTCCGCATGCTCTCCGGCTTCGCCCCCGACCGGGCCGCGATGCAGGTGGTCTTCGAGGCGCTGCCCGCCACCGCCGACCGGCTGGTGCTGGTCGCGGCCATCGACCCGGAGGCCGATCCGCACGCGGACCTGTCCGGCTTCACCGACGCCCGGATCCGCCTCGTGGACGAATCCGGCGCCGAACAGGGGCAGTTGGAGGTCTCGGACGGCCGCCCCGGCGAGACGGCCCTGGTCCTCGGCTCGTTCCGCCGCCGCGCGAACGGCGACTGGGACTTCGTCATCGGCGGCAAGGGGTACGAGGGCGGCCTGGAGGCGCTGGTGCGGGAGTACGGGATCGAGGTCGCCTGACTGAGCGTTTGGTCCTGTGGTGGGTGTCGGGTTCCGCGCCAGTTGGGGGTGGTTTCGCCGGTGGGGCGGTGGGTCATGAGGTCGGTCATCGCGGGCTGGATCAGGGTTTCGCTGCGGTGCGGGTGGGTTTCATCGTCGCGGATGAGCCTGCGGTGGTGCATGAGCCGGCCGATGCTGCGTTCGATGGTCCGGCGATGCGGTAGCACCGTGAATCCGCGGGCGGTGGATGTCGATGCCGGGTGGCCGGGCGCCGTGGCCGATGGCTCTGGTGCGGTAGTCGGCGGCGGTGCCGAGCCTGCCAGGCGGTGAGCACGGGTTCGATCAGTGCCCAGCGGTCGTCGGACAGGTCGCTGGGGTACCCGTCGCGCGGGACGTATCTTCGATGTACTGCGCGGCGGCCGGCGTGGCGAGGGACGCAGGTCCACTGACCGCCCGTCCTGGGCGGAGACGGGTGCCGGGATGAAACACGCCTTTGCTGTCACGCCTCCGGCCGACCGGCTCACCGGTCCCTTTTGTCGCGAGCCTGCGCACTGCCCAAATCCCAACGAGAAGCGGCGAGACAGGGCCAAGCGCTCAGTGAGGGGGCTCGGGTTGGTGCCGGCGGAGGAACGGCCGGCCGGGCTCGGTCGGAGGTGGTGCGGGCACCTGGAAGGCGTTGAGCAGGGCCGAGGTCGCGAGGTAGGCGCCGATCAGGTTGACCATGTCGAGGACGCCGGTCTGCCCCACCGCCTCCACCGCGAGGCGGTACGTGTCGTCGCGGACGTACCGGGTGCGTGCCAGTTCGTCCGTGAAGCCGTGCACGGCTGCTTCGGCGGATGAGAAGGCGGCACTCGGACGTCCGGCGAGGACTGCATCGATCACTGGCTCGGCGACGCCGGCGTGCCGGGCCATCGCGGTGTGGACGCAGATCTCGTACTCGCAGTTCCACGCCGTTCCGACGGTGAGGATGATGATTTCGCGCAGGGGCGCGGCCAGGGACGATCGGGCCTGGTCGGTGAGGATCCAGTCCAGGAAGGCCGTGCCGGTGGCCGGGCGGTGCACGAACGCGTTGAACGGTCCGATCAGATCTCCTTCGGCCGTGGCCGCGGCGGCCCCCGCCTCCCGGGCCCACGGCACGACCTCGTCCCGCATGCGCCGCTGCGCGGCGAGCTGCTCCTTTGTGAGCGGGCCGCGGGAGGCCAGGGGCAGCCGCCCGCCCCAGTGGCGGTCTTCAGCCGAGGGCTGAGCGGCGCCGGTCATGACGCGGCGAAGTCGGTGATCAGGTCGGACAGGGCCTGCGGCGCCTCCATCGGTACCTGGTGGCCGCAGTCGATGGACGCGATCGTGACGTTGGACAGGTGGGGCACCGTCAGCTTCTTCTGCATCTCCAGGCCCCAGGTCGGGTCGCCGTCCGCGACGATCAGCAGGGTCTCGACGTCGATCGGCGCGGCGCGCTCGGTCCAGTCCTCGTATATCCCCTCCTTCAGCCAGGCGTCCCAGGCCTTGCGGTTCATCCGCGCGTAGTCTTCGCAGGCACGGTCGAACACTTCCGGCTCCAGCGGCAGCGTGGTGCGGTCCAGCACGAACTTCTTGGCGTCTGCGTCGTCCCTGCGGCTCTCGAACAGTTCGCGCGGCAGGTCCTCGCCGCCGACTTCCTGCCCGAGCGGCGTGGGGGTGATCAGCACGAGCTTCGCCGGTGGATGCGCGAGCCCCAGCCCGGCGCCGGCCCGGCCGGCAAGGATCTGCATGACCTTGCCGGTCATCGAGTGACCGACCAGCACGTAGTCGGTCAGGCCGAGTTCGTTGATCGTGGCGGCGAACGCGGCGGCCATCTCGGCCATCGTGTAGCCCGGGACCGCGTGGGCCTCGCCGTGGCCGGGTGCGTCCACTGCCACGACCCGGAACTGCTCCGACAGCGGCGCGCTCGCCTCGATCCACTCACGGCGGGCGAAGCTGAACGAATGCGAGGTCACCAGGGTGCGCCCGGGATGCTTCGCATGGGGCTTCTGGGGAGTGTCGGTGAGGGGAAGCATGGTCCTAACCTCCGGTTGACGTCGGTCGGGGCGGGGTGGTCGGTCGGGTGAGGAGCAAGCCCTGTACGGCGGTGCGGGCCAGGTGCACGCAGGAGTCCACGTCGACGGGCTGGTGGCCGAGCAGCAGTCGGAACGCCGCCGGGCCGAACAGCAGATCGATCGCCGCGTCGGGCTCGACGTGCGGGTCGAGCTCGCCACGCGCGACCCCGCGCTCCCACAGCGCCCGGAGCGCCGCGCGGCGTGGGGCGAAGAACCGGGCGTTGAGCAGCTCGGCGGTGCCGGGTTCCAGCACGGCGGCGGCGACGAGCTGGGCGAAGACGACGCCGTCGCGGCCTTGGTAGTACTCGGCCAGGTGGGCGACGGCCTGGACCAGGTCGTGCGCGCTGTCGCCGGTTTCGACCAGCGGCACCAGGCGATCGATGTGCGCGGCGAAGGCCTCGATCGCCAGCGCGGTGCGGTGCGGCCAGCGCCGGTAGATCGCGGGCTTGCTCACCCCGCTGCGGCGGCTCGCCGCCTCGACCGTGCACGCGGCGACGCCGCCTTCCCGGAGCAGTTGCGCGGCGGCGGTGAGTACGCGCTCTTCGTGCGCGGCCTCGCGGGGGCGTCCCCGCCCTCGGTTCTGCGGGCCGGTCACAGCTGAGCCTGACCGCAGGTGTACCCCCAGGCCAGTGCCGGCTGCGCGCCGGTGACCCGGTCAGCCCGGCTGTCGTACTCACTCATGCTCATGCAGCCCGGTCCCTGCGCCGAGACCTGAAGCGTTCCGAGCGGGGTTTGGCGCATCTCCACCTCTATTACGTTACGAGACGTAATGTAAAGGTGATCCCGCCGACCCGCAACACCTGGGCTTCGGGGCACGGGCGGTACAGCGCCGCCTTCCGTGGAAGCTCCTCCACGGAGGGCCGGTGTACGGGCGGAAGGCCGCTCCGGAGCAGGGCGGGCGCCTGGTGACCCAGCCGGATTTGGTCGCTGTCCGCCATCGGCCCCAGCGCGGTCCCTGGGTGCCGCAGGAACAGCAGATCCGGGCCCGAATGAGCAATTTCTCCTCCCGCCGCTCCGCACGGTCCAGGAGCTCGGTGTAGGCCCGGGGCAGACGCCACTTCTTCCCGGACCAGGTCAGCAGTTGCAGCGGCCGGGTGCCGAGGATGTTCTGCGTGTGCCGGAACCGGCTCCTGGCCGCGACGAACTCCTTCCACGTCGAACCTCCGGGCAGCCCGTTCGCTCCGACCTTCCTCCCGGAGTCGTTCCGCTCCTCGCACGGGCGCCCGTACGCCTTGTGCCGTGCCTCGGCGAACATCCACGACACCAGCCGCTGCCGCCAGCCGGGGCAGCGGTCTTCCGTCTCGCGGTGCCCGTCGTCGCGGTAGGCGGGCAACTGCCCCGGGCTACCTCGACTGCGCGCTGCGCCGGGGCGGCTCCCGGGCCCGTCGGTATCCCCGTCGTCACCGGGAATGTCCCCGGCCGGCTGCTTCTTGCGGGACGGCCGCCCACGTGGCCGGGCGACGGCCTGGCCGAGGTGACGGACCGCGGGGTCTGGTGCGCTCACCACTGGACGGGCAGGGTGCGAGGTGACTTGACCGGAGAGGCGTCGTTCCAGCGGATCTGGGCGCCGTCGGCGAGCCGCAGCCGGGGGAAGCGGTCCAGCAGGGCTTCCAGGCCGATCTCCAGTGTGGCGCGGGCCAGATGAGCGCCGAAGCAGTTGTGGGTGCCGCGTCCGAAGGCCAGATGCGGATTGTGCCGACGGTGCAGGTCCAGTTCAGCGGCGCGAGGAAAGACCGTGTCGTCGAGGTTGGCCGAGGCGATCACGGGGACGACGGCCTCTCCGGCCCGGATGGTCGTGCCGTGCAGCGTGATGTCCTCGGTAGCCAGTAGGACTACGGCGCCGTTCATCACCGGCACAAAGCGCAGCAGTTCCTCGACTGCCCCGGGCAGCAGGCCGCGGTCGGCGCGCAACGCGGCGAGGTCTGCCGGGCGCAGCAGCAGCTGGTGGACGGCGTTGGCCAGGAACATCGTGGTGGTGCGGTACCCGGCGACAAGGACGGACAGCCCAAAGACGATCACCTCGTCGGTGCTCAGCCGGCCGGCGTCGAGCCGCCGCACGAGGTCGGTGAACAGGTCCTCGCCGGGTGCCCGGCGTTTGCGTGCGATCAGCTCGGTGAGGTACTCGCGCAGCCACCGGGCCGCCTCCCGCCGTTCCTCTTGTGAGATCAGCACGTCCAGTGCGGCGTCGGCGGGGGCGAAAAAGGCGTGCCGGTCCTCGTAAGGGAGCCCGGTCAGTTCGCACACCACGAGCAGGGGGAACAGATCCGCGAAGCCAGTGACCAGGTCTCCGGGCCCGCCCCCGCGCTCGAAGTCGTCCAGGACCCGGTCGGCCTGCCGGCGGATGACCGGTCGGCGTTCGCGGATCGCACGCAGGCTGAACGCGTCGGCGACCGCGCTGCGCAGCGCCTGGTGACGCGGTCCGTCGAGCTCCATCATGGTGATGAGCTGCGGGGCCCGGCCGGCGGCCGGACCGGTGGGCCAGGCGTCCACCGCGGGCCGGATCAGCCGGCCGTCGGCCAGCAGATCCCGTACGTCGGCATAGCGGGTGACGAACCAGCCGGGTGCACCGACCGGAAGCCGTACCCGCACCACCGGGCACTCGGCACGCAGATGACGGTATGCCGCAGGTGGCCCCATCGACCCCGTCGGCGGCAGCGGCAGTTCTGGCACCACCTCGTCAGAAGTCCGATGCTCCGCCGGCGGGCACGATGGTGCCGAGGCCGCCTCATCGGCACCGTTGCCAACAGCAGGCCGCACCGCGCCGGTTCCGGCGGTGCGACCTTCCACGGTTTCCCGGCCACTGTCATGGCCACGGCCGGCTTCTGCCCTCATTGCTGCTGCGTCCCTCCCGTTCAGGTAACGCAGTCAATCAGGGCAATGCCCGCCAGCAGGCGAACGAACAGCCGAAGGGCCAGGGTTCACCCGGACCAGCGATGGTGACAACCGCGAAGGCCGGATGCAGCACCAGCTCAGCAGCCTTTTCCCGCTACCAGGTCCACGGCAACCCGAGGCCGAAGCCCTCCGTCACCAGCGTCTCAATCAGTCTCAACGATCCCGCGAACTGGGGTCAGGTACGGGTTCTGAGCGCCTGTGTCTGTCCCCCCGGTCGGAGCAGCGCACGCCGTCTGGTGCACTTTGCTGCGCTCCGTCTCGGCGCCGCGAGCGTGCGTGCCTGGGGGCACCTCCCAGCGGTAGCTGGGGGAGGCGGGCGCCCGGCCGGGGGCAGACACAGGCTCCCAGCCGGGCCGGGGCGCGTACGGCCGGGGCGGCGCCCCTCACAGTCCCGCCAACGAGGCCAGTGCCGCGGCCACTTCCAGTTCCTCCGCGCCGTCCGGTACGTCGCCGTGGTCGGCGCACCACAGGGCGTTCTCCACGGTGCGGGCCGCCGCCCAGGCCGACAGGCGGGCCGGGTCCTCGTCGAGGGCGTCGGCCACCAGGGCGAAGCGCTCG
The DNA here is from genome assembly GCF_044327805.1 of Streptomyces sp. NPDC018019. NCBI lineage: Bacteria > Bacillati > Actinomycetota > Actinomycetes > Kitasatosporales > Streptomycetaceae > Streptomyces > Streptomyces sp. NPDC018019. The sequence continues at coordinate 304,038 of NZ_JBIRGD010000002.1, read as the reverse complement.
CGCAGCACGGGCCGTGGGTCGGGGTGCTCGAAGGGGTCGTCGATCTGTTCCAGGAGCGGCCAGGGGTCGTAACCGGGGTCGCCGACCATCGGTTTGGGGTCGATGGCCAGCCACGGGCGGCGGCGGGCGGAGAGCACGTTGCCGGGGTTGAAGTCGCCGTGCACCACGACCTCGCGGCCGGCGGTGGCGGGGAGTTCGCGCAGCAGGCGGGTGCCGAGGCGGACGAGTCCGGGGTCGTAGCCGGGCCGCAGCCGGGCCATGCGCTCCTCGACCGTGTCCGCCCACTCACCGCACACATCGGCGACCCGCTCCAGTTCGCCGTCGGGCGGGGCGGGCGCGGCCCACAGGTCGCGCAGCAGACCGGCGGCCAGCAGCAGCCGTTCGGCCGCGGGGAGCGGGCTGTCGCCCAGTTCCCCGCCCGGGGTGCAGCGCTCGACCAGCAACGCGTAGCGCTCCCGGTCGTGCCGTAGCAGCCGTACGGCTCCGTGTCCCTCCCAGGCGCGCAGGGCCGCGGCCTCCCCGGCGGCCTCACGGTGCGGCCAGGTCACCTTGAGCACGGCCTCGCCGCCGTCCGGCAGCTCCACGGGGGCGACCCACGAGCAGCTGCCGCCGTGCAGGGGCGCTCCGAGCCGCAGGTCCCATTCCGCCTGGAGGGCCCGGACGGTGGCGGGCAGCCGGTCGAGCCACTCCCGTCCGGCAGGGGTGCGTCCCACGGTGGCGTATACGGGAAGGGCGGCGGGGAAGAGATCGTCGCTCAGCGGGGCTCGGGCCATCCGGGCAGCGTAACCGCGCTCCGGGGCCCGGCTCGAACGGATTGTCCGCGAGCACCGGGCGGGCGCGCGAGCCGGTGCGACCCGGTCGGGGGACGGTGCGGGGCCACCGGTGGCGGCGGGGCATGCAATCCGTTTATCACACTATTTACGCTGTTATGGGTGGGGCATGAGCCTGCACCGACCGTACGGCGCCGCCCTCCTCCTCATGGCGCTGGCCGTGGGCTGCGCCGCCCAGCAGAACGCCGGGCGGCCCGCCCCCGCGTCCGGGCCCGGCAGCCGTGCCCCCTCCGCCGCGTCCGGGGCGCCCCAGCACTCCGGCCACCGGGCCTCCGCGGGCTTCACCCTCGCCGCCTCCGGCGACGTGATCGCCTCGTACCCCTCCGTGCTGGAGACGGCGCGCCGGGACGCCGGGGGCGACGGGTACGACTACCGGCCCATCCTGGCCGGCGTGAAATCCGTGATCGAGGGCGCCGACCTGGCCATCTGCCATCTGGAGACGCCCTTCGGCCCCGACGGCGGGCCGTTCACCGGCTATCCCGCCTTCAAGGCGCCGCCCCAGGTCGCCGACGCGCTCAGGGCCACCGGCTACGACTCCTGCTCCACGGCCTCCAACCACACCCTCGACGACGGCGCCGAAGGCGTCCGGCGCACCCTCGACGTGCTGGACCGGGCCGGGATCAAGCACGCCGGCTCGGCCCGGGAGGCCGCCGAGGCCGGCCGGCCCGCGCTGCTGAAGGCGCCCGGCGGGGCGCGTGTGGCCCAGCTCTCGTACACCTACGGCACCAACGGCGTGCCGCTCCCGCCCGGCAAGCCCTGGTCCGTCAACGTCATCGACACCGGCCGGATCATCGCGGACGCGCGGGCCGCCCGCCGGGCCGGCGCCGACGTCGTCGTGGTCAGCCCGCACTGGGGCACCGAGTACCAGACCGCCCCGGACGCGCAGCAGCTGAAGGTGGCCAAGGCGCTCACCGGGGCCCGCACCGGCGGCCGGCCCGACATCGACCTCGTCATCGGGACCCACGCGCACACCCCGCAGCCGTACGAGAAGCTGGCCGGCACCTGGGTCGTCTACGGCATGGGCGACCAGATCGCCGGGATCATGGAGAGCCCGCGCGGCAACTGGGGCACCATCGCCCGCTTCCGCTTCGAGCCGCCCGCCGGGGAGGGGCGGCGCTGGCGGGTCACCAAGGCCGAGTTCGTCCCGCAGCTCTCCGCCCACGGGCCGCCGCTGCGCATGGTCAACCTCGCCGCCACCGGGCAGTTCGCGGACGTGCGCCAGGGCATCCGCGAGGCGGTCCTCAGCCGGGGCGCGGAGGCCGACGGGCTGACCGAGAGCGGGTGAGGGGCGCCCGGCCCGGCGGCGTGGCCCGGGACCGTTCCGCGATGTGAAACCCTGAGAACGGCCCGCGCAGGTCGTGCGCACGACGGACGCGGGCACGCCGGGCGGCCGCTGCGCCCGGCGGACGGTGACGACGGTACGGGACGCGGAAGGGGCGTAACGGCGGTGGGTGAGGGTGCGGCCGTACGGCCCCGCAATCCGCGCGGACAGGGCGAGCGCCTGCGGGAGGAGCTGCTGCGCGCCACCGAGCGCCTCCTCGAAGAGGTGGGCAGCGAGGACGCGCTGTCGCTGCGCGCGGTGGCCCGCGAGGCGGGCGTCGCCGCGCCGAGCATCTACCGGCACTTCGCCGACAAGACCGAGCTGGTGTGGGCCGCGCTGGAGGTCAGCTACGAACGGCTGACGGCGGCGATGGCCGAGGCGTCGGCCGCGGCCGGCACCGACGACCCGCTGGACCTGCTCCGCGCCCAGCTGCGCGCGTACTGCCGCTACGCCGTCGACCACCCCGCCAAGTACCGCCTGCTCTACGAGACCCGGCAGACGCCGGTCGAACCGGAGCGCCTGGCCGGGCACCCGGCGGGACGGCTCGTGCGGGGCCTGCACGACGCCCTCACCGCCTGCGAGGCCGCCGGGTGGCGGGTGCGGGGCGCCCGCGAGGAGGCGCCGTACGTGCTGTGGGCGTCGGTGCACGGGCGGGTGATGCTGTGGCAGGTCATGCCCAGTCGCAAGGACACCGGGCGGCTGTACCGCTTCGTGGACGAGATCCTGCACCTGCTGGTGGAGCGGGAGGACTGAGACGGAGCCGCGGGGACGACGGCCCGGCGGGGGGCCGCCTGACCGGCCCGCCCACGGCCCGTTACAGTTGTCCCATGCATCGTTCGTCGTGTCTGGCCTGGTGGCGCTCCCCGTAGGAGCGGCCACTTCCCAGCATGACCGGGCCGTTCGCAAGGACGGCCCCTTCGCGTTCCCTGGACCGGGGTGCAGCTGCCGTCCTGACGGCGGCCCCCACCCACCAGGAGAACCCGTGAACCCCATGCCGCACACCACCGCACCCGCCGGCCGTACGGACGCGGCGCCCGCCGACACGACCGGGGCGTCCGCCGCGCGAGCCCGCAGCGCGGTGCTGGAGAAACTGATCCAGGAGACGCCCGGACGCTTCCGGGTGCTGACCGGGGACCGCCCGACCGGCCGGCTGCACCTCGGCCACTACTTCGGCACGCTGCACAACCGGGTCCGCCTCCAGGACCTCGGCGTCGAGATGTTCGTCCTCATCGCCGACTACCAGGTCCTCACCGACCGGGACGTGGCCGACGACCTGCCCCGGCACGTCGAGGACCTGGTCCTGGACTACCTCGCGGCCGGCATCGACCCGGCCCGGGCCACCGTCTTCACCCACAGCGCGGTGCCCGCGCTGAACCAGCTGCTGCTGCCGTTCCTCAGCCTGGTCTCGGTCGCCGAACTGAACCGCAACCCCACCGTCAAGGACGAGATCGCCCACTCGCGGCAGTCCTCCGTCAGCGGGCTGATGTTCACCTACCCGGTCCACCAGGCCGCCGACATCCTCTTCTGCAAGGCGAACCTCGTCCCGGTCGGCCAGGACCAGCTGCCCCACCTGGAGATCACCCGCACCGTCGCCCGCCGGTTCAACGACCGCTACGGCGACGGAACCGCCGTCTTCCCCGAACCGGAGGCCCTGCTGTCGCCCGCGCCGCTGCTGCTCGGCACCGACGGCACCAAGATGAGCAAGAGCCGCGGCAACGCCATCGCGCTGGCCGCCGGCGCCGACGAGACCGCCCGGCTGATCAAGGGCGCCAGGACCGACTCCGAGCGGCACATCACCTACGACCCGGTCCACCGCCCCGAGGTGTCCTCCCTCGTCCTGCTGGCCGCCCTCTGCCAGGGCCGCGACCCGCGGCAGGTCGCCGACGAGATCGGCTCCGCGGGAGCCGGCGCGTTGAAGAAGCACGTCACCGAGGCGGTCAACGAACACCTCGCGCCGATCCGCGCCCGCCGCGCCCGCTACGCCCAGGACCGCGGATATCTCCGCCAGGTGCTGCGGGAGGGCGAGGCACGCGCCAACGCGATCGCCGACGCCACTCTCGACGAAGTGCGCCGGGCCATGAACGGCCACTGCTGAGAGCGCCGCACGGGCGCGGCGAGGCACCGGTCCGCCCCGGCCGGTGCCTCCGGCGGCCGGTCGGGGCGGTGGCGCGGGTTCGGCGGGGAAGCTCCTTGCCGGGCGCTGCGCGGGCTGCCTAACGTGACCGCCGCCGGGGGATGCGGGCTGCTGGGCGGGAGGGCCGGATGGGGCGCAAGGAGAGGCCGCTGGATCCGGACGCGGGGCCCGTGGAGCGGTTCGCCCACGACCTGCGGGAACTGCGGCGCAAGGCCGGTCCGCTCACCTACCGGGACATGGCGAGACGGGTGGCCTACTCGGTGGCGACGCTGTCCCGGGCGGCCTCCGGCGAACAGCTGCCCTCGCTCGCGGTGACCCGGGCGTACGTGGAGGCGTGCGGCGGCGACGCCGGGGAGTGGACGGAGCGCTGGCACCGCCTCGCCGAGGAGACCTTCGTCCGGACGGCACAGGGCGAGACGGACCGCCCGTACCAGGGACTGGCCCGCTACGAGCCCGGCGACCGGGAGAAGTTCTTCGGGCGCGAGCGGCTCACCGAGGAACTGCTGCGCCTGACGGGCGGGCACCGGCTGGTGGCGGTCCTGGGACCGTCCGGCAGCGGCAAGTCCTCGCTGCTGCGCGCCGGGCTCATCCCGCGCCTCCGGCACGCTCCCGCCGACGGTCCGCGCCCGGCCGCCATCCGGACGTTCACCCCCGGCGCCCGGCCGTTCGGCACCCATCGGCAGCTGTTCGCCCCGGCCGCCGGACCGGGCGACACCTGGCTGGTCATCGACCAGTTCGAGGAGGTCTTCACGCTCTGCCGCGACCCGGCCGAGCGCGCCCGGTTCCTCGACCTGCTGCTCGAAGCCCAGGACCCCGCGCGTCGGCTGCGCGTCGTCCTGGGCCTGCGGGCCGACTTCTACGGCCACTGCCTCCAGCACCGCACCCTGGCCGAGGCACTGCGCCACACCAGCGTGCCGGTCACCCCGATGAGCCCCGCGGAGCTGCGCGAGGCCATCGTCAAACCCGCCGCGGCACACGGCCTGATCGTCGAACGGGCGCTGACCGACCGGCTCATCGAGGAGACCGCCGACCAGCCCGGCGGCCTGCCGCTGCTCTCGCACGCCCTGCTGGAGACCTGGCGCCACCGCCGCGGCCGGACACTGGCCCTGGAGGTGTACGAGGCCGTCGGCGGCGTGCAGGGCGCCATCGCCCGGACCGCCGAGAACCTGTACACCCAGCTCTCCCCGGAGCAGGCCCGGCTCGCCCGCTGGGCGCTGCTGCGGCTGGTCACACCCGGGGAGGGGGCGCACGACACCCGGCGGCCCGCCGACCGCGCCGAACTGGACGCGGCGACCTCGCCGGGCATCACCGTGGTCCTCGAACGCCTGGCCAGGGCCCGCCTGATCACCCTGGACGAGGACACCGTCGACCTCGCGCACGAGGCGCTGATCACCGCCTGGCCGCGCCTGCGGTCCTGGGTGGACGCCGACCGCGACCGGCTGCGGCTGCACCGGCAGCTGACCGAGGCGGCCCGTACCTGGGAGCGGCTGGGCCGGGACGCCGGCGCGCTGTACCGGGGCACCCAGCTGACCGCGGCCCGGGAAGCCTTCACCGACCCGGCCGACCTCACCGCGTCGGAGCGGGACTTCCTCACCGCCGGGGCCGCCGCCCGCCGCCGCGAGGCCCGGCGCCGCAGGGCCGTCGTCGGCGCGGTGGCCGTCCTGGTGACCCTGACGCTGGTGGCCGGTGTCCTGGCCTGGCAGCAGAGCCGGGCCAGCCGGGCGCGGGAGGAGCAGGCCGCGGCGCGCCGGATCGCGGCGGTGGCGGAGAGCCTGCGCGCCTACGAGCCGGGCAAGGCACGGCAGCTGTCCGTCGCCGCGTGGAAGATCGCCGAGACCGCCGAGACCCGGTCGGCGCTCACCGGCGCCTGGACCGAGCCCCTGGTGGACAGCCTCGACGTGGCCGACCGGGACGCCCTGGCGTTCCTGAGCGGCGACGGGCGGACCGTGGTCACCGCGGCGCCCGGGCACATCACCACCTGGGACGTGCGCGCCCGCCGGAAGACCGGGACGGCCCGGGGGCCCGGTGACGTGGCCATGACGGCGGTCGCGGTGAGCCCGGACGCGCGGCTGGCCGTCTTCCAGCTCCGGGACCGCCGGCTGGCCCTGTGGGACATCGCCGCCCAGCGCATGACCGGCCGGCCCCTGGACGCCAGAGGCCAGTGGAACGTCGAGTTCAGCCCCAGCGGCGCTCGGCTGACGATCCAGACCGGGACCGCGGTGCAGGTGTGGGACGTCCGCGAGCAGCGCCGCGTCTTCGAGCGCCCGGCGTCCCCGCGCCGCGGCCGTGAGTGGGAGAGCGTCGCGACCGTCAGCCCCGACGACCGGCTGCTGGCCGTGTGCCCGCCGGGCGGCGGGATCGAGCTGTGGGACGTCCGGCGCGGCGAGCGGCTGCCCGCGCCGTGGCCGGGGCAGGGCGCGGGCGATCCGTGCAGCCCGCTCAACGCCCGTTTCAGCCCCGACAGCCGGACCTTCGCGCTGGTCACCCGGGACGGCCTGCGCCGGTGGGACCTGACGACGCGACGGGAGCTCCCGAAGATCGCCCAGTCCCCGCTGGGCGCCGTCGGGTTCAGCCGGGACGGGAGGTTCCTCCTCGGCCGGAGCCCCGGCGAGATCCTGGTGTGGCGCGCCGACCAGCCGGATCACCCGGTGTTCCGGGGCGCCATGGGCACCGACGGGCCGGCCGACATCGTCCTCGACGGCGGTACGCTGCGCTACCTGGCCGCGAACCAGGTGCGCACCCTGGACCTCGGTTCCGCGGCCACTTCCCGGTGGGCTCCGGCAGCCGCGCAGAACGCGGCGTTCAGCCCGGACGCGCGCCTGCTGGGCCTGGTGTGGACCCAGGGCCCGACGGCGCGCTTCGAGACGCGGGACACCCGGTCCGGCAAGGTCGTGGACCGCCCTTCCGACATGCGGCTGCCGCCCCAGACACCGCGCCGCGAGGGCCAGTTGCGCATCGAGCCGGACGAGCTGCTGTCCTTCAGCGCCGACGGCACGCGGCTGGCCTACGGCGTCAGCGGCGACTACGCCGAGAACGGGAAGCTGGCCCCCGGCCGGGTCGCGGTGCGGGACGTGCCCGGACACCGCGACCTCACCGCCGTCACCGGGGGCCAGGACAACAGCCCCACCGAGGGCGCCGTCCTCAGCCCGGACGGCTCCCGGCTGATCACCTCGTCGGTCCGCTCGGTCCAGGTGTGGGACATCGGCGGCCGGCGGCGCACGAAATCCCTGCCCGTATCCGGCGGTTCCCCCATGACCGTCCGCCCTGACGGACGGCTGCTGGTCACCCGGGGCGAGATCGTCGGGCTGCCCGCGGGGTCCCCGGCGCCCCGCCGGCTCACCCGGCAGGACACGGCGTACGCGTTCAGCCCGACCGGGAACTCCTTCGCCGTGGGGGAGGAGACGGGCCACGTCACCGTGTGGGACGGCGAGATCCGGCGCCGGTTCGGCCAACTCCCCGCCTTCACCGGCAGATCACAGCAGCCCCGGCACGAGGCCGTCTCGGCCCTGGCCTTCTCCCCGGACGGCAGGACGCTCGCCGTGGCCGGCTCGCACGGCAGCCTGCAACTGTGGGACGTGCCCTCCCAGCAGCCGCTCGGCTCCGCCCTGCCGACACCGGGCGACAAGATTCTGGCCCTCACCTTCGGTCCGGACGGCACGGCGCTGTACGCCGCCGGCCAGCACGTCCCGCTGACGGCCTACCAGATCGCGCCGGCGGCCCTCGTCGCCGACGCGTGCCGCCGCGCCGGCGGTTCGCTGTCCCGGGCCGACTGGGAGACCTACATCCCCGAAGTGCCGTACCGGAAGCTGTGCTGAGCCGCTCGCCGGGAGACTGCCGCCACCACCCCACCCCCGCCCGTCGCAGCCGTGCGTTACGCATGTAAGTTTACGGGCGTTAGGTGAACGTCCGACACCGGGCGCACGCCCCTGCCCGCGTGCTCCCAAGGAGCGACATGACCCCCTCTCCCGTTTCCCCCGCCCCCGCGCCGGCGCCGCCGCTGCCCGTGCAGCCGCCGCAGGGCTGCCCGTTCGACCCGCCCGCCGAGTTCGCGCGGCTGCGGACCGAGGCGCCGCTGTCGAAGATCTCGCTGCCGGACGGCACCGAGGCCTGGCTGGCCACCCGCTACGCCGACATCCGCGCGATCCTCGGCGACACCCGCTTCAGCTCCGACACCACCCGCCCCGGCTACCCGCTCAGCGGCATGACCGGCGGCGCCACCACCGAACACCGCGGCTTCATCCGCATGGACCCGCCCGAGCACACCCGGCTGCGCCGCATGGTCACCCGGGAGTTCATGGTCAAGCGGGTCGAGGCCATGCGCCCCGAGATCCAGCGGCTGACCGACGAGCTGTGCGACGCCATGGAGCAGCGCGCCGGCCAGGACGTGGACCTCGTCGAGGCGCTGGCGCTGCCGGTGCCCTCGCTCGTCATCAGCCTGCTGCTCGGCGTCCCGTACGACGACCACGAGCTGTTCCAGCGGCTCACCGGCACCCTGCTGTCCCGTACGGTCACCGACGCGGAACGGGAGAGCGCGCGGGCCGAGCTGCGCTCCTACCTGCACCGGCTGGTGAGCGCCAAGGAGGCGGCGCCCGGCGACGACATCCTCGGCCGCCTGATCACCGAGCAGCAGGTCCCGGGCGAGATCACCCACGACGACGTGGTGGCCTTCGCCGCCCTGCTGCTCATCGCGGGCCACGAGACCACCGCCAACATGATCGGCCTGAGCGCGCTGACCCTGATGCGCGACCGGGAGACCGCGGACCGGCTGCGCGCGGAGCCCGCCCTGATCCGCGGCGCCGTCGAGGAACTGCTGCGCTTCCACAGCATCATCCGCAACGGGCCGCGCCGCGCCGCCACCGAGGACGTCGAGATCGGCGGGCAGCTGATCCGGGCCGGGGAGGGCGTGGTGGTGGCCGTGCCGTCCGCCAACCGCGACCCGGAGGTCTTCGCGGACCCCGACACGCTCGACGTGTGCCGCCCCAACGCCCAGCACCACGTCGCCTTCGGCTACGGCATCCACCAGTGCCTCGGCCAGGCCCTGGCCCGCGTCGAACTCCAGGTCGTCATCGGCACCCTGCTGCGCCGCTTCCCGGACCTGCGGCCCGCGGTGCCCGTGGACGAGATCCCCTTCCGCAGCGACATGGCGATCTACGGCTGCCACACGCTGCCCGTCACCTGGTGACACCCCGTCCCGCCCACCACCTTCCCGCTCAGGAGTCTCCTGCCATGAACATCACCCTCGACGCCGACAAGTGCTGCGCCGCCGGACAGTGCGTCCTGATCGCCCCCGAGGTCTTCGACCAGCGTGACGAGGACGGCATCGTCGTCCTCCTGGACGCCGCGCCGCCCGCCGACCAGCACGACGCGGTCCGTGAGGCCGCCGCCATCTGCCCGGCCGCGGTCATCAAGGTGGACGAGTGAGTCCCCGCCGCATCGCCGTCGTGGGCGCCTCGGCGGCGGGCCTCGCCGCCGCCGAGGCCCTGCGCCGCTTCGGCTGGACCGGCACCCTGACCCTCGTCGGTGACGAACCGCACCCGCCCTACGACCGGCCGCCGCTGTCCAAGCAGCTCCTCCAGGGCGCCTGGGAGCCCGCCAAGCTGCACCTGCGCGCCGCCGACCAGCTCGAAGCGCTCGATCTCGACCTGCGCCTCGGCACCCGGGCGACCGGCCTGGACACCGCGACCCGCACCCTCACCCTGGATGGCGGCGAGCGGCTGGCCTGCGACGGCGTGATCGTCGCGACCGGCGTGGCGGCCCGCACCCTCCCGGCGGCGGCCGGACTCGACGGTGTGCACACGCTGCGCACCCTGGAGGACGCCCTCGCCCTCAAGGAGCGGCTGTCCGGTGCGGACCGGCGCCTCGTGGTCGTCGGCAACGGCGTCCTGGGCTGCGAGGCCGCGGCCGTGGCCCGGGAGCTGGGCCACGACGTCACGCTCGTCGGGCGCGAGGCGCTGCCGATGGCCCGCACGGTCGGGCCGCGGATCGGCGAGCTGCTGGCGGCCGAACACCGGGAGCGGGGGGTGCGCCTGCTCACCGCCGCCGTCGACGGGTTCGAGACGGCGGACGGGGACGGGCCGGCGCGGCACGTGACCGCCGTACGGCTGGCCGACGGCACCCGGCTCCCCGCCGACACCGTGCTCGTCGCCATCGGCTCGGAACCGGCCGTCGGCTGGCTGCACGGCGACCCGGCCCTCGACACCACCGACGGGCTGCGCTGCGACGCGTACTGCGCCGCCGCGCCCGGCGTCTACGCCGCCGGTGACGTGGCCCGCTGGCAGCACCCGGTGCACGGGCGCGACCTGCGCGTCGAGCACCGGATGAACGCCACCGAGCAGGGCATGGCCGCCGCCCGCAACCTCCTCGCCGAGCTGGCGGAGACCCTGCCGGACGACGGGGTCCTGGCCCCGGCCGCGGGCCGGGAGCGCCGCCCCTTCACGCCGGTGCCGTACTTCTGGTCCGACCAGTACGGTCTGAAGATCCAGGCGTACGGTGTGCTCGGCGGGGCCGACCGGTCCGAGGCCACGGTCCTGGACGCGGCGTCCCGGACGGCCGTGGCGCTCTACGGGCGCGACGGGCAGGCCACCGGCGTGCTGGCGATCGGGCTGCCGCCCCGCCGGGTCAGGGGCCTGCGGGCGCTGATCGCCACGCCCGCGCCCTGGGAAGAGGCCCGCGAGGGCGTACGCAACGCCCTCGCGTGACGGCCGCCGCGGGCCCGTCCCGCCCCGACCACGGGGACGGGCCCGCGCCGCCGCTCACCGGTGACCGATCATGGACGGCATGACCGACTCGTACGTCCGGGTGCGCGGCGCCCGTGAGCACAACCTCCGCCACGTCGACGTGGACATCCCGCGGGACACCGTCACGGTGTTCACCGGCGTCTCCGGCAGCGGCAAGTCCTCGCTGGCCTTCGGCACGGTCTACGCCGAGGCGCAGCGCCGGTACTTCGAGTCGGTGGCCCCCTACGCCCGCCGCCTGATCCACCAGGTGGGCGCCCCGAAGGTGGCGGACATCACCGGGCTGCCGCCCGCCGTCGCCCTGGAACAGCGCCGCTCGGCCCCCACCTCCCGCTCCTCCGTCGGCACCGTCACCACCCTGTCCAACACCCTGCGCATGCTCTTCTCGCGCGCCGGCACGTACCCTGACGACGCGCCGGAGCGGCTGGACTCCGACGCCTTCTCCCCGAACACCGCGGCCGGTGCCTGTCCGGAGTGCCACGGGCTGGGCCGCGTCCACCGGGTCACCGAGGAGTCGCTTGTCCCGGACCCGTCGCTGTCCATCCGGGACGGCGCCGTCGCCGCCTGGCCCGGCGCCTGGCAGGGCAAGAACCTGCGGGACGTGCTGGCCGCGCTCGGGTACGACATCGACAAGCCGTGGCGCGACCTGCCCGCCGCCGACCGGGACTGGATCCTGTTCACCGACGAGCAGCCCGTCGTCACCGTGCACCCCGTACGGGAAGCGGGCCGTATCCACCGGCCCTACCAGGGCCGGTACCAGAGCGCCAAGCGCTACGTGCTGCACACCTTCGCCGACTCCAAGAGCGAGACGCTGCGCAAGCGCGTCCAGCGGTACCTGGTCTCCGCGCCCTGCCCCGCCTGCGGCGGGCGGCGGCTGCGGCCCGAGGCGCTGGCCGTCACCTTCGCCGGACACGACATCGCGGAACTGTCCGCGCTGCCGCTGGACGGTCTCGCCCAGCTGCTGCGGCCCACCGCGGAGGCCGCGGACGACGGGGTGGCGCCCGCCCTCGCCCGGGACCTGGTCGCCCGCATCGACGTGCTCACCGAGCTGGGCCTCGGCTACCTGAGCATGGACCGCGCGGCCCCCACCCTGTCCGCCGGCGAACTCCAGCGGCTGCGGCTGGCCACCCAGCTCCGCTCCGGCCTCTTCGGCGTCGTCTACGTCCTGGACGAGCCCTCGGCGGGCCTGCACCCGGCGGACACCGAGGCGCTGCTCACCGTCCTCGGCCGCCTCAAGGAAGCGGGCAACACGCTCTTCGTCGTCGAGCACGACATGGACGTCGTGCGGCAGGCGGACTGGATCGTGGACGTCGGGCCGCAGGCGGGCGAGCACGGCGGGCGGGTCCTGCACAGCGGGCCGGTCGCGGACCTCGCGCGGGTCACCGAGTCCGCCACCCGGCGCTTCCTTTTCGATGACGCGCCGCCGGCCGCCCGCCCGCCCCGTGAGCCCACCGGGGAGCTGGCCCTGCACGGGGTCACCCTGCACAACCTGCGCTCGGTGGACGCCGCCTTCCCGCTCGGCGTCTTCACGGCCGTCACCGGCGTCTCCGGGTCCGGCAAGTCCACCCTGGTCACCCGGGTCCTCGCGGACGCCGTCACGGACCACCTCGGCGCCGGGCCGGAGGAGGACGAGGAGGGCGCCGCACGGGCACAGCTCGCCGCCGCCGAGGGCCTGGAGGCGGTGGACCGCCTGGTCCGCGTCGACCAGAAGCCCATCGGCCGCACCCCGCGCTCCAACCTCGCCACCTACACCGGCCTCTTCGACGCCGTACGCAAGGTCTTCGCCGCCACCGACGAGGCCCGCGCCCGCGGCTACACGGCGGGCCGCTTCTCCTTCAACGTCGCGAGCGGGCGCTGCGAGACCTGCCAGGGCGAGGGCTTCGTCGCCGTGGAGCTGCTCTTCCTGCCCGGTACGTACGCGCCCTGCACCGCCTGCCACGGCGCCCGCTACAACCCCGGGACCCTGGAGATCACCTATCGGGGCCGCACCGTCGCCGACGTGCTCGGCATGACGGTGGACACCGCGGCGGACTTCCTCGCCGACGTACCGGCCGCCGCCCGCAGCCTGCGCACCCTCCAGGACGTGGGCCTGGGCTACCTGCGGCTGGGGCAGCCCGCCACCGAGCTGTCCGGCGGCGAGGCCCAGCGCATCAAGCTCGCCACCGAGCTCCAGCGCGCCCACCGCGGCCACACCCTCTATCTGCTGGACGAGCCCACCACCGGACTGCACCCGGCCGACACCGAGGTACTGCTGCGGCAGCTGCACGGGCTGGTGGACGCGGGCAACACCGTGGTGGTCGTCGAGCACGACATGGGGGTGGTCGCGGGCGCCGACCACGTCATCGACCTGGGGCCGGGCGGCGGCACGGCGGGCGGGCGCATCGTGGCGGCCGGGGCCCCGGCCGAGGTGGCGGCGTCGCCGGACAGCCGTACGGCGGCCTACCTGGCGCGGCGCCTCGCGGGCCCACCTGCCGCGGGGGAGCGGTCCGGGGCGCGGTCGGCGGGCCGGTGACGGTCGGTTAATGTACCCAGGTCAACCCAGCGACACCGACATCAAGGGGGCACTCCCATGGCAGACATCGAGGCGGCCAAGGCCGCGTTCAGCCGGTTCGACGCGGACGGTGACGGGCTGATCACCGCGGACGAGTACAAGCGGGCCATGGCGGAGATGGGCGACCCCTACGTCACCGGGCCGGTCGCGGAGGCCGTCATCGCGGCCAAGGACGCGAACGCGGACGGCAAGCTCTCCTTCGAGGAGTTCTGGAAGTCGCTCCAGGGCTGACACCACCCGGGACGCCCCCGGCGCCCGCACGGGCCGCACACGCGGCCGGCCGACCGGCCGGCCGCGTTTTTCGTGCGCCCCCGCCTATTGCGCTCATAGATTTCCCCGATCAATGCCTTTTCCGGGTGACCGGCGCCACTTTTACGGGCGGCTCCGCGGTATTGGGTGACGCGGACCACAAGAACTTCCGCGATAAGGCCGGAAAACGCCGCCCGAGGCCATTTCACGCGGTTTTCCGCAGTGCCCTCGCCGGGCCCGGAACGTGACGCGCAGCACGGGACTTCCGTCCCTTACGGCCCTGCTTAGTAAAGGAACACCGGGCGGTCCCGGCCCGGATTCATGGACTGAGACGGTGCCGGACGGTCCTTTCTACGTAAACGGGCCGTAGCCCGGGCCCGCTGCGGACCTATTGCTTTCCAATTTCGGCGTCGCTAATCATTGCTGAGGCGCCGGGTTACAGCGTCGCGTAAATGCCCTCGGGGCGGACGCGGACAAGAACTCGGTTCTCGTGCCGCCAGTGGCTTCCTGCTCGTACCTCCCGCCAATGGCTGCCGCCCGTTCATTTCAGTGATTGGAAGAGGATTCCCCGCATGCCCACTCCCACCCTGCTCCGCTCCGTCCGCGTGACCAAGACCCACAAGCTCTCCGTCGCCGTGCTGGCCGCCGCCGGCGCGACCGCGGCCCTGACGGTCCCCGCCGCGACCGGTGACGCGCACGCCGCCGCCGCGCCGGCCACCGTCCAGCCGGTCTCCGCGAACGGCCAGCCCGCGGGTGCGAAGACCAAGGCCGCCGAGCCCAAGGCCGACGCCGCCAAGGGCACCACGGACACCGCGACCCTCGCCGACGCGGTGAAGGTCACCGCCGTGTCCGCCCAGGGCCACACGGCCAAGGAGGCCGCGAGCCGTGCCGCCGACCGCAAGCCGGTCGAGGCCCCCAAGCCGAAGTACGCGAACAACCTGGACGGCTGGATCAAGGAATCCCTCGCCATCATGAAGGAGAAGGGCATTCCCGGCAGCTACGAGGGCCTGCACCGCAACATCATGCGGGAGTCCAGCGGCAACCCGAACGTCGTCAACGACTGGGACATCAACGCCAAGAACGGCATCCCGTCCAAGGGCCTGCTCCAGGTGATCCAGCCCACCTTCGACCGCTACCACGTCGAGGGCACGGCCGACAACCTGCTGGACCCGGTCGCCAACATCACGGCCGCCGCCAACTACGCCGCCCATCGCTACGGCTCCATGGACAACGTCAACTCGGCGTACTGAGCCCGGTGAGCAGGACACCGCGGCGCACGGACCGCACCGCCCGGGACCACCCTCCCGGGCCGGGCCGGCCACCGTCGCCCGCTTGCGCGAGAGCGCCCCAGGACCACGGTCCCGGGGCGCTCCGTCGTGTGCGGGGCGGTCACAGCCGCCCTTCGCGGTCCTCCAGGTCGCTGATCTCCCGCTCCGCCTTCGCCAGCTCGGAGCGCCGGTGGGAGTACGCGAAGTAGATGACCAGGCCGCCCACGAACCACACCGCGAAGCGCACCCAGGTCTGCCACTCCAGGAACGTGATCAGCCAGAGCGAGAAGACCACGCCGATCGCGGGCACCACCGGCATCCCCGGGGTGCGGAACGTGCGCGGCAGGTCGGGCCGCTTGTAGCGCAGCACGATCACCGAGACGCACACCACCACGAACGCCAGCAGGATGCCGATGTTGGTCAGCTCGGCGGCCTCCCCGATCGGCAGGAAGCCCGCGATGGCGGCCGAGGCGATGCCCACGATCCACGTCACCCGGGTCGGTACGTGCCGCTTCGGATGGGTCTTGGCGAACCACTTCGGCAGCAGCCCGTCCCGGCTCATGCTGAACCAGACCCGGGTCACGCCCAGCATGAACGTGAACATGACAGTAAGGATGCCGATGATCGCGCCCACCGCGATCACATCGGCCAGGCCGCTCAGCCCCACCGACTTGAACGCGGTGGAGAAGCCGCTCTCCGGATCGATGTCCGTGTAGTGCTGCATGCCGGTGAGCACCAGGCAGGCCAGGATGTACAGCACCATCGAGATCAGCAGCGAGTACAGAATCGCCTTCGGCATGTGGCGCTGGGCGTCCTTCGACTCCTCCGCCGCGGTGCTCATCGCGTCATAGCCGAAGACCGCGAAGAAGACCGTGGCCGCGCCCGTGAAGGCGCCGCTGACACCGAACGGGAAGAACGGCGTGTAGTTCCCGGTCCTGATGTGGAAGACGCCCACGCCGATCACGAGCAGCACGACCAGCACCTTCAGGCCCACGACGATCGTCTCGAAGCGCGCGGCGTTCTTGATGCCCAGGGTCAGCAGGTACGCGATCAGCAGGCACAGCGCCGCCGCGAACAGGTCCACCCGGTGTCCCGCGCCGGTCCCCGGCGCCCCCAGCATCCAGGCGGGCAGCTCCACCCCCAGCTCACCCAGCAGGAAGCTGAAGTAGCCGGAGATGCCGATCGCGACCACCGCCACGATCGCCGTGTACTCCAGCAGCAGGTCCCAGCCGATGAACCAGCCCGCCAGCTCGCCGAGCACCGCGTAGCCGTAGGTGTACGCCGAGCCCGCCTTCGGGATCAGCCCGGCGAACTCCGCGTACGAGAACGCCGCCGCGGCACTGGCCACGCCCGCCACGAGGAACGACAGCAGGACGGCCGGTCCGGCCTTGCCGTTGGCGACGGTCCCGGCGAGCGTGAAGATGCCCGCCCCGATGATGCCGCCGACGCCGATGGCCGTCAGCTGCCACAGCCCGAGCACCCGGTTGAGCTGTTCGCCCGAGCCGCCTTCCGTCTCCTGGATGAGTTCGATCGGTTTCCGCCGCCACACTCCCTGGCCCGCGCGCATCCCGCACCACTTCCTCTCCCTCGTGGGCCGACGGCCGGTCATCATGGCGCGCCGGGGGGCGGGAGGGGAAGGCGACTCCCTGGCGGGCCGGAGTGGAATCCGGGAATCCGGGCACCCGGGGCGTGAGCACGGACAGCCGGCACGGAAACCGGCGGGATGAAGGAGCGGTCATGACGAATCACACGTACCGGGTGACGGAGATCGTGGGCACGTCCCCGGAGGGCGTGGACGCCGCGATCCGCAATGGCGTCCAGCGCGCGGCACAGACGCTCAGGGGCCTTGACTGGTTCGAGGTCACCCAGGTACGCGGCCACATCGTCGACGGGGCGATCGAGCACTACCAGGTCGGGCTGAAGGTCGGCTTCCGGCTGGAGGACGCCCAGGAAGGCTGACGCGCGTCCCTACGGACCCGCGGCACCCGCCCGGCCCCGAGGCCGGGCGGGCATGTCGCGCTCAGGAGACCGCGCCGTCACGAGTACCGGGTGACCAGCCCCCGGCGACGGAAGGCGGCCAGCATCCGGCCCAGGAAGAAGAGGGCCAGGACCAGCAGAGCTGCGGTGCCCAGCGTGGCCACGGCCAGCTCGTGCCACGGCATCGGCCCGCCCGCGGCCAGCGCGCGCCCGGCCGCGAAGACGTGTGTCGTGGGCAGGACCTCGGCGACGGGGCGGAGCGGCGCCGGGAGGGTCGAGACCGGGTAGAACACCCCGGACAGCGGCATCACCACCGACAGCCCGCCCCAGACCAGGGCCTCGGCGCCGCTGCCGTAGCGCAGCACCAGTCCCACCACCGCGAGCGCCACGGCCCAGCCGCAGAGCAGCAGCAGCGCCGCGACGGGAATCAGGCCCAGCCCCAGCGAGGTCACGTCGAAGGCGTACGCGCCGAAGGCCAGCGCGGCCACGGCGAGGGTGCTCAGCGCCGTACGGACCAGGGCGAACAGCCCCACCCCCGCCAGGTACTCCCAGCCGCGCAGCGGGGTGGTGAGCAGCCCGATCACATTGCGTGACCAGGTCTCCTCCAGGAAACCGGTGGCCAGCGAGATCTGCGTCTGGTGGACCAGGTGCCACAGCACGGTGCCGCTGAGCAGGAACACCGCGAGCGTGGGCCCGGTGCCCAGGCCGGTGGCGGCGTCCCCGGCCGGTTCCGTACCGCCGCCGGCCGCCTTCGCGGCGAACAGGCCGATCGAGCCGTACAGCAGCGTGTCGACGACCGGCCAGACCAGCACGTCGAAGATCCGGTGCGGGCTGCGGCGCAGCACCAGCCAGTGGCGGCGTGCGACGGCGCGGACGCGATGCGCGCCGGCCGCCGCGGGACCGCGCAGGCCGGGGGCCTCGGTGGCACTCATGTGGCACCCGCCCCTTCCCGGTCCCGCCCGGCGCGTGCCGCGCGCTCGCGGTCCCGTTCCTCCGCCAGGTGCAGGAAGACCCCCTCCAGGTCCCGCTGGGCGAACTGCCGCGCCACCTCCTCCGGCGTACCGTCCGCGGTCACCCGACCGGCCGCCAGGAAGACCACCCGTTCGCACAGCCGCTCCACCTCGACCATGTCGTGGCTGGTGACCAGCAGCGCGGTGCCGTGCCGGGCACACAGCTCCAGCAGTCCGGTACGGACCCGCAGGGCGATGTCCGGGTCCAGCGCCGCGGTGGGCTCGTCCAGGACCAGCAGCCGCGGCGTGTGCAGGGACGCCTTGGCGATGCCGACCAGGGTGCGCTGGCCGCTGGACAGCTCGGTGCCGATGGCGGTGGCCAGGTGGCCGATGCCGAAGTGCTCCAGGGCGTCCTCCACCGCCGCGCGCGGGGCGCGCAGCCCGTACAGGTCCGCGTACAGCCGCAGGTACTCGCGCACCCGCAGCCGGTCGGGGAGCGGCAGGTAGCCGGCCGCGAAGCCGACGCCCCGCATGGCGGCCGCCCGGGCGGCGGGCAGCCGGTGGCCGAGGACGTGCACACTGCCGGCGTCCGGCGCGACCGCGCCCAGGCACATCAGCAGCGTGGTGGTCTTGCCCGCGCCGTTGGGGCCGAGCAGGCCGACCCGCTCGCCCTCGCGCACGGTCAGCCGTACGCCGTCCACCACCCGGCCGCGGCGGTACTCCTTGACCAGGTCGCGCGCCTCCAGGACGGGCGGCGGCGCGCTCATGAGCCCGCCCCGGCGGGCTGCGGGCGGTGCACCGGCGCCCAGACGCGCTCGGCGCGCAGCGGTCCGCGCCGGGCCAGCAGGCTCCCGTGGTCGGCGGCCAGCGGGGCGAGCTGCGAGCCGTAGCAGAGCACCGCTTCCCGCTTGCGGGCCCACTCGTCGTCGGTGAGGACGAGGTCGTACGCGACATCGAGGGTGTAGCGGGACAGCAGGTCCTGGTAGGCGAGCCCGAAGGTCCGGTCGCCGCCGAGGGCGCGGTCGGTGTCCGGGGTGCCCCACTCGGGCAGGTGGCCGGTGTAGGGCAGGTCGGCGTAGAGGAGCGGCAGCGGCGCGCCCAGCCCGGCGAGGACCCGCAGGGCGCGGTCCCGCACCCGCTCGTGGTCGGGCTGGTTGGTGCCGATGGGCAGGAGGACGAGCGGGAAGGGCGTCGGCAGGGCGGCCAAGTAGGCGTCCAGGCGCGTCAGTTCGTCGCCGTCGCCGTACGGGCCGTCGGGGTGGTCCAGTACGGTCCGGGCCACGCCGAGCAGCTCGGCGGCGCGCGCGTCCTCGGCGAACCGGGCGCGGTGCGCCTCGGCGGCGGTGGAGAAGCCGCAGGTGCTGTCCCACCAGGAGACGGCGTGGTGGGCGGCGGGCGCGCCGCCGAACACGGTCACCACGGTGACCGGGGCCGGGAGCCGGGGTATCAGGCCCGCCAGGGAGAGGGCGGCGTCGTCGAAGTGCGGGGAGAGGATGACGGTGCGCGGCGGGGGATTCGTCAGGGAGGTCGTCATAGGGGTTCCTTGGTGCCGGGGCGGTGCGGTGGGGCCGAGGGGGGACCGGGGGCGAGTACGGGGGTGAGGGCCGCGTCCCACGCGGCGTCGTCGCCCTGCCAGCGGCCGGGCGCGGCGGCGACGGTGCCCCAGGTGATGCCGGGGCCGAGCCGGCCGGCGTCCGGCGGCGCGGTGCGGCGCAGCCAGTGCAGGGCGAACCGGTGGCCCGGGTGCTGTGCCGCGATCACCGCGCGCAGCCGGCGCAGGTCGGCGGCGGTCAGCTCGTCCCAGGCGTCGTGGTGGACGTACAGCACCCGGGCGGCGGACCCGGCCAGCGCCCGCCACCGTCCGGCCAGCGCGGCGAACTTGGCGCGTACGCGGGGCAGTTGCTCGTCGATGTCCCGCTGGGTGAGGGGCGTCCCGGCCCCGCCCGCGGGGTGGAACTCGTGGTAGAAGCGGATGTCGCTGCCGCGGTCCAGCGCGCACCGGCCCTCGTCGAACGGCTCGACCAGGCCGGGGCGCAGCACGCTCCGGAAGTCGTCCGCGACGGCTTCGACGACCGACTCGAATTCGAGGTCCAGCCAGTCGAAGAAGTGGGCGCGGGTGACGCCGGTGATACGGCGGATCTGGTACGTGGACTCGCAGTGGTAGCCGAGGCCCACGCAGTGGTCGTACACGCTGCTCGCTCCTTGTCCGTGCCCGGTTCCGTGTCCCGTCGCGCGGTCGGTGCCCCCGGCCGGGGACGGGCGGCCGGTCATGTGCGCAGCGGGCCGCGCCAGGTGCGGCCCGACAGGTGCTCCGCCGCCGCGACGGCGTTCGCCAGCCCGGCGCCGCGGGTGAACAGCGTCGCCGGGGCGCCGTCGGGCAGCGGCCGGGCCGGGGCCAGGCCCATGTCCACCGTGACCAGGTCCGGGCGCCGGGCCCGCAGTGCCCGCAGGACCGCGCGCTGCCAGGGATCGCGCTCCGCGTCCCGGACGACGACCGCGAGCGGGCCGTCGCCGGCCGGTGGCGGCACGACCGTGCCCGGCTCGGTGCCGGGGGCCACGTCGGCGGCGGAGGCGAGCGCGCCGAGGTCCCGGAGCGGGGCGTCCAGCCCCCATGGTGTCTCGCCCACCGCCAGGTTGGCCGCGGTCGCCAGCCGTACGGTGTGCAGGCGGCGCCCGTCGGCGGCCCGGGGAACGCCGTGCGCGAGCAGGGCCCGGCGGGCGGCGACCAGGCCGACGGGGGCGCCGCCGGACAGCGGCGCGGCGTCCGGTGCCCCGGCGCGCCGGGCCGGGTCGGCCCAGGCCCGCAGCGACGCGACCCGGCAGGCGGCCTCCGCCACCCGCTCCAGCGTCAGCGTGCCGCGGTCCAGCGCCTCCTGGACGGCGTCGTGCACTTCGGGCAGCAGTTTCTCGCCGTCGGTCGCCCCGAGCACCACCAGGTCAGCGCCCGCGGCCAGCGCGGCGACCGCCGCCCCGCCGTACCCCCAGCGCCGCACGATCGGCGCCATCTCCAGCGCGTCGGTCAGCACCACGCCCCGGTGGCCGAGCCGCTCGCGCAGCAGGCCGGTGACGATCCGCCGGCTCAGCGTCGCGGGCAGGCCGTCCAGCCGGGAGAGCCGGATGTGACCGGTCATCACCGCCTTGGCGCCGGCCGTGATCCCGGCGCGGAACGGCGGCAGGTCCACCGCGTCGAGGGACGCGGTGTCCCGGTCGATGTCCGGCAGTGCGGAGTGCGAGTCGGTACGGGTGTCGCCGTGGCCCGGGAAGTGCTTGAGGGTGGCGGCCACACCCAGCTCCTGGAGGCCCTCGACGCACGCCGCGGTGTGCCGCGCCACCAGGTCCGGCCGGTCGCCGAAGGAGCGGACGCCGATGATGGGGTTGTCCGGGCGGGAGTTGACGTCGGCGCAGGGGGCCAGGCAGAGGTTGACGCCTTCGGACCGCAGGTCGCGGGCGATCGCCGCGGCCACCCGCCGGGTGAGGGCCACGTCGTCCACGGCGCCGAGGGCGTGGTTGCCCGGGTGGACGCTGCCCCGGCGGTAGTCGAGCCGGGTCACGTCGCCGCCCTCCTCGTCCAGCGCGATCAGCAGGTCCGGGCGGGCCGCGCGGAGCGGGCCGGTGACCTCCTCGCGCAACGAGCCGGCGCCCGGTGGGAAGTTGGTCCCGAACAGGGCGACGCCCGCCAGGCCCTCGTCCGCCGCGCGCAGGATCCAGTCGGCGGGCGAGCGGCCCGCGTAGGCGGGAAGCAGGCAGGCGTTGACCAGGGCTGGATCGGCGCGCATGGGGAGCCTTCCGGTGCAGGGGCGGGGGCGGCGGCAGCCCGGCGGACGGCCGGGGCATGGCCGGTGACGGTGCGGAGGGCGCGTCCGGCCGACGGCGCTGTCGGCGGGGACGGGACGGCGGAACAGGGGCGCGGGCGGTGTCGGCGCCGTGATGGTGGTGCGGCGGAGGTCAGGCGCCGGTACGGCGCAGTACGAGCCCGACGCTGCCGCGCTTGCTCAGATACGCCCGGCCGCCGCAGACCGGCTCCACCCGGGGCGGCACGAGCCGGGTCTCCTCGACCGTCCGCCATACCGTGGACGCGGCGAGCCAGGGCCGCAGCCGTGTCTCCAGCGCCTCGGGTTCCAGGGCGAGGAAGAGCAGACCGGTGGGCAGGTCGTCGAGCAGCGCCGGGTCCTGGCCGTAGTAGAGCATTTCGATCAGCAGGTACGCGGCGCCTTCCGGCCCCTCCTTGGCCAGTCCGGCGAGGTCTTCGGCGCCGACCTGCACGGCGTCGGTGTCCCGGAGCGCGGTGTCGAGCCGGGCCCGGAAGTGCGGGTTGGGCTCGGTGGCGTACACAGAGAAGCCGTCCGCCGCGAGCCGGGACGTCAACGCGCCCTCGCAGGCGCCGACTTCCACCAGCGGCGGTCCGCCGGGCGGGCAGTGCCGCCGGATCCAGGCGGCGGTCGCGTCCAGGCGCCGGGCCTCGTACGGCGAGGTGGCGAACTCCCACGGGTCCGCCACGGCGGCGGCCTCGTCGTCCAGGCTGGCGAGCAGCGCGAAGAGCCGTTCGCGTTCACCGGGGTCGGCGCCGAAGAACCGCTCGGTGGCCGGGATGCGGGGGGTCTCCACCACGAACTGCGGCGACGGTGTGTCGAGCAGCCCGGCGGCGTGGCGGTTGACGAAGTCGAGTTTGGCGGCGACCTGGTCCCGGCCGAGCGGGCGGTCGAGGTCGCTGACGAACTGGAGGTAGGGGGAGTAGCCGACGGCGTGCCGGACGGTGAGCACCGGCGGGCCGCCCGGTCCGGCGGCGTCCGGCAGACCGGCGCAGGCCACGGCGGTGTCCCGGCCGACACGGCCCCGGCTGCGGCGGTTGTCGGCCGGCGAGTGGGTCCACACACGGGCCGGGCGGCCGTCGGCGGCGCGGCGTACCAGTTCGGCGAGGGCGGCCGGGCCGGGCGAGGCGGCGTCGTCCTCGGCGGACCGTACGTACGGGGCGAGCAGCGCGAGGCGTTCGGCCGGCGGCAGGCCGGCGGGCAGCGGGAGGATGTCGCCGTGGTCGGCGAGGACCACGGCGGCCGGGCCGCCGCCGGGGTCGGGGTCGGTCAGGACGGAGAGGAAGTCGAGGACGGCGTCCTCGACCCGGAGTACGACCACGATTTCGATCATGGACCGGTCCCAGGTGCGGAGCTGGCGGGGGAGCGAAGCGGGTGCCGGCGGTGCGCGGTCCGCGCGGGACCGCGCCGGCTGCGAGCCGGCCGGGCGGTGCGACGAGCAGGGCGGAGCGGGAGCCGTACGGCCGGTGCGCCGTACGGGAAGGACCCTAACCGCCCCCACCTTCGTGGTCCAGACCAATGTGCTTGACGCTTGCATTCCGGCCAGCGCGGTGGCCGGAAAGCGCTCCCCGGGTCCGGGTGTACTCCGGAAACCCTCCTCCGGCGGCTACGGGACGACCGTGACCGGCCAGCGCCCGGCCTTGACCAGCCGTACCGCCACCGAGCCCATGATCCGGTGCCCGGCGGACTCCGAGGCCCCCACCACCACGGCGTCCGCCGTCAGCTCGTCGGCCATCTGCACCATGCCGGAGTACGGGTCGCCGCGCAGCGTGTGGAACTCCCAGCGCAGGTCGTACGTCCCCTGCACCCGCTCCGTCGCCGCGCGGATCTCCGCCATCAGCTCGTCGGCGACCTCGTTGGTGGCGTCCACGACCGGCGCGCCCATGGCCGCCCCGGCCGGCAGCACCGGCTGCACGTACACCAGGGCCAGCTTGGAGCCCTGCCGGCGGGCCAGCCCCGCCGCGTAGGCGGCGGCGCGCCACGACGAGTCCGACCCGTCGACGCCGACGACGATGACCTTCGGGCCGTCCGTACCGCGCTCGAAGGGCGCGGGCGTGTTCTCCTCCACACGAGGAGGTTATCGGGCACCTCCCGCCGCTTTTCCGCAGGGTACGCGCACCGGCCACCCCGGCCGGGCACTCCGCAGCCGCCGTCCCCCGGCCGCTTCGGTCACGCCCCCGTGCCGCCGCCGCGCTCCGGCAGCACCGGCCGCCATGGCGCGAAGGCGCTCGCGTCGCGCGGCAGCATCGCCGCCAGCTCGGGGCAGTGCCGCAGGATGACCGAGTTCATACCGCCCCGCGCGATCCAGTCCATGCCGAGCGGCGTGTACAGCTCCGGCCGGAAGTCGACGGTCAGGAACCGGTCGGACTGGATGCGGCGGGTCGCCATCAGGATGAAGACGCGGAAGGCGGTGTCGCTGAAGCCGAAGCCCTCCGGCGGGTTCTCCGCGAACAGCCCCACCATCGTGTCGACCTCGTCGACGTCGCGGTAGACCTCCTTGAGCCGTGCCACCGTCTCCGGCTCGGAGCTGATGTCCTCGAAGCGGCGCACCCGCGGCTTGCGCAGCCCGGCACGGAAGTCGTTGTAGCGCGGCACCCCGCGCCGCCGGGTCCGGGCGAGGTCGACCACCGACAGGTCGATGATCTCCCCGTCCCGCTCGAAGCGGGTCAGCGCCTTCGGGTAGTTGTGCAGCGTGATCGCGCCCGGGTGCGCGATGCCCAGCGAGTACAGGGTGTCGGTCAGGCGGGTCTTGCGGACCACGCCCTCGGCCGCCGTGCCCTGGATCTCGTCGAACGTGACGGTCTCCACCCGCTGCCCGAAGCGGTGTTCGCGCAGCTCGTAGTCGTCGGGGAGCAGCGGGTGCATCCGGTAGACGGTGACGAAGTCCTCGGTGAGGGAGTACGGCACCTTGTGGTGGTCCGGCAGCGTCTGCGGGATGCCGCGCAGGGCGTGCGACTCGACCAGCCACAGCCCCAGCTTGCTCAGCCAGTTGTCCGGCGGGCCCTGCCAGTTCGTCTTCAGGCCGATGTCGATGGCCTCGGTGGCCAGGATCGCCGGTGTCCACTCCACGGTGTGGATCTTCGCGATCAGCGCCGAGACGATCAGCCGGGCGGTGTGGTGGATCCGGTCCTGGCTCATGGCCGGGTACTCGGCGTGCAGCGCGTCGCACAGCGCGTTGTGCTCCCGGGCGAAGAGCGTGTGCATCACGCTCAGACCCAGCCACCAGTTCTCGTTGAAGCCGGTGAGCGGGATGCCGTTGGGGCCGACCGGCAGGTGCCCGTCCTCCAGGCGCAGCTTCGGGCCG
The DNA here is from genome assembly GCF_044327805.1 of Streptomyces sp. NPDC018019. Taxonomy (NCBI): domain Bacteria; kingdom Bacillati; phylum Actinomycetota; class Actinomycetes; order Kitasatosporales; family Streptomycetaceae; genus Streptomyces; species Streptomyces sp. NPDC018019. The sequence goes on along the minus strand of NZ_JBIRGD010000002.1, from coordinate 278,911 downwards.
TCCGGCTCGCGCAGCGACCGCGCGGTGGCCTCGTCGCCGCCGTACACCTCCGAGCCGTCCCACCACGGCGAGGTGGTGTTGGTGAACAGCAGCGGCGGCTCGCCGGGCCGCTGCACGCCGATGTTGTCGGCGAACCGCATCACGTCCTCGGGCGGGCCGCCGGGCGTGTTGGTCCAGGCGCTGCCCGGCGGCATCGGGATCTCCACGGAACGCTCGCCGGGCGTGTACCGCCGGTGGTTGACCCAGTCGTGCACCTGGAACTGGATCCACGCCGCGGCGAGGATGTTCAGCGAAGGCGCCGGCCGGAACGCCGTGCGGTGCAGCAGCTCCCGGGCGACGGTCACCGGGTTCGGCACGTCGAACAGGTCGGGCCGGTACACCGGCGCCAGGTTGCGGCCGAAGGTGGAGCCGATCGCGCCCATCCGGGGCTCGGACAGGTCGGTGGCGGAGCCGTCGTACGTACGGGCCGTCCGCGCGCCCTCGTCCACCGTCTCCGGTACCGGCACGGCCTGCGGCGGCGCCTCCGGGACCTCGGTGTCGATGAGGTTGAAGCGGCGCAGCGCCTGCCGCAGCGCCACCAGGTTCAGCAGGCTCAGGTTCAGCGGGAGCCGGTGCCACGGCACGTACCGGTTGAGCAGCCGGAAGCCGGCCCGTACCGGTACGCCGAGCACGGTGTTGCGCAGCGGCTCCTCCGTACGGAACCGGGTGCCGAGCCGGTGCCCGGCGCTCGCCCGGTAGGCGGCCTTGCGCGCCCGGTTCAGATTGCCCAGCGGGCGGAACGCGTCCGTGGTGTGCCACGGGTTGAACGCCAGCGCCTCCACCCGGCGGGCCGCGGAGCGGGCCTCGGCGGTGGTGACGTCCTGCCGCGGGATCGTCAGCCGTCCGACCGGGACGACCGGCGCGTCCGCCTCCCGCCACCGCGCGGCGCCGTCCTCGACGGGCGTGCGCTCCTCGCTCACGTACCGCTGCACGCACAGCTCGAACTCGACGTCGGCCAGGGCCAGCCGGCCCGCCAGCTCGTGGCGCAGCAGGTCCGGGTCGTGCCGGTCCGGGCGCGGCGCGGGGGCACCGCCCGGCGCGGGCCGCAGCTGGTAGCGGACCGGTCCGGCCTCGCCCCACAGGATCGCGCCGCGGCTCCAGTAGGTCTCCCGCGCCAGCGACCCGACGACGTGCCGGGTGGCGGCCCGCACGTTCCGGCGCATCCGGGTGGCCGTGCCCCAGCCCACCGCCAGCGGCAGCTTCACCAGCAGCCCGAACGCTTTCTGCACCGGGCTGCGGGCCCCCGCCATCGCCTTGGCGAACGCCACGAACTCCCGCGCGTCGCGCGCGTGCGAGACCGGGAAGTTCGTCGCCAGCAGGTCGTGCGTCTCCTGTGCCGACACCTCGACGCGCACCGCGATCCCGCGCAGGTCGGGCGCGGTGTCCGGCTGCGCCGTACCGCTCGCGTTCGACAGCCGCACCACCGCCGGGTACTGCGCGCCCGGCTGCACCCACCCCGAGGCCAGCGTGGCGGGCAGTTCCTCGTCGAACCGCAGCCGGGCGTTCTCCACCCCCAGCGCCGCCTTGGCGTGGAAGGCCCGCTCGACACCGTGCGCCCCGTTCCCCCTGTTCTTGAGCTGGACCGCCATCAACTGCCGCGCCAGCTCCTCGAAGACCAGCCGCTCCGCCTCCGGGCTGCCGCCCTCGTACGTTTCGTACCGCGTGTGACTCACGGTGTCGGCCATGGCAGAACACCCTCCGTACGGAAGAAGGGCGCACGACGCTACTCGTCTCCCGCGCGGCCGGACAGGGGCTGTTTCGGGCGGATTCGTGGATCAATATGGAGCATTGCCCGTTGCAGAGATCGTCATGGACTTCCGCCGGACCGGCGAAGTGAATCAGTGTTGGCTTTTCGTCCCGTCAGCTATCGTGGACGGCACGTTTGCAGGCAGCTGCTGTGCAGCAACGCTGGAGGAACGAGGGGGTGCGGTTCAGTGCCGCAGGAAGTGTTCGGCGCGATCGGCGATTCGCGTATGCGCTCCGTTGCCCGTCGGGGACCGTCCACCTGCTGAGGCCGGCCCCGCTTTCCGCTGTTCCGCGCGCCTACCGGCGCACACCGGTGCCTGCAGCCGCCTGAATTCCGCCTCGGTCACGTATGCCGGGAGGGTTTCTGCCTTCCCCGTGCACCACGAGGTGACCCTCCACGCCGTATCCGGCGGATCGTCCTGCGGTGGTGCCGCTCCGGCGGAGTGCGGCCCGTTCGGCCGGACGACGGCAGAAATCCGTGGAGAGTATGTCATGTATGCATCAACCCTTGGCTCCGGCGCCCCCGCCCGTCCGTGGGAGGAGGTGCTCGCCGACCTGCAACCGCGGCTCTTCGCCTCCTTCACCCGCGCCGATCACCACATCAAAGGCGCTCAGTATGTGCGGGGCCTGCTCACCGCCCCGGGACGCAAATCCATCGCCAACATCGCCCGCTCCCTCGGCGATTCCGGATCGGCCCAGCGGCTGCACCATTTCATCAGCGAAGCGCCTTGGGACTGGCGTCCCGTGCGCGCGGCCCTGTCCGCGTACGTGACGGACATCGCCGCCCCACGGGCCTGGGTGGTCCGGCCCGTGCTCATCCCCAAAAGAGGCCGGCGCTCGGCGGGGGTGCACCGCCGCTTCCTCCCCGCGGCCGGCCGGTTGGTGAACGGACAGCAGGCCCACGGTCTCTGGTACGCCACGGATGCCCTCAACGTACCGGTCGACTGGTACCTGCATGTGCCCGCCGCGGACCGGTCGCCCCGGAAACAGCACGGATCGGTGTCCCGGCCGGGACCTTCCGGGCCCGTCGTGCGCTTCGATGTCGCGTGCGGGGCCTCTTCCGTTCCGGTGCTGTGGGACGGCCGCGCACACGAGGCGGCGAGCGTACTGCGCACCTTCGAGGCGCCGCAGCGGCCTGTCATGGTGAGCCTGGCGGGGGAGTGCGCCCTGCGGCTGCCGGCTCCGTCCGGGTGGCCCGTCTCCGACGCGGCGATGCCCGTCGAGCACGTCCTGGCCTCTCCGCAGGCGGCACGGATCGCCGCCTGCACGGTCGCTCCCGGGGTGCGGGCCGTGACCGCGCGGGCCGTCCTGCCGCGTCCGCGAGGGCAGGCCCCCGGCCCGAAGGTGGCCCTGTACGCCCAGTGGGGCACGGGGCCGGACCAACCGGCCGAATATTGGGTCACCACGCTGTTACGGACCCCCGCGGCCGAGTTGTACCGGCTCACGCAACTTGCCGCCCAGGTGGCCCGGGACAGCGTCCGCACGGGGAACAGGACCGGACTGCAGGATTTCAAGGGCAGGTCCTTCGGCGGCTGGCACCGCCATATGACGATGGCGTCGGCTGCTTACGCGACGGTGAAGCTCAGTGAAGCCTCCCGCTGAATTCCGCACCGGCCCCGACTCCGGGCAGAGCTCCATGCATGGTGTGTTTTCTGTGTGCACGGTGTGTTTTCTGTGCGCGGTACCGCGGTCGACCGAGGCTGTTCCGGGGGAAATCGGCAGGGGGCGGGCCATACGGAACGGCCTGACCGCAACGCGCAATCATAGCCGCGCTCATGGCGGAAGTTGACATAAGCGTTGTGACCGAGAGCATGTTGTCGGCCGTCTGCGGCACCCCTATATTCAGCCAGGTCGTCGACGTGTCCGGCGGCTCTCTTCCTGGATTCCCCAGCCTTCGCTTTCCTGTCCCGCGCCTTTCGTCCGCCCTCATACGGCGGGCCGGCCCGCGCAGCCCCTGCGGGCACAGCAGGCTGACGACGAGAACGACCGCGCTGGACCTTGAGGTGCGTTCGGCGACGCGACACTCCGCCCTCCCCGCCGCCCTCGGCTCCTCCTCACCACCCACCTGTGCCCGTGGCGCACCGCCCTGCCGTCGGCGCCGTGGCCGCGGACAACAGTCCGGCACTAGAGGGCAGGCCCGCCACCATCGCGCGGCTTGTCCCAGAGAGGCAACAGACAGCCATGTCAGTGACACCACCGTCCGAACTCTCCGCCACGGCGCGCCAAGTCCGTACGAAACTCCCCTCGTTGACCGGATTGCGGTTCATCGCCGCGGCACTGGTCTTCCTCTTCCACGTCTCGCTGACGTACATGCCGATGAATCCGTTCGCGGACGAGGGGCTCGCGGCGGGCTTCCACTGGCTCTTCAGCAAGGCCGGCTGGATGGGGGTGAGCTTCTTCTTCGTCCTCAGCGGCTATGTGCTGACCTGGTCGGCCAGACCGCAGGACACCGTCACCGCCTTCTGGCGCCGCCGGCTGCTGAAGATCTTCCCCAACCACCTCGCCACCTGGGCGCTGGCCATGCTGCTCTTCGCCGGCGCCGTGACCCCGCCCGGGGCCTGGCTGCCGAGCCTCTTCCTGATCCACTCCTGGTTCCCGGACCCGGCCATCCACCTGAGCGCCAATCAGCCTGCCTGGTCACTCTGCAGCGAGCTACTGTTCTACCTGCTCTTCCCCTTCATCATCCGGCCGCTGCTGAAGATCAAGGGGGACCGGCTGTGGTGGTGGGCCGGGGCCATGGTCGCCGGCATGGTGGCCGTACAGCTGGTCACCGACTTCCTGGCCCCGGCCGGCCCGCCGGCGCCCGGAACCCCGGTGACGGTCTGGCAATGGTGGGTCGGCTACAACTTCCCGCCGCTGCGCCTCTTCGAGTTCGTCCTCGGCATGCTGCTGGCGCGTCTCGTACGGGAAGGCCGCTTCCCCAGGATCCGGATTCTGCCGGCCGCCGGGCTCGTCCTGGCCGGTTACGCGCTCGCGCTGGCCGTGCCCTTCCTCTACGGCCTCAACGTCGCCACCATCGTGCCCGTCGCGGTCCTCATCTGCGCCGTGGCCATGGCCGACATCAACGGCACCCCGACCGTGCTGCGCAGCCGCTCCATGCAATGGCTCGGTGAGGTCTCCTTCGCCTTCTACCTCGCCCACTACGTGGTGCTGTACTTCGCCCGGACCGCCCTGATGAACGGTCAGGTGTACGGCCCCGTCGCCGCCACGGCGGAGATCCTGGGGTCCTTCCTCGTCACGCTGGGTCTCGGCTGGCTGCTGCTGGTGTGTGTGGAGCGGCCCGTGATGCGCCGCTGGGCCCGTCCCCGTCGGGCGCCCGGCCCCGGGGCGGGGACGGAGCGCCTCAGCCGCGCCGGAGAGCGGTGATGGCGCGCGCCAGAAGCGCGTGCAGCTGCTGACGTTCCTCCTCGCTGAACTCGTCGTCCAGCCTGCCCTCCACCGAACAGATCAGCTTGTCGGCCTTCTTGAACAAGGCCCGGCCCGCGCGCGTCAGGCTGGAGACCAGCACCTTCTGATGCACCTGCGACGTGGTGCGGGTGATCAGGCCCTTGGTCTCAAGATTGTTCAGAATCGTGGTCATCGTCTGCGACGTGACCATGCACTCCCGTGCCAACTGCGCCCCGGACAGGCCGGGCTGACGCTGCAACACCAGGAGAGCCACGTACTGCGGCACCGTCAGGTCCACGGTGCGCAGGACGTGGCTCTTCTCGCTGATCAAGTACTGCTCGGCGCGCTTGATGAGATGCCCTGTCCGGTCGTGGAAGTCCGCCGGGCCTGAGCGCTGGGCATCTGCCGCTGGGGTGTGTGTCATGTCCTGCTCTCCGTGCTCGTCCGGTCGGACTCTATATCGAAACAGGGCTGACCACGCATGGCCCGGCATTTCGGTCAGGGCTTCCGGCGCCGGGCTCGGCCACCTGGGTCACGACGCACAGAACGGCCCCGGCGACTCCGGCCACTTCGTCCGTGTATCAGGGTTCGTGTCTGAATCAGTTTACCGCCAGAAGGGCGAGCACTGTCACGCGGTGACTCGCAACCGGTTTACCGGGATTTTGCGAGCTGTGTACCCGGTCGGTGTGCCGGTGCGCGGGCGGGGCCACGGCCTGCTGTGGCAGGGGTGTCATCTGTATCAGAGTCCTGATAGTGTCTCGTGCCCTGGCTCCTCCGTCCCCACCTGCCGTCCGCCGCCCGTGACCGGGCCGGACGCACATCCCGGCCGCACCTCACCGCCGGTGCCGCTCCCCCGTGATCACGCGGGGCCGGCGGTGAGGTGCCACGAGCAAGCCTCACGCCGCTCCGGAGGCGGCGCATCTCATGTCCTCAGCCCTCAGCACTTCCCGGCCCACCGCCCCACGGCGGGCGGCGGTCGTTCTGCTGTCCGCGTGCCTGTCGGCGCTGCTGCTGCCGTTGTCCATGGCCGGCACCTCGGTGGCGCTGCCCAGCATGGGGGCGGAACTGCACGCCTCGCTGTCCTCGCTCCAGTGGGCGATCAACGGCTACAACCTCGCCTTCGGCTGCCTCGTCCTCGCTGCCGGGTCCCTCGCCGACCTGGTGGGCCGCCGCCGGATGTTCGCGATCGGCACCGGGCTGTACGCGGTGGGTGCGCTGGTCTCCGCCCTGGCCGGGGACATCCTCGTGCTGGACATCGCGCGGACCGCCTCCGGTCTCGGCGCCGCCGCTGCCCTGCCGAGCGGCAGCGCGCTGCTCGCCCAGGCCTTCGAAGGGCCCTCCCGCGCCCGCGCGTTCGGCGCGTTCGGCACCACCACCGGCATCGGCCTCGCGCTGGGCCCGACCGTCGCGGGCCTGCTCGTCGGCAACTTCAGCTGGCGGGCCGTCTTCCTGGTCCCCGCCGTGATCGCCTTCGTGGTCGTCGCGCTGACCCCCTGGATCCCCGAGTCCCGCAACCCCGCGGGCGGGCGGGTCGACAAGAGCGGCACCTTCACCTTCACCGGCGCCCTGCTGCTGCTCATCTACGGCCTGGTCGAGGGACCGCAGGCAGGCTGGGGCAGCGCGCTGGTGCTGGGGTCGTTCCTGGCGGCGGCGGTGCTGCTCGTCGCGTTCATCGCCATCGAACGCCGCCAGGAGCACCCGATGTTCGACCTGAGCCTGCTGGCCCAGCCGCAGTTCCTGGCGCTGTGCCTGACGGCGGTCGTCGTGGTCTTCGGGTTCACCCCGCTGCTGGTCGCGCTTCCCACGTACTTCTCGGCGGTGGACGGCCTCGACGCGCAGCAGGCCGGCCTGACACTGATCATGCTCACCGGAGCGACCCTGGTCTTTCCGGTCATCGCGGGCTTCCTCACCCGCTGGATCCCGGCGAAGGTGCAACTCGTCATCACCATCGCGCTGATGGCGATCGGTGCGGCCTGGCTGACCGTGATCGAACCCGGCTCGTCCCACTGGACCATCCTCGGACCGCTGCTGTGCCTCGGCATCGCCACCGGCATCTCCTTCGGACTGCTCGACGGCGCCGCGGTCAGCAGCGTCCCGGCCGGGCGTGCGGGGATGGCCGCGGGCATGTTCAACACCATGCGACTGGCCGGGGAGGCCGCCTCCATCGCGGTGATCAGCTCGCTGCTGGTCAGCTTCACACGCAGCGGTCTCGGCAGCGGCCTGGGCTCCTTCGACAGTCCGTACGCGAACGATCCCGGCAGGGTCGCGAACCTGCTGAACCAGGGCGACATGGACACACTCGTCAAGAGCGTGCCTCCCGGTACGGCCCGGCAGGGGTTCGCGGAGGTGGCCGGTGCCGCGTACACCGGAGCCCTGCACACCGTGCTGTGGATCCTGTTCGCCATGTTCGCCGTTGCCGTACCGGTCGTGGCGCTGCTGCTGCGCGAGCGGCGGAAGACCGCCACGGAGAACGGCACCGGCGACCCGTCGCCGGCCGCCGGTCCTCAGGGCGAGCAGACACAGCAGCCGAGCGGCGTCGGGTGAGGCCCTCCGTGCCCCGCCGACCATCGGGGCCCGGTTCGCGGACCGGGCCCGCCGTCGCCGGACAGCGCAAATTCCGGCATACGAGATGTCGGCCTTTCGGGCGATCCGGACGGGGACGATAATGGCAAGTCCGGGCGGTGGACGACTTTAAGGCGATTTTACGAAGCGTCAGTTGTGTGTGATGGCCGGTCAATATTATCGTCGGAGTTGGTTGGCATGCGAATGTAACTGTCGGCCGGTGGTCAGGCGGGAATGAGTCGCGCCAGGGCTCACTCGTCTCTGAACAAGGGGGCAGGAATGTGTGAGCAATTAGTGGGTCCGATGCGCACCGACAGGTGTTGTCGCACCCATCCGAGGCAGCGAAAACGGCGGCACGGCTGTTGTCCGCGAGCCGTCTCCCCGCATCGCACAGGTGCGCTCCCGCTTGTGGCACCCCGGCCGGATGCCACAGGTCTGGCGAATCCCCTTGGTCGGTGCGGACATAGGGACCGGCATGTCACACGCGCTGACCTGGTCAGCGAATGCGTCGCCTTCGCAGCGAAGGCGACCCTTTGCGTGCGTACCACGCACAGAGCGCCCCGCCGCCCGGACAGACGCGAGCCGGGATTCGCGCAGCTGGTTCTCTCTCCAGTAGTTAGCTGAGATGAACGCGCTGCGCTCCACGGACAGCTGGGGCGGCGCCGGTGAAGAGCGCTGCCGCGGTGGCGGCACGCGTGCGTGGGCGGTACGCGGAAAAAGAAGTCAGCCGACCGGAGCGCCTTCGGGTGCCCGGGTGCTGAAGCTGCCGTTATACCCGTCGCTTTTCCGGCCGTCCGGCTGACCCCTCTGCCGTTTCCGGCCCGGAGTTTCGTGCGCTGAAGATATTCACCTCGGAGGATCCGCGTGAGCATGCCTCCGGGCTGCTTTTCGTACACAGGGAATCGGTAGTCCCGCTGTCTGCGAGCCTCTCGTGTCACGGTGCGCCGACGAAGGAGGAAACCTGCCGGCGGGTGCCGGAACCGGAGCAACCAGGCTGACAACAGCAGGTCGTTGATCGACTGTCGGGGGAAGAGAATGCCTTATAGCGGTGAAAACCATGCACCGGACTTCGCCGGACTTGCCGAGGGTGCGAAGAACGTGACGACGGCCTCCCACGGCGTCGGCCTTCCCCCGACAGAGTACGTCGAGATCCGTTCCCTGGTGTGCGGGAACTCCCCGAGGCTGGGCGGACCGAACCCACGGCACGTCAACTTCCTGGCGGAATTCGAGGGGACGCTCCCGCCCATCCTCGTGCACCGTGACACGTTGCAGGTGATCGACGGGGAGCACCGCGTGCTGGCGGCCCGGCAACGCGGCGACGAGAAGATCCTCGTGCACTTCTTCGACGGGAGCGAAGGGGACGCGTTCGTACGGGGAGTGAGAGCGAACATCACGCACGGTCTCCCGCTCACCCTGGCGGACCGGAGCGCGGCGGCCCACCGGCTGCTGAGCCTGTTTCCGGACTGGTCGGACCGGGCCGTCGCCCGGACCGCGGGCATCTCCGCCACCACCGTAGGCGCGATCCGCCGGCGTACGACTGATGAAACTGATCAGTTGAACACCCGGCTGGGGCGGGACGGCAAGATGCGACCGCTGAACGCCGCGGACGGGCGGCGGCGTGCGGCCGAGCTGATCCGGGGCAATCCGCACGCTTCGCTGCGTGAGGTCGCCAGAGAAGCAGGGATCTCGGTGGCAACGGTGCGCGATGTGCGCCAGCGGCTGTCGCAAGGCCGCAGCCCCGTTCCCGACAAACAGCTGCGGAACGAGAGCCGGCAGCACACGACGGTGCCCGGTTCGCCCGACGCCGGACCGGCGCGGAGCGGCAAGAGGCCGCCCACGGTGATCCTTGAGCGCCTGCGCAGGGACCCGTCGCTCCGGTCGAGGGGCATCGGCCGCAGCCTGATCACATGGCTGGGCGCACAGATCAGCGGAGCCGACAAATGCAGCAATGTGGTGGACTGGATTCCGGCGCATTGCGCTGCCCTGGTGATCGAGGCGGCCCACGGCCTCTCCCAGCAATGGTCCAACTTCGCGGAAGCACTGGAATGCCGCTCCGGGACTGACCAGTAGAAAGGCTTCCTCGAATACGCGGTCCTGGTCGCCGTTTGCTCTCCGGCCATGACCGCTTTTCCCGCCGTGCCCGGCCGGTCGCTCCAGCGGCCGGCCTTGCGCATGTCTGCGCGTTGCGGCCTGCGGAGCAGTCCGCGGAATACCGGGGAAATGTCATGCCGGCGAGGCTCCTTGGCTCTGCGGTCACAGGGACGGAGCAACGCGCGAATTTACCCCTTCTCTCCGTTCAAGTCCACCATCCCCGAGGTTGAACGGCACCGCCGTGACCGATCTGCCCGCCTTGTGGCGTGCGGGCAGGAAGGGTGTGGGGGAGTTTTCCTGCCTTGCCGTATTCCGTGCCGAATGGGCGGGCAGGCAGGGCGAGTCGGGCTGAAGATCGGAACCGGCGCGGTGCCGTGCTGTTCAACTTCCGCCGGGAAAGTGGTCGCACAAATTGTGCGCGAGCTATTCTGGCGTGCAGCGTCGTCACGGAATTACTGCCGCGGTCGGCCCGTTGGGAATTTCCCTTTCCCGCGCGAGCAGGTATCGCACCGACACGCTTGCGGCGCCTGCCGTACGAGGAAATGCGGTTATCGAAGCGTCAACGCAGCCGGCAGCAAGCTGCCCGTTCTCGGGCCGGGAACGGCTGCCCTTTTCGGCGGAAGAAGCAGCCGACGTCAAAAGCCTGCCCAATCTCGATGTACAGGATGAGGGTTGCCGTGAACATTCTCGCCCTGCTCCACAGCCCCCGGCCGTCCGGAAACGACACGACGATCCGCCGGATCGCCTCGCACCTGTCGGCCGGCGGCCACCGTGTCACCCTCGTGCCCGCACCGGACGACACCCACCGGCTGGGACAGGTGGCCAAGGAGAACGACACCGACCTGCTGATCGGTACCCATGCGCTGTTCAGCGGGAAGGCGTTCCTCGAACTCGGCCTGCCGTACCTGCTGATCTTCGCGGGTACCGATCTCAACGAGTTCTCCATGGAGGAAGAGCACCTCGCGGTCATGACCGAGGCGGTGGAGCGGGCGTCCGGTCTCATCGCCCTCAACGAGAACTTCCTGCGGCGATGTCTGTCCCTCTGGCCGCAGACAGCGGGCAAGGTGCATCGCATCGCCCAAGCGGTCTGGACGAAGCCGTCCGGCTTCTCGCTGCGGGAGAAACTGGGACTCGACCCCGACGCGAAGATGCTCCTGCTGCCTTCCGGTCTGCGCCCGATAAAGGACCCGCTGTTCCTCTTCAGACCAGTCAGCGCATGGCACCAGGAGGACCCGCGCATCCACCTCGTCATCACAGGAACGAGCTACGATCCGGATTTCGAGGACATCGTGATGCGGCGCATCGCGGGCAGCCGCGGAATCCACTACGCGGGCGTCCTGCCTCCCGAGGACCTGCATGCGTCCATGCGTGAGGCGACAGCGCTGGTCAATTCGTCACTGAGCGAGTGCAGCCCCAACGCCGTGCTCGAAGCCATGGACCTGCGGTGCCCGGTCCTCGTCCGTGACATTCCCGGCAACACCTGCATCGTCGGTCACGAGGACACGGGGCTGGTCTTCTCCACCCCGAGCGAATTCCAGAAGCAGGGTCAGCGACTCGTCCAGGACCCGGCCTGGGCGGAGCAGCTGGGCCGACGCGGACAGGACTTCGTCCGCAGCGTCCACGGAATCCGGGAAGAGCGCGCGGCGTACTCCGCTCTGATCGACTCCCTCGACATCTTCACCGCCACCGCCCCTCCTTCAGAGAACAGGACTCCCGTGCACGAGCAGATCGTCCAGGCGGACAACGTCGAAATCTGTGTCGAGACGTTCGGCGCGGCATCGGACCCGGCGGTACTCCTCATCGCCGGCGCGTCGGATTCGATGCTCGCCTGGGACGAGGAATTCTGCCGGAGGCTGGCGGACGGCGGCCGGTACGTGGTGCGTTACGACCAGCGGGACACCGGCCGTTCGACCAGTTACCCGGCAGGGCAGCCGCCGTACACGCTCCAGGACCTCGCCGCGGACACCGCGGCCCTGCTGGACTGTCTCGACATCAATACCGCGCACCTGGTCGGTATGTCGCTGGGCGGCATGCTGGCCCAGATCGCCGCACTGACCTTTCCGGACCGGGTCAATTCGCTGACGCTGCTGTCGTCGAGCCCGGGTGTCACCGACCCGCACCATCCGGACCTGCCGTCCCCGACCCTGCGGCTCAGCATCGCCCTCGACGACATCCCGGAACCCGACTGGGGGGACAGGGACGCGGTGATAGAACACCTCGTGGCGGTCCAGCGATGTCTGGCGAGCAGTACACGCGAGTTCGATGAGGCTGCCGGACGTAGCCGCGCCGGCGACATCTTCGACCGCGCCCCCGACGTGCTTCCCGCCACGAAGAATCACCTCGGCATGGACCAAGGCGAATCCTGGCGGCCGCGGCTGGGTGAGATAAAGGTGCCCACACTGGTGATCCACGGGGCGCAGGACGAGATGTACCAGCTCGCGCACGCCGAGGCACTTGCTACGGAGATCCCGCACGCCAAGCTCTTCCTGCTGGAAGACGCCGGCCACGAACTGGCCCGCGACGACTGGGAGAACGTGCTGACGGCGATCCTGCAACACACGACCTGATCCCCCGGAAAATTCCCGCGCTCATCTTCCCACGGCGATGCCAAGCGGCCCAAGGAGATGCCCGCACGCGGCTGTTGTTTCACGCGGGAACCGCCGTTGATCAGCGGCCCGTCGGCTACAGGAGGAGTCAAAGTGTACGACTACATCATTGTCGGTGCCGGTGCGGCCGGCTGTGTGCTGGCTGCACGGCTGAGTGAGGACCGCGATGTCACGGTGTGCCTGATCGAGGCGGGGCTCGGGGACGAAGGCTGCAATATCCATGTCCCCGCATACTTCCCGCGGCTCTTCGGCGGTTCCTGCGACTGGAATTACCGGTCGGAAGCGGAAGAGTTCTGCGACGGACGGCAGATAAACCTGCCGCGGGGACGGGTCATCGGCGGGTCCACCTCCATGAACGCCATGATCTACAGCCGCGGACATCGCGCCTACTACGACCAGTGGAAGCGGCCGGACTGGGAGTTCGACAAGCTCCTGCCGTATTTCAAACGCGCGGAGAACAACGAGCGTGGCGCCTCTCATTACCATGGCGTGGGCGGCCCGCTGTCGGTGTGCGACCGGCGCTCCGCCAACGTGAGTTCGGAAGCGTTCGTGGCAGCCGCTGTCGAGGCGGGATACCCGGCCAACGACGACTTCAACGGCCCGGTCCAGGACGGTTTCGGCTTCTACCAGCTCACCCAGGCCAAGGGACGACGATGTAGCGCCGCGACGGCCTATCTCCGCCCGGCGAGGGAACGGGCGAACCTGACGGTGGAGACCGGGTTCCAGGTGCACCGGGTCCTGTTCGAAGGCAACAAGGCAACCGGGATCAAGGGGCTGCGCCGCGACGAGGTCGTCGAGCTGCGAGCCGCGCGCGAAGTCATCATCTCCGCGGGCGCGTACAACTCACCGCAGCTGTTGATGCTGTCGGGGGTGGGGCCGGCGGAACATTTGCGGGAACACGGGATACCCGTGGTCCTCGACCAGCCCGAGGTCGGGCAGAATCTCAGCGACCATCCGCACGCCCTCCTGGTGTTCACCCACCCGGAGCCGGTGAGCCTGCTCGCCGCTGCCGATCCCCGGTACACCGAACAGTTCTTCCAGCACGGCACCGGACCGCTGACGTCCAACATCTCCGAGGCCGGCGGATTCGTCCGCTCACGTCCCGGCGTGGCAGCACCCGACCTGCAATTCCACGTGGCACCGACCATGTTCACCAAGGACGGCCTCACACAAAGCCATCACGCGATCTCCTTCGGGGCGGACATCCTCGATGTGCAGAGCCGAGGGCGGGTGCGCCTGCTGTCGGCCGACCCCATGGCGAAACCGAGGATCCAGCACAACTACTTCTCGGAGCCGGAGGACCTGGAGCTCGCGGTGACAAGTCTGCGGCTGTCGCTGCACATCGCGCGGCAGAAGGCTCTGGCGCCGTATGTGAAGACGCCGGTGGAAGCCCCGGCATCGGAGTCTGAAAGGGATCTCCGCGCATACGTACGCCGGTACGCGTCGACGGCCTTTCACCCGGCCGGAACCTGCGCCATCGGCGCGGTGGTCGATGAAGAGCTGCGGGTGATCGGAACGGAACGCCTACGGGTCATCGACACTTCGGTGATGCCGACCATCTTCTGCAACCCGAACGCGCCCACGATCGCCATCGCCGAGCGGGCGGCAGATCTGATCCGGAATATCACCCCGCTCGGATAACCGCGGCGAGCGCCGACGAGCAGTGCGGGACGGACACAGGAACCGTGTATGGAGAGGAGACAGCAGTGGCCGATCTCAAGGGAAAGTCCTGCGTGGTGACCGGTGCGGCCAAGGGGCTGGGGCGGGCCACCGCGACGTTGTTCGCGCAGATGGGTGCTCTGGTCACGGCGACGGACTGGGACGAAGCGGGGCTGTACGAGCTGGGCGGGGAATTGACAAAGGATGGCCATCAGGTCGAGACCGTGGTCGGGGACGTGGCCGAACCCGACGACGCGCGCCGCATGATGCGTTCTGCCGTCGATCGGTTCGGGCGTCTCGATGTACTGGTCGCGAACGCGGGCGTGATCCCCATGGTGAACATCGCCGACGCGACAGCGGACGACTGGGACCACGTGATGCGGGTCGACGGCCGGGGCATGTTCTTGACCTGCAAGTACGCGATCGAGGAGATGAACAGGGGCGGCGGCGGTTCGATCGTCTGCCTTTCCTCGATTTCGGGAATGGCCGGCCAGGCCGGACAAGCCACCTACGGACCGGCGAAGTTCGTGGCGTCCGGACTGACCATGCACCTCGCCATCGAGTGGGCGGCGCACGGCATCAGGGTCAACGCGGTGGCGCCGAGCACCACACGTACCGAATGGGTGCGCCGACTGGCCGAGGAGCCGGGTGGCGCGGACCGGCTCGCCGAAATCGAGCGCATTCACCCGATGCAGCGGCTGGGCGAACCTCGTGAAGTGGCGGAAGCCATCGCGTTTCTCGCCTCGGACGCCGCTTCTTTCATCACGGGCGTCGTTCTGCCCGTGGACGGTGGATATCTCGCCCAATGACCGGCCGACACGCCGGCACCCTGCCGGCGTCATTCCCGGTGCGCGGGCGCGGCGGTGGCGCCGGCGGCCCGTTCCTCGACGCGGACAGCCGTCCGGGAGAGGGAGCCGGTGCGGCCGCGGTCCAGGAAACCTGCCAGCAGCGCGATGAAGAGGCCGAGCAGGGTAAGGACCGCACCGGCTACGGCGGTGGAGGCCCAGCCGAAGCCGGCCGAGACCACCGCGCCGCCGAGCCACGCGCCGCCCGCGTTGGCCAGGTTGAAGGCGGACTGGTTGGAGGCGGAGGCGAGCGTGGGCGCGTTGTGCGCCTTGGTCATCACCAGCACCTGGATCGGTGTGACCGACCCGAAGCCGACGGCGCCCAGCACCACCACCATGACCAGCGTCGGCCAGGTGTGGTGCAGCGCGAGGGGGAAGACCAGCAGCGCCACCGCGAGGGCGGCGAGCATCCCGTAGAGGGTGGGGCGCAACGCCCGGTCGGTCAGCGGGCCCGCGGCGAGGGCGCCGAGGGTCATACCGATGCCGAACAGGGCCATCACCCAGCTCGTCGCGGACTCCGGCAGCCCCGTCACCTGGGTGGTGAGCGAGGCGAGATAGCTGAAGACGGTGAACACGCCGCCGAATCCGCAGACGGCGGTGAGCAGCCCGAGCAGCACCTGGCCGTTCCACAGGGCGCGCAGCTCATGGCCGAGGCCGGGCTGTCCCTCATGGGGGAGCTGGGGGATGAGCAGCGCGAGCGCGGCCATGGCCAGCAGGCCGATGGCGGTGACGATGAGGAAGGTGGTGCGCCAGCCGAGGTGCTGGCCGATCGCGGTGCCCACGGGCACACCCAGGATGTTGGACACCGTCAGGCCGAGGAACATCACGGCGACGGCCCGGGCGCGGCGGTTCTCGGGCACCAGCCGGGCGGCCACCACCGCGCCCAGACCGAAGAAGGTGCCGTGCGGCAGCCCGGCCAGCACCCGTCCCGCGAGGAGGGTGCCGAAGCCGGGCGCGAGTGTGGAGGCGAGGTTGCCGAGGATGAAGAGCGCCATGAGCGCGAGCATCATCCGCTTCCGCGGGATACGGGCGCCCAGGGCGGTGAGCAGCGGTGCGCCGATGACCACGCCGATGGCGTACGCGGAGACGAGGTTCCCGGTGGTGGGTACCGAAGTGCCCAGGTCGCCGGCGATGTCGGGCATCAGCCCCATCACGACGCATTCGGTGGTACCGAACCCGAAGGTCGAGATCGCCAGGGCGAGCAGGGCCAGAGGCATGGTGCGGGAAACCTTCCGAGCGGAGGTGGTCAAGGGCTGCCGGCCGCCTACAACCGGGCACGGGCGTCGGATCGCGCGGGGGAGTCCGTCCACAGGCACGCCGGAGCCGGTTCCCGGGAGCGGCTCCGGCGGGTTTCCGCAGACCGACGAGCTGATCGGGCCATCGATTGTCCCCAGCGGCCGCCCTCGTGTGTCAAGCGGAGACAGCGCAGCAGTTGCGCTCCGGCCGGGCACGACGTCCGCTCGCCGGGTGCGGAGCGGGCCGGGCCCGCTCCGCACGGAGAGGTCAGACGAAGTAGGGCCCGGTGATCCAGTTCTCCTGCGCGGCGAAGGTGTGTACGTAGCGCGGGTTGGTGAAGGTGCCCAGGTCCTCTTGTACGCGGTGGAACTCCGCGGAGCGCAGAGCGGCGTGGAGGGTGGGCACGTCGGCGAAGCTGAACTGGTGGACGCAGTCCAGCGGTGCTTCCCCGACGGCGTAGAGGGGGTCGCGGGTGAAGCCCTGCCGGTACCGGATCAGCCCCGGAACCTGAAGGGCCAGGCCGGCGTGCCGGCTCCTGCTGTGCTCGCGGAAGTCCGCCAGAGGCATGCCCTCCCGGCGCTTGGTCAGGAGGAAGAGCTTGGCTTCCGGGGCCCGGTCGGTGCGCGGCGGGCCGGGGAGGACGATGTGCGGGTCGGTGTCGAGGCCGAGGGTGCGCCAGAAGGCCGCCCACCGGGGTTCGTCGGCCCGTGCGCCGTCGAGGAATTCCGGGGTCTGCAAGGAGGCGAGCTGCCGCTCCTCGTCCGGCAGCCATATCTCGGCGACGCCGCACCACTGCGGGTCCCCGGAATCGCCGGGCAGCGGAATACGGGTGCCCACGCTGTACTGCTGGATGTGCGGGATCTTGCTGGCGTAGCGGGTCGCGTGGACATCGATCCAATACCGGTGGAACTCTTCTTCGGTGAGTCCCGGCTTGGGATAGGCGAAGATAAGCTGATGGATCATGGTCGTCTCCGATGGCTGAGGTCTGTTGTTCCCTGCGCCAGGATTTCTGGCCGTGGCGCGCCGGAGGCCCCGTCGTCGGGAATGTGGGGCCTCCCGCGCCCGGCGTCGCCCGGCGGTGCATGCTGCTCTTCCCATGGAAGCCGCCGTATGGTCGTGGAACAATATTCAGGCCTGCTGCGCCAGTGACTTCAGCGACTCGACGAAGTAGGTTATGCGGTGACGGTTTCGGTAGCGGAGTCGGGATATGCCACACCCAGTGAGTCGTATGCGTAGGCTGCTGAGACAAGGGTCATGTGATGGTGCCAGCCGATGAAGGAGCGGCCTTCGAAGTCCTGCATCCCATAGTCTTCCCGCAGATAGCGGAACGCCTTGGCGCCGTGCGTGTAGGCTCCGGTTATCTCCATGAGCTCCCTGATGTCCCGGTGGGTCAGATTGGTCAGCCAGGTGCGTCGGGCCTTGTGCTGCGCGGCCGACCATTCGGTCAATATGCGGTGCGGTTCGGCGCCGGCCGACGGAGCTGTGGGAAGCCGAATGAGCGAGGAGAGCACATAATTCTGTCGACGGTCCGCTGCCCGTTTCGGAGCGTTCAGCCCCCTGGGCAGCATGTGCTGCCGGACGGTCGTCGTCCTGATGGCCGCGCGCTGCTCCCGCGCTCCGGCGGGGACGGGGGAGGGAGCACGGTGCACGCCGGGAACGATGCTGAAATCGGGCCTGACTTCCACCAGGTAGTCCTGTCCCCGGTCGTCCAGGCCGGCGATCAAGGCGTCCATGTCGTCCAGCTGCTTCAGGTCCGCCACGACGGGACCCAGCGCGATGCCGTGGGCCGTGGCGTTGTCGACCATGTCCAGCACCAGCTGGGCCTTGCTCATGGGCCGCGCCGTATCCGGGATCCGGGCGCGTTCCCGGCGGCGGACATCCTTGATCCACTCGTCCTGGAGGTACAGCCGCCAGTCGATCGGAACCGCGGCCCACGCGCCGGTCCGGATCAGCCCGATTCCCACCTGACAGTTCACGGTGCGTCCCTCGGCGGGGATGAATTGGCGGGACACGCCCACTGAGTGACGTCCGTTCTTCGGGATGACCGCCTCTCGGACGGCGGTGAAGTGAGGGGCCATCGTGTTCTGCGCGATCTCTGCCAGACGGGTCCGCACCGGTCCCCAGTCCCAGGGGCTCTGGTTGATGAATTGCTGGAGCGATTGGGTGGACGCCTCGGCGTCTTCGCCCAGCAGCCGGTCCGCGATTCTGCGGATGCTCTTCTTGCCCGTGACCTCAAGAAGTCCCTGCAAATATACCTTCGCCCATCGGCGCTGATCCGCCCGCGGCAGGGATTCGAAGACGCTTCGGATGAAACTCCCCATGGGGTCATCGGTGCGACGCGAAGTGGAGCTGTGTGACGAGTGGAAAGGAGCACTCATCTCTCAATCCTTCCGTAGCGGCGATGGGCTGAAGCAACTCGCCTATCATGCATCACTCTTTGGCCCGTGCAAGACGCACCTAACGAAGTCAAAGGTTGCTACTCTCCGTTACTTTTCCGAGGTCTCGCATTTCTGTCCGCGGGTCGCCGGGCTGCAACTCTCCAGGTAATTGAGAAGTAAAATCTACGGTCTTCTCGTGCGGTGAATGTTTGGGAGGGAGGGGAGCCGGATATCAATGTTCTATTTTGCTGTGTGGTCGATCCCTGCGAAAGGTTTCGGCCACGAGATCCGTGGCGATCTGCCCGTCAGAGGACTGCGGCAGTAATTGATATTCGGTATACGAATTCATGTGAGGAAATGCGGTCAGGTCTTCTTGTGTGGCGCCGAGTGTGCGTCCACGGAAATGAAAAGAACTGACGGAGTAAGCGTCGAAAGAGGCGGCCGCGGCGCGAAATTCCGCGGCGCGGTCGAGGGCGCTCGGGCAGCGTGGCGGTGCGCGGAGGGCGGGGCCTGGAACCGGGGTCGCTCGCGACCGGGAAGCCCGTGATCAGGCCGGATGGTCGGTTGCTGCCCGTCTCGGCGCTCCGGCGCTTCCCGCCGTCCTGGGGCATGAGCGCCGTGACTCAGGTTGCTGCCGTGCCGTGCACCGGTTGTTTCAGGCCCGTATGGAGGGTCAAGTGCCGGGCCCGTTCAAGAGATTTCGCCTACTTTTCTCACTGAATTTGTGCGTGCGTCGGGTGCATCCGGCGAAGAGTTGCGGTTGACGGGCCGCGGACCACCGCATCCGCGGTGTCCGGAAGTACCCGGGTCCGGCTGCCGGCAGCCCCCGGTCCCCGGCCCCCAGTTGCCGTCTCTGGAGCGCGAAGGGGCCGGCCCACGGAACGTGTGGGCCGGCCCGGTCCCCGGACTCAGGGCCGGGGGAGTACCCCGAGTCCGGGAGCTTCTCGGTTCCTCGTGAAGAGGCGGTCTGCGCCTGGTGTGAGCGGCGGTCTCACCCCGTGGGAGCGGCCGCCGGTGTGCGTTCTTCCCCGCTCTGCTCCAGCGCGTCGTCGCCGCGCGCGGGCGAGAGCATCGGAAGGAAGGCGAGTGCCAGCACGGCCAGCGCGAGGTTGACCCCCAGGCCCCAGACGAACGAGGCCGTGGCGGCGTAGACGGTGCCGAGCAGCGCCGGCCCCAGGGCCGATCCGATCTGGATGCCGGTCTCCAGCACCCCGGAGGCGGACCCGGCGTCCCGCTTGGGCACACCGGTCAGCACGATGTTGATGAGCGGGGTCAGTCCGAGCCCCTCACCGAACCCGATGGCCGCGAACGACGCGATGATGGCGGCCTCCGGCAACTCCTCGCCGTAGTGCACCGCCGCGGTCAGGAGGGCCACGGTGCCGAGCACGTTGATCACGTATCCGATGGTCAGGACGTGGTGCCCGACCTTCGGCTGGATTCTCGGGGCCACCAGGGAGGCGATGCCGAAGAAGAGGGCCAGCGGGGTGAAGATCAGCCCTGCCTTCAGCGGGGAGAAGCCGAGGGGGCCCTGGAAGTGGAGCGAGACGAGGAAGAACAGCCCGGTGTTTCCCGCGACGAAGGTGAGGGAAAGCCCCGCCCCCGCCCGGAACTTGCGGTGCCGGAGCAGTTCGGGATCGGCCAGCGGCAGCCCGTTCCGCCTCTTGGTGCGGTTCTCCCAGCGCAGGAAGGCCCAGCCCCCGAAGACGGCGAGGACCATCAGCGCCAGCAGCGCCGGATGGCCGTGCTCACCGCCACCGAAGATCAGCGGGGCGATGACGAACAGCAGGGTCACGGTGAGCAACAGCACGCCGACGAGATCGAGCCCGGGCCGGTCCCCCTTCCGGTCCTTGGGCAGCAGTACCAGTGAGCCGACCACCGCGGCCAGGCCGAAGGGCAGGTTGATCAGGAAGACCGTCCGCCACGAAAGTCCGGCGAGGTCCATCGTGATGAGCAGGCCGCCGACGGTCTGGCCGATGATGGTCGCGATCCCGGTGACCGCGCCGAAGACGCCGAAGGCCATGGCCCGGTAGCGGCCGGAGAACTCGATCTGAATGATCGAGAGTGTCTGGGGGAGCATCAGCCCGGCCGCGACGCCCTGAAGTACACGGAACGTGATCAGGGCCGCCGGCGCCCACGCCAGTGCGCAGGCCAAGGAGGCGGCGCTGAAGGCCGTCACCCCGATGACGAAGAGCCGCCGGTAGCTGAAGAGATCACCGAGCCTGCCACCGGTCACCAGCACCAGGCCGAAAGCGAGGGTGTAGCCCGCCACGACCAGTTCCATCTCGGTGACGCCGGCGCCCAGGTCGGTGCGAATGGGCTGGAGCGCCACATTCACGATGAACAGATCGAGTTCGACGAGGAACGTCCCGGCCAGCACCACGACGAGCTGGAGCCACTGGCGCAGGGCGGGGCGGGGTTCCCCTTGCGGGGGTGCTGTGCGGTCAACCATGTCGATCGAGTCTCCTCACCCCGTGCCGGGCGATCAACAACGAACTGCGAATGAATCGATAAGCGAGGTTGATGAAACGGGTCTGACCGGTGCCGCGGTGCCGGTGGCGCCGGAACGGCCGCCGCCGACGTCTCCGGCGGCTGCCGCACCGGTACCGGCGTCTTACGGGACGAGCGAGCCGTCCAGCAGCTCTTGCGGCGTGATCTGGTCACCCGCCTCCAGCGCACGGCGTACGGCCATGTGCGCGGCCGGCTGCCCCACCGATTCCGCGCCCAGTAGACGATCGCCGCGGAAACAGAAGACGGAGAAGTCCCCGCGGTCCTGGTCCCCGCGGACCACCGTGCGGTCGTGGCCGTCCGTCAGCCCGGCGATCTGGAGTCTGGCGCCCGCCTGACGGCTCCAGAACCACGGCACCGGACGGTAGGGGCGGGCGTCGCCGGTCAGGCGTGCCGCCACGCAGCGCGCCTGGTCCGTGGCGTTCTGGACGGACTCCAGCCGAACCGGCGCCGCGGCGAAGGGAGTGGGGAAGCGCGCGCAGTCACCGATCGCCGAGATGTCCGGCGCGGAGGTGCGCAGCAGGGCGTCCACGACGACGCCGTCGCGCTCCTGAAGACCGGCCTCCTCCGCGAGGTCCGTGTTCGGCGTCACCCCCACCCCCACGAGCACGAGGTCGGCCGGCAGACGTCTGCCCGAGGAGGTCTCCACGCCCGTGACCGCACCGGACCCGAGGAACCGGGCCACCCCCTCTCCCAGTTCCAGCCGCACGCCCCGGTCCCGGTGGGCTCGTGCGAAGAACTCCGAGGTGACGGGGGTGACCGCGCGCGCCATCACCCGCTCGTGCCTCTCGATCACCGATACCTGCACGCCCAGCGCGGAGGCCGAACTGCTCACCTCCATGCCCACGAAGCCGCCGCCGACCACCACGAGCCGCTCCGCGGACGCCAACCGCTCCCGCAGTACCTCGGCTTCCGCCAGGGTACGCAGGCTCACCACCCCGGGCAGGCCGGCTCCGGGGACCGGCAGGGAGCGGTTGCGTGCACCGGTGGCGAGTACGAGGTGGTCGTAGCGCAGTTCGGTGCCGCTGCGCAGCACGACCTTGTGGGCGGACGGAAGGACGCGCACGGCCGGGTCCCCGGTGAGCACCTGCACGCAGTTCGCCGCGTAGTACTCCGGCCCGCGCAGCCGTATCGCCTCCGGGCCGATGCGGCCGGTGAGGTAGTCCTTCGAGAGGGGCGGACGCTGATAGGGCAGTGCTGCCTCGTCACCGACCAGGACGATGTTCCCCGCGAAGCCGTTGTCACGCAGCGCGGAGACGAGCTGGGCTCCTGCCAGGCCGCCCCCGACCACGACCACGGTGGCTTCGGAAGACGCGAGGTGACGGCTCGTCATATCAGCTCGCACGCTGCCGCTCCGGCAGCCGGGCCTCCATGCCGTCCAGTTCGGGCGACATGAACAGCTGGCAGCCGAGCCGACTGCCGGCGGTGCGCGGCTCGTACGTCATGTCGAGCATGACGTCCTCGTCCTCGCTCATCGCCGGAGCGGCGGCGAGGTGCGCCGAGTCGACATAGACATGGCAGGTGGCGCACATGGCGGCGCCTCCGCATTCGGCCACGATGCCCTCGACGCCGTGGGCGAGCGCGGCCTCCATGACGCTGGTGCCCTGGGCGACCTCCACCGTGCGCGTGGAGTCGTCGGGGAAGCGGTAAATGATCTTCGGCATGAGCAGGTCCTCCGTGGTGAGGCGGCGGGGTGGTGTGCCAGGGCGCGGGGGTGCCGTCACGCGCCGGGGCGGGGGGCCATGCCCGCGAACTCCCGCACGATGCGGTGGCCGGGCCCGAAGACGTCGACGGCGATCTCCCGTGCCGTCTTGCCGTCGTGCCCCAGGAGGTCCGTACGCGCGCCGGCCTCCAGGAGTACGCGCGCGCACTCCTCGTGGCCGTGCCACAGGGCGTCGTGCAGCGGGGTGTAGCCGTTCGTCGCGCCCTGGTAGTCGATGTCGGTCCCGGGGGTGCGCACCAGCAGCGCGGTGATGTCGGCATGCCCCATGTACACCGCCTTGTGCAGGGGCACCGCGCCGAAGGTCGGCTCGACGGCGTTGACGTCGGCACCCGCGGCGATCAGCGCCCGCACGATGTCCAGATGCCCGTCCCGCGCCGCGACGAGCAGCGGCGTGTGCCCGTCGTTGAATCCGTTGACGACGGGAAAGACCTCGTCGACGTCGGCATTCCGGGCCAGCAGCCGCTCCACCTCGGCCAGGTCGCCTTCGGTGACCGCACGCATCAGTGCCTGTCCCGCCTGTGCCCGCTCGTCCTTTTCGATGCGCCGGCGCATGGCGTCGGCAATGGCGAGGAGCTTTTCCTTCTCCGTCCCCTCGCTGTTGGCGCCCAGTTCGTATTCGATCCGCTCGCGCATGGAGAATCCGTAATGCGTCGCCAGGTTCACCATCGCGTTCTGTTCCAGCAGATACGCCACGATGTCGGGCCACTTGTACCAGAGGGCGTCCATCAAAGGCGTGTGCCCCGTGGTGGGGCCCACCGCGTCGATGAACGAACCCGCCTCCACCAGCAGGCGCACGGTTTCCAGATCGCCGCCCTGTACCGCCTTGTGCAGCGCGGTGGTGCCGCCGCGGCTGTCCATGGCATGGACGTCGGCACCGGCGCCCAACAGCTGGCGCACCAGGGCCGCATCCCCCTGACCTGCGGCTATCGCAAGCGCCGGCAGGCCGGTCGCCCGCTCCCGGACGTTGGGATCGGCCCCTGAATGCAGCAGCGCGGTCACCTGGTTCGCCGCGCGCCGACGTATCGCGTCGATGAGGGAGGTGTGCATCACGAGTGTCCTTTCGCGTAATCGGGATGAGTGGACCACCGGCCGAATGCCCGGCGGCTCCCGGAAACCAGAAACCGGAAACCGGTAAATCGGGAACCGGAAGGCCGAAGCCCGCGGCATTCCCCGGGCCGTCCTGGTGTTCAGTCAACCGATGCCGCGGCGCCGGCGGCAAGTAACACCGCCCGCATGCTGCCGACTTGGCAGACTTGACGAAATGCCATGGTCCGGCAGCCGGCGGGGTGGCGCTCCGGCATGCCGACAAGAATCCGCGCCGACGCCGAGCGGGCAAAGTCGAGTTGCCGTAGTGGGCGAAGCGGCGCCGATTTCATTGAACGCCGCAAGGCGCGGCTGCTCCACTGAACGTGCCACAAGTCCCGGAAAGCACCATGCAGCAGCAAAGGCGGGGCGATGACCGAACAACGAAATGGGTGAGCCTTGTGCAGAGTGATTTCGGACAGCGCGCCGTCGTGCTCGGCGCGGGTATCGGGGGCCTCTTCGCGGCGCGGGTACTCGCGGACGAGTTCGCGGAGGTCGTGCTCGTCGACCGTGACCGGGTGCAGGGAGTGGGGACACCGCGGCGTGGGGTCCCCCAAGGACAGCACTCGCACGCCCTCCAGGCCCGTGGCCTGCGTATCGCGGAAGACCTGTTCCCCGGCCTCACCGACGGACTGGTCGCGGACGGCGCAGGCATCGGGGACGTCCTGGAGAACGTCTCATGGATCGTCAACGGCAAGCAGCTGAGCCGCCCCGCGTCGCGGCTCACCGCGGTGACCGCGAGCCGCCCCTTCCTGGAGCGGCACGTCCGCGAGAGGGTCGGTGAACTGCCCAACGTCACCTTCCGCGAAGGGACCAACGTGCTCGGCCTGGAGACCACTCCGGACCGTACCCGGGTCACCGGAGTGCGGATCTCTTCCGGTGACGGCCGGGGCGAGGAGGAGACCTTGACGGCCGCGGTGGTCGTCGACGCCACCGGGCGGGCCTCCCGCACCCCCGCCTGGCTCCAGGAGCTGGGTTACCCGCAGGTGGACGAGGAACGCCTGAACATCGGGCTCGGCTACACCAGCCAGCACTTCCGGCTATCCGGCCGGCTCCCGGACGGCACCATCGCCGTCAACGACGTGGCCTCCCGGGAACTGCCGCGCGGCGCGGCTCTCGGCCGCATCGACGGGGACCGGATCATCGTCACCGGATACGGCATCCTCGGCGACCACCCGCCCACCGAGCCCGCGGGGTTCCTGCGCTTCATCCGCTCGCTCTCCAAGCCGGACATCCACGATGTGATCAAGGACGCCGAGCCGCTGGACGAGCCGGTGCGCTACCTGTTCCCGACCAGCCTCCGGCGCTACTACGAGCGCATGCCGCAGTTCCCCGACGGGCTGCTGGTCCTCGGGGACGCCGTGTGCAGCTTCAACCCGGTGTACGCCCAGGGGATGACGGTCGCCGCGCTGAGCGCCCTGGTGCTGCGCCGGCACCTGCGCTCCCCGGAGCCGCTGCGGCCGTCGGCGTACTTCCGGGACGTCGCCAGGGAAGTGATCGACGGTACCTGGGGCCTGATGACCGTCTCCGATCTGCGCTTCCCCGGGGTGCAGGGGCGGCGCACCGTACGGACCCGGCTGCTCCAGGCGTACGCGCGGCGCGTGCAGGCCGCGGCCACCACGGACGGCGAGGTGGCCGGCGCCTATATGCGCGTCGTGGGCCTGCTGGAGCGCCCCGGCGCTCTGCACCGGCCGCGCATCGTCCTGCGGGTGCTGCGGCACGCCCTGGGGCTGCGGGCGTCCTGCTGATGGCGCACGTCGGCAAGGCGTCGTGACGGAACGGCCGTAGTGACGAAACGGCCGTCGGGGCGGCGGGCAGGTGATTCCCGCTGCGCCGGCCCCGACGGCCACCGTCTGCGAACCCGGCGGCCCGGCACGGCTCGGACGCCGGCACCGGCCGAGGCCCCCGGCACCGCCCGGGCGGCCCCGGCCGTTCCGGGCTCAGCCGGAGCCGACGGCGTCCTTCGCCGGTGCGCTGCCGGAGCGCGACGCGCTGCCCGAGCCTGACGCCCTGCCCGCGCGCGATGGGCTGCCCGAGCCCGACGCGATGTCCGACCGCGGCACGGTGTCCGGGGGCGACGCGCTGTCCGACCGCGACGCGGGGGACTGCCGGTCCCGCCGGCGCGCGTACTGTGCGGCCATCGCGAGGAACGACTCCACGGCGGGCCTGCGGTCCGACTTCCGCCGTACCAGGACGACGTCGGCGGGCGGCAGGTCACGGATCGGGACGAACGCTACGTCCGGGCGGGCGTAGAACTCCGCGGTGGACCGGACCATCGGCGCGACACCTTGCCCCGCGGCCACCAGCGAGAGCACCTCGTGCACCGTGGCCACCGGATGGCCACGGTGGATCGGCTTGCCCGAGGGGGTGTACGGCGGGGACTGCGCGTCCCACCAGTACCGCGGCGCGTTGCCGGCGGCGGAGAAGACCTGCTCGCCCGCGAGCTGCTCGACCGAGAGGGACTCCTGGGAGGCCAGCGGGTGCCCGAGCGGGACCGCGAGCGTGCGCGGCTCCGTGGACATCGTCGGGCCGACCTCCAGGTCGTCCTCCTCGACCGGCAGCCAGTGGCTGAGCACATCGACCTCTTCCCGCCGCAACGGACCGAGCGGGTCGGAAAGGTGCACCTCCCGCAGGACCGCCTCGCAGTGCGGGTAGCGCGCGCGGAACAGCCGGACCACCTCGGGCACCACCATCGTCGCGCACAGGAAGCCCACCCGGAGGCTGCCGTCGACGCGGCGTGCGCGCGTCCGTGCCTCGCCCAGCGCGTCGTGCATCTCGTGGAAGGCGGGGGCGATCCGCTCCCGCAGCGACGCGCCCAGCTCGGTGAGCCGCACGGCACGCGTCGTACGCTCGAACAGATACCCGCCGACCCGCCGTTCCAGCGAGCGGGTCAGCTGGCTCACGCGTGCCTGCGAGATCATCATCCGCTGCGCGGTCCGGCCGAAGTGCAGCTCCTCCGCCAGGTTGAGGAAGCACTCGATCTCCCGGTAGTCCATCGTCCCTCCCACCCCAACTGATGGCCGTTCGGCTCCGCAACGGTCCGCCGGCGCCACGGTACGTCACGCTGCGGCGTACGCGTACCGGCTCCACGGTCTCGTGATCGTGTCCAGGCGTGCAACCGCACCCCGTCTCCCCGCGCACACCGGGAACACGACGTGCGCGCCTCCGAACCGCTCGCGGCCGTACGGAGATCCCCGTCCCGATGTCGGTGGAGGGTGATTCACTGGGCCCATGGAGTTCGCCATCTCGACGTTCGTGACCGATGAGGGAATCCGGCCCGACACGCTGGGCCGGGCGCTGGAAGAGCGCCGGTTCGACGCGGTCTTCCTCGCTGAGCACTCGCACATCCCGGTGGGCAGCAGGGCGCTGGACGGCACCCCGCTGGACCGCCGGTTCCACCGCACCCTGGACCCGTTCCTCGCGCTGACCGCGATGGCGTCCGCGACGTCGCGATTACTGCTGGGCACGGGCATCGCGCTGCTGGTGCAGCGGGACACCCTGCACACCGCCAAGGAGGTCGCCACCCTCGACCTGCTCTCCGACGGCCGGGTGCTCCTGGGGGTCGGGACCGGCTGGAACCGGCAGGAGATGCAGAACCACGGGACCGACCCCACGACGCGCGGCGCGCTGCTCGACGAGCAGATCGAAGCCCTGCGGGCCCTGTGGACGCAGGACGAGGCCGAGTACCACGGCAAGCACCTCGACTTCGACCCGGTGTACATGTGGCCGAAACCCGTGCAGCGACCGCACCCGCCGATCTACATCGGCGGCCACAGCCCAGCGGCCCGCGCCCGGTTCCTCGCCCACGGCGACGGCTGGATGCCACTCGACGTGACCCCTGAAGACGTGCGGGAGGTGCGGGCCGAACTCGCCCGGCGCGGCCGGGACAACGCGACGATCACCGTCCCGGGCCATGACGTCGAGACCCTGCCCGCCTTCGCCGAAGCGGGGGCGGACCGGGCCATGTTCGCGCTGGACACCATGGCGGAGAGCGACACCCTGCGCCGTCTCGACGAGCTGGCGGAGGTGGCCGAACGCCATCGGTGATGACCGGGGAAAGCGGCTGGCGCCGGGCAGCAGCGCTTGCCCGGCACCAGCCGCCGAAGAGGCGCGCACTCGGCGCTTACGCGGCTCCGGCCTCGCCCGGCAGCGGCGGTAGTTCCTCCACGAAGGCCACGGCCGGCTCCAGACCGGCCTGGAGCAGCGCTTCGCGGATCACCGGCCGGGCCCCGTCGACGAGCACGTCGGCCTGGGCGGACAGGCGCTGCTGTGCCAGGGCGAGACAGCGCACACCGGCCGGCGTGATCGAGGTGAGGTCCCGCGCGCGCACCACCAGCCGCTGGGGGCTGTGCGCCACCGCCCGGTCGACGAGTGTGCGGAGCACGGGAACGGACTGGTCCGTCGCCGCCCCCACCAGGGTCAGCAGGACGGTGCCACCCGAAAATCCCAGGTAGGCCTCGAACGTCATCGGTCATTCCTTCCGGTGGGGAGAGCGGTGAGCACCACGACGGCGTGGTCGGCCACGGATACGGAACCGGCGGGTTCCAGGGGCGTCTCCTCGCCCGGTGGCTGGGCGCCCACGCCGTCGGCTGCGCTGTCGGCGAAGACGTGCCAGCGTGTCCCCGCGGGTGCGGGCGGTGGCTGGACCGTCATCGGGTGATCGTGGGAGTTCGCCGCGAGATAGACGGCGTCAGCCTCTCCCTGCGGCGTCCGCTCGTACAGCAAGGCGCACAGGAGCAGGGAGTGGGCGGACCAGTCCGGCTCCCCGGGGCGCCGGCCGTGCCAGCTCACCGGCGGGTGTTCCCAGCCGGCGGGAGTCTGGTCCGCCGGGAACCAGGCGCGCCGCAGCAGCGGATGCGCACGGCGGAAGGCCAGGCACCGGCGGACGAAGGAGAACAGTTCTTCCTCGCGCTCGCGCAGCCCCCAGTCCACCCAATTCCACGCGGTGTCCTGGCAGTAGGCGTTGTTGTTCCCCCGCTGGGTCCTGCCGAATTCGTCTCCCGCGGGGAACATCGGCACCCCTTGGCTCAGGAGCAGCAGCAGGAAGGCGTTGCGCGCCTGGCGCCGCCGCAGCTGCCGTACGAGGGGATCGGCGCTGGGACCTTCGGCCCCGCAGTTCCAGCTGTCGTTGTCCGGGATGCCGTCCGTCCCGCCCTCGCCGTTGGCCTCGTTGTGCGGCTGCCCGTAGGAGGCCCAGTCGGCGAGGGTGAAACCGTCGTGGCAGGTCACATAGTTCACCGAGGCGGCGGGGCCGCGGTCCGGGTACAGGTCGGGGGACCCGGTCAGGCGTTTGGCCAGGTCGGCCGTGGTGCCCGGCCGGCCGGTGAGGAACCGGCGCACAGTGTCCCGGAACCTTCCGTTCCACTCCATCCAGCGGCCGAAGGCGGGAAAGGCGCCGACCAGGTCGGCACCGGTGGCGTCGGTCGCCTCGGCGATCAGCTTGCAGTCGGCGAGGACCGGGTCCTCCGCGATGGCCTCCAGCAGGTACGGGCGGTCCTGCAAGGCGCCCTCCCGGCCGCGCGCCAGGATCGGGGCCATGTCGAAGCGGAAGCCGTCGACGTGGAACTCGTGGGCCCAGTACCGCAGGCTGTCCAGGATCAGCGAACCGGTGCGCGGATGGCCGCCGTTGACGGTGTTCCCGGTCGCCGTCAGGTTCAGATAGCTCCCGTCGGCCGCCCGCAGGTAGAAGGCGTCCTCGTCCAGACTGCGGAAGCCCAGCGCCGGCCCGGCCGGGCCGCCCTCACCGGTGTGGTTGAAGACCACGTCCAGCAGGACTTCGATCCCGGCCCGGTGCAGCGCCTGCACGAGTTGCTTCAGTTCCCGGGCCGCGTCCGCCGGTGCGGCGGCGTAACCGGCCTTGGGAGCGAAGAAGCTCACGGGGTTGTACCCCCAGTAGTTCAGCAGGGGCGCGCCGGTGTCCGGCGAACGGAACGTGTTGTCCGTCTCGTCGAATTCGAAGACCGGCAGCAGCTCCACGCAGTTGATGCCCAGCTCCCGCAGATAGGGGATCTTTTCCTGGAGGGCGGCGTAGGTACCGGGCGCGTGGACGCCCGCGCTGGGGTGCCGGGTGAAGCCGCGTACGTGAGCCTCGTAGACGACCAGGTCCTGCGGCGCGATGCCGGGCCGCCGGTCCTCGCCCCAGGCGAACTCCTCGGACGCGGCGGACGGCAGGGCGGAACGGTACCGCGGGCGCTCGCCCCAGCGGTCCGCGCCCGCCAGCCGCCGGGCGTACGGATCGACCGTGACGATTTCCCCCTCCTGCTCACCGTCGCGCAGAAGCCGGTAGCCGTACTGCGCCTGTGCGGGGTCCACGCCGTGCACCGTCATCGTGAACACCGCTCCGGTGCGGTAGGCCTGCGGGAAAGGGATCTCCCACTCCACTCCCTCCACCGACAGCAGCAGGTGCACGGCGTCGGCCCGCGGGGCGGAGACGGCGAAGCGGATGCCGCCCGGCACCGGGTGCGCGCCGAGCGGCGCCGCGGCGCCGGGCCCCACCCGCAAGCCGCCGCGTACGGGTACGGGGGCCCTCATCGGGGACTCTCCTGCGCGGGAACGAGGCGTACCCGTACGGTCAGCCGCTCATCGCCGGCCGGCAGGGCCACGGTGAGGGCCGCGGGGTCGAAATCGTGGTGCGGCAGGCCGTTGACGAGGACCTGGTCCAGCCGGACCCGGCCGGGCGGCAGCAGGTCGGGGGCCACGCGCAGCACCTTCTGCGGGTACTCCGCCTGCCGGTGGGGACGGAACCACAGCTCCACGGGCTCCTGCTGATTGAGCAGCCGGGTGTACACCTCGGCGAGGAAGCAGAGTTCGGCCTTGTGATACATGCTCATGGCATGGCTTCCCTTGAGGCGCTCGTTCCCCCGGAGGTAGGGGACGCCCTGGGCGGTGACGGTGAAGTAGACGCCTCCCTCGTCGTGGTCGAGGAAGAACGCGTTGTAGAACGCGGCCGCTTCGCGTGCCTGCTCCAGGAAACCGGCGTCGCCGGAGTGCCCCGCCAGGATCAGGTAGGCCAGGATCGCCTGCTCCTGCTGCCACCAGGCCTTGTGGTCGTGCCAGACGAAGGCGTGGCGCCCGCGCTCGTCGGGACGGCGTTGCAGGAGGTCGTACCAGCCGCCGCGTTGCCGGTCGCGTCCGACGTCGGGCAGCTGCCGGCCCAGCCGGTGCGCCAGCTCCCGGTACTGCGGTTTGGGCCGCAGGTTGTGCATGCGGGTCAGGTTCCAGGCGATCTTCAGGTTGTGGCCGACGACCGCGCGGTCCTGCTGCCAGCCCCAGGTGCGGTCCGGGCTCCAGTCGCCGTGGAAGCGCTCCTGGACGAACGGTCCGCCGGCCTCCGGCATATGCGTGGTGATCATGTCGAAGGTGTGCTCCAGCATGCGGGCATAGCGTTCCTCACCCGTCGCCAGATACAGGTTGATCAGGTAGGCGGGGGCGTGGTCGCCGATGGAGTTCCAGTTCTTGCGGGAGCGGTTTCCGCCCAGCGCCGGATCGTGCGGGCTCAGGCTCACCGGGTCGAGGTGGGAGTAGTAGCCGCCCAGCTGCGGGTCGGCGAAGTGGCGCTCGAAGAGCCGTACGGTGCCTTCGATGTCCCGCAGCAGCTGCGGATCGCCGGTGACCCGGTAGGTCTGGGTCAGCCCGACCAGGGCGTAGATCTGCTCGTAGGCGGGGATGGCCCGGTGGTCGTCGCCGAACTCGGAGCTGAACAGCTTGCGTTCGCGGGTCCCCGACCGGTCCACGCCGTGGTACCAGTACAGCACCCCGGAATCCGGGTCGTGGAAGCGCAGGTGGTCGTGCAGGTACTGCGAGCCGCGCTCGGCCACCTCCAGGAAGTCCTCGTCGCCGGTCAGCATGAAGGCGGTGGCCATGCCGTAGACCAGGCGTGAGATGGTGTCCGTCTCCTGGACGGCAAGGCCGGCCTTCTCGCCGCTGGCCAGGAGGTCCGTACGGTAGTGGCGGAAGTCGACCGGCCCGGAGCCGAATTGCGCGTTCCGGTAGAACCGCGCCAGTTGCCGCAGCTGCTCCACCCACCAGCCGGGGCTCTCGAAGGCGAACGCCTGCTCGCCCGTACCCGCCACCACGAGGTGCCCGGCCTGGAAGAAGAAGTCGCCTCCGGGCTCGGCGTAGACCGGGCCGTGGCTGAACAGGAACCGGCCCGGGCGCAGCACCTCGTGCAGCCGTCCCGTGACGTCCTCGTACGGCGTCCCGAGGTTGCGCAGCAGTTCCGCGGAGGTGGTGTCGGTCAGGTGCAGGGTGAGCGGGCGGCCGTCGACGCACCGCAGGCGGACCCAGTCGCTGCCGAGCTCCACCACGGTGCCGGCGACCGTGTCCGAGAAGGAGAAGCCCGCGCCCAGGGGACCGGCCGCGGGGCCGATGTTCGTCGCGTCCGGGGACCTGGCCATCAGAGCGCGGCCTCCCGGGGCACGGACAGCATGCCGATGACCGTACGGGCCAGCAGGTGGCACTCCTCCACGGTGCGGGTGGTGACCAGGTCGCGGTCGGTGACCATGTCCGCGTCGAGGTACTCCGCGCCCATGTTCCGCACATCGCCGATCAGGTTGTTGTGGCAGGTGACGGTACGGCCGGCCAGCAGCCCGGGGGCGGGCGTGGCCAGCAGCAGCCCGTGGCAGGAGAAGGCTTTGACCAGGCCGGGCAGCCTGAAGGCACGGCGCAGGACCGAGACGGCGGGGGCCTCCTCATGGGCGTGCTCGCTGTACCGCAGCCGGTCCGCGACCATCCCGGACGGCACGATCAGCGCGTCGAGGCGGGCCAGTTCCGCTATGTCCAGCTGCTCCAGGTCGCCGTCGACCACCAGGGGGGCTCGCTGCTCATGACCGGTGAAGGTGAGGGCGGAGTTGCCCCACAACCGGGTGAACAGGGTGACCTCGGCGCCCTCCTCGGTGAAGCGCCTGCGGTAGTAGGCGATCTCCTCCTCCACGAAGTCGCTTTCCATGAGGATGCCGATGCGTTTGCCGGGCAACTGGGGCGTCGGCGCAGGTGTGGTCATCGCTGTAGCTCCTTGTCGGTGATATGAAGTGGCGGCGTTGTGTGCCGGTAGGGCTCAGGCCGCCCGTGCGGCAGGGGCCCCCGCGTCCGCGGGCGGCCACTCGTGCACACTCAGCAGCCGCACCCGTGGCCCGTTCTCCTGCTGCACCAGGGACCAGAACTCGGTGAATGCGCGGCGCCGCGCGGACGACGCGCCCCGCGAGCCGTCGGGCCGTCCCTCCCAGACCGCTTCGACCTCCGCGTCCGCGTGCAGTGGCGAGCGCAGGCGGACGGACACGTTCTCGACCGTCAGGCGCTCACCCGTGTAACGGCCGCGGCGCGCCGCGTACCAGGTACGGAAGTCCTCCGGCGTGCGCAGGGTGTGCTGGGGCAGGTGCACCACCAGGCCGCGGTCGGCCAGGTACGGAACGAAGTGCTCGCTGTCGCGGCCGTCGGCCAGGGCCGCGTGCCACGCGGCGATGACCCGGCGCACCGCCCCCTCGGACAGGGGGTTTCCGAAGCGCGTTGCCATGGCTGTGCTGTCTCCTCGGGGTAAGGACGCGGTCACTCGATCACCAGGTCGACGAGGAAGGGGCCGGGATGGGCCCACATGGCCGCCACCGCCTCGTCGATGTCTTCGGTACGGGCGACCCGGCGGCCCGCGACGCCGAGCGCCGCGGCCAGTTCGGTGAACCGGATGGCCGGGTCGGAGAGGTCGAAGGCCCGCGGCGCCGCGTGCGGGGGCATCCCCAACTGCCGCCAGTACTGCTCGATGTTGTGGTCCAGCAGCCGGTAGCGGCCGTTGTTGCACACCACGAACTTGGCGTCGAGGCCGTGGCGGGCCGCGGTCCACAGCGCCTGGAAGGTGTACATGCTGGCGCCGTCCCCGGAGAACCCGACCACCGGCAGCTCCGGGCGGGCCAGTTTGACGCCCATGGCACCGGGGATGCCCACGCCGAGAGATCCGCCCCGGGTCTGGAAGAAACGGCCGGGCGTACGCGGCGGCAGATACCGGGCCAGGGGAGCCCCGGCGGTCAGAGCCTCGTCGAAGACCACCAGATCATCCGGCGCCCGCTCCGCCAGGCGCCGCACGAAGCCGTCCAGCACCGGGTCCTGCGCGGCGGGCGCCGCCGGCCGGCCGTCGGCGGTGGACGCGGGCGGCGCGGTGGCCGCCCGGTGCGGTCGTCGCCGCTCCAGCTCCGCCCGGATGCCCGCCAGCGTCAGCTGCGGATCGGCGGCGAGCCCCAGGTCCACGGGGAAGTTCTTCGCGATCTCGTAGGTGTCCAGATCGACGTGGACGATGCGGGCGTCGTCGCGGAAGGGACTGTGCAGGGAGGGGAACACCTCGGGGAAGACGTACGTCCCCACGATCAGCACCCGGTCGGCCGTTGCCACCACGCGCTCGCTGTCGGTGCCGAACATGTGGCCCAGCTGCCCCGCGTACAGCGGGTGGGTGGTGTCGAAGTTGACCTCCGAGGAGTTCACCCCCCACACCGGCGCCCCCAGCATCTCGGCCACCGCGCGCAGCTCCTCCTGCGCACCGCTGGCCGCGACGCCGTCGCCCATCAGGATCAGCGGTTCCGCTCCACCGAGCAGCAGGTGGGCGGCCTGTGCCGTCAGGGCCGGCTCGGGTGCGGTACGGGTCGCGGGCAGCGGGGTCGGCAGCGCCGGTTCGGTGGTGACCTGGTCCAGCACGTCCGCGGGCAGCACCACCACCGCCGGGCCCCGGGGCGGGGTCATGGCGATCTTGATGGCGCGCCGCAGCACGCGCAGCACCGACGAGGGGTCCACCACCCGCGTCGCGTACTTGGTGACCGGCTCGGCCATGCCCACCAGGTCCGCGGCCATCTGGGCGTCCATCGCGTCGTAGCGCACCCCGGCCTCGCCGACCAGGACGACCAGCGGCGAGTGCCCGCGCAGCGCCTGGTAGAGCATGCCGATGCCGTTGCCCAGGCCGACCCCGCTGTGGAGCTGGACCAGGGCCGGCCGCTGCGCGGCGCGGGCGTACCCGTCCGCCATCCCGACCGCGACGCTTTCGTGCAGCGCGAGAACATAGTCGGTGGCCGCGTTTTCCCCGGCATCCAGGAAACCCTGTTCCACCGTTCCCGGATTGCCGAACATGTAGCGGATGTCATCGACCGCGAACTGCTCGAATATCGCGGCCTTCCCTGGCCTTGCTCGCATCATGGGCTCCTAGCGTCCGGGTATTACCAGCCGTACCGGCGCAGACCGTTTTCCAGTGCCTGCACCAGGAGTTCGCCGGCGAGTATGGAATCGGGGGTCGAGCGCGCGGTGATGAACGGATAGTCGACGATCACCGAGGTTTCCTTTCCGACATTGCCGTGGAAGCCCCCTTCGGGCCCGGTGGCATCCCGCAGGATGTACTCCAGCGGGTACGGGGGCGGGCCCATGTTGAAGTCCACGCCGACAAAGCCGGTGCCGTCCTTGTAGTCGTACTCCTTGGGGTGACCGGTGACATGCCGGCCCGCCAGCAGACTGGCGCGGGATTCCCAGTCCCGGGCGAAGGCCAGCGCGGCCACGCCGTAGCACTCCGCGAGGACGGGCTTGTCGGCCGCGACGAATCCCAGCAGCAGTTCGTGCAGCCGCTCGTTGTTCGCCAGGTCCACGATCGGGCCGCTGCCGCCCACGATCACCAGGGCGTCGAAACTGCTCACCAGGTCCGTGACGGCGGTGTCCAGGTTCCGGTGGTACTCCTCCAGGTCCCGCAGGTGGTTGATGGAGCTGAAGTAGGGCCTCTCCGGAATGAGGTCGGCCAGGCTCAGCGGGTGGTTCAGGCGGTCGGACTCGTCCAGGCTCCGGGCGCGCCGGGCCATGTCGCGGGTGGTCACCGAACGGCCCAGGGGCGGGTCGACGTAGTGGGGGTCGAGGCTCGGCGGCAGCGCCTGCGGGCGCTTCCCGGTGGGGGTGGCGAAGGTCGTGCGGTAGCCGCGGGCGTCGAACGCCTCCACCGGACCGACGAGTTCCTCGCCCCAATAGCCGAACTCGGAAAGGATGACAAGAATGCGCTTGCTCACCAGTGCTCCTTGATGGGGATCAACGGGTCGACCGCTGCCGCCTTCTGCCCCGACGGCATCGGCCGGCAACAGCACCGAGTGAACGGCACCCGCCACCCGGCGGCAATGCGTTCCGGCGCCCGGGCCGTGACTCCACCGACTTGACTAAATCCACCCGGCCGCCGTGCCGCATCGACCTGACGTAGTGAGAAACGGAGCTGGCTCCGCCTGCCGCCGGGATTGCATAGTGAAATCTCCCGGAGCCGACCGGGAAATCCTCGACGGAGGGGATCTGTATGACCGGACGAATCGTCATCGAGAATGTGTTTCCGGTTCTCGGGCACATCGACCACCCGGCGAAGGCAGTAGTGGGAGAGGCCCTGCCGGTCGCCGCGACCATCTGGAAGGAGGGACACGACGCCCTTTCAGCAGCGGTCGTCTGGCGCAGTCCCGAAGGCGACGAAGAACGTGTACCGATGCGTTTGGCAGACGAGGGAACCGATCGCTGGCAGGGCTGTGTTGCCGCCCGTGCCGAAGGGGAGTGGTCCCTGCGGATCGAGGCGTGGCGGAACCCCTGGGAAACATGGTGCCGCGCGGTGCGGGCCAAAACGCAGGACGGCCAGACAGCCGACGAACTGGCCAACGACCTGGAAACCGGAGCGCGGCTGCTGACGCGGATGGCCGGTCTCTGGGACGCGCACGATCCGTCGTACCGCGCCGATCTGCTGGAAGCGGCAGCCGGCCTGCGGGATATCCGGCGGACACCGCAGCAACGTGTTGCGGCCGCCCTGAGCCGACGCGTACAGCACCTGGCGCAACTGCGCCCGCTCCAGGAGCACGTGACCTCCAGCCCGCCCCACCCGGTGTGGGCAGACCGGCAGCGCGCCCTCTTCGGGGCGTGGTACGAGATGTTTCCCCGCAGCACCGGCGGCACGGACGAAGCCGGACGCCCCGTGCACGGCACCTTCGCCACCGCCGCCGCCGAGCTGCCGCGGATCGCGGCGATGGGCTTCGACGTCCTCTACCTGCCGCCCGTCCACCCGATCGGCGCCGTGCACCGCAAGGGCCGCAACAACGCCCTCACCGCGGACGACACCGACGTCGGGTCCCCCTGGGCCATCGGCTCCCAGGACGGCGGCCATGACGCGGTCCACCCCCGTCTCGGCGATCTGGACGACTTCCGCGACCTTCTGCGGCAGGCACGCGACCAGGGCCTGGAGGTCGCTCTCGACCTGGCCTTCCAGGCCGCCCCCGACCACCCCTGGGTACAGGAGCACCCCGAGTGGTTCACCACCCGGCCGGACGGCTCCATCGCCTGCGCCGAGAATCCGCCCAAGCGCTACGAGGACATCTATCCGCTCAACTTCGACAACGCGCCTGAAACCCTCTACGCGGAACTGGAGCGCATCGTCCGGTTCTGGATGGCACAAGGGGTGCGCATCTTCCGCGTCGACAACCCCCACACCAAGCCCGCCGACTTCTGGCACTGGCTCATCTGGCGCATCAAGCGCACCGATCCCGATGTCCTCTTCCTGGCCGAGGCCTTCACCCGCCCCGCAGTGCTCAAGGGGCTGGCACGCCTGGGCTTCAGCCAGTCCTACACCTATTTCACCTGGCGCACCGGCCGGGACGAACTGGCCGACTATCTGAAGGAGCTGGCCGAGGACGCGCACTTCCTGCGCCCCAACCTCTTCGTCAACACCCCCGACATCCTGCCCGCCCACCTGCACGGTGCCGGCCCGGACGTCTTCGCCGCCCGCGCCGCCCTGGCCGCCACCGCCGCACCGACCTGGGGCGTGTACGCGGGCTTCGAACTGTGTGAGAACACCCCGCTGCACCCCGGCAGCGAGGAGTACCTGGATTCGGAGAAGTACCAGCTGCGGCCCCGCGACCCGGCCGCGGCCCGCGCCGCCGGCACCTCTCTGGAGTCATGGATCGCCCGGCTCAACCGCGTACGGCGGGCGCACCCGGCCCTGCAACAGCTGCGGCACCTGCACCTTCACGACTGCGACGACGAGCACGTCATCGCTTATTCCAAGCACGACCCGCTCAGCGGGGACACGGTGCTGTGCGCCGTCGATCTCGCCCCGGACCGCCCCCGGACCGGCGTGGTCACGCTGGCCCCGCACCTCGACGGGACGACACCCGGCGAGGTCATCCGCGCCCACGACGCCCTCACCGGCCGGCCGGTCCTCCTGGGCAGGGAACACCCCCTCCGATTCGGCCCCGGCCACGGCGTCCTGCACGTCCTGGCCTGGAACAGCCATGACCGACCGTAAGGAGCCGCAGATGCGCACGTCCCTTCCCGCGCCCCCGCCCGAGAACCCACCGGCGCAGCCGGACTGGTTCAAGACCGCCATCTTCTACGAGGTACTGGTCCGCGCCTTCTACGACGCCGACGGCGACGGAGTGGGCGATCTGAAGGGCCTCCTGGCCAAGCTCGACTACCTCCAGTGGCTCGGTGTCGACTGCCTGTGGCTGCCGCCCTTCTACGCATCGCCGTTACGCGACGGTGGTTACGACATCAGCGACTACCGTGCGATCCGGCCGGAGTTCGGCACCATGGAGGACTTCATCGCGGTGCTGGACGCGGCCCACGCCCGCGGCATGCGCGTGATCACGGACCTGGTCGTCAACCACACGTCCGACCAGCACCCCTGGTTCCAGCACAGCCGGCAGTCCCCGCACGGGCCGTTCGGGGACTTCTACATGTGGGACGACGACGACCGGAAGTACGCCGGCGCGCGGATCATCTTCGTCGACACCGAACGGTCCAACTGGGCCTGGGACGACACCCGCGGCCAGTACTACTGGCACCGCTTCTTCTCCCACCAGCCGGACCTGAACTACGACAACCCCCGGGTCCAGGACCACATGCTCGACACCGTCCGCTTCTGGCTCGACCTGGGGGTCGACGGCTTCCGCATGGACGCCGTGCCCTATCTGTTCGCCCGCGAGGGCACCACCAGCGAAAACCTCCCCGAGACCCATGACTTCCTGCGGCGCGTACGGAAGGTGGTCGACGAGGAGTACCCCGGGCGCGTGCTGCTGGCCGAGGCCAACCAGTGGCCGCAGGACGCGGTGGCCTACTTCGGCGACCCCGCCACCGGCGGCGACGAGAGCCACATGGCCTTCCACTTCCCGCTCATGCCCCGCCTGTTCATGGCCATACGCCAGGAGAGCCGCACCCCCATCACCGAGGTCCTCGACCGGACGCCGCCGATCCCCGCGGGCAGTCAGTGGGCGATCTTCCTGCGGAACCACGACGAGCTGACCCTGGAGATGGTCACCGACGAAGAGCGCGACTACCTCTACGCGCAGTACGCCACCGAGCCACGCATGCGGGCCAACATCGGCATCCGCCGCCGTCTCGCCCCGCTGCTCGGCAACGACCGCAGACAGCTCGAACTGTTCACCGCGCTGCTGCTGTCCCTGCCCGGCTCCCCGATGCTCTACTACGGCGACGAGATCGGGATGGGCGACAACATCTGGCTCGCGGACCGCGACGCCGTACGCACCCCCATGCAGTGGGCCCCCGGCCGCAACGGCGGCTTCTCCACCGCCGATCCCGCGTGCCTGTACCTGCCGGTCATCACCGACAGCGTCTACGGGCCGCAGGCCCGCAGCGTCGAAGCCCAACGCGCCGACGGCGCCTCGCTCCTGCACTGGGTCCGCGACCTGATCCATGTGCGCCGCGACCACCCGGCCTTCGGCCTGGGCGCCTACCGCGAGATCGACGCCACCAACCCCGGCGTGCTGGCCTACATACGGGAACGGGAAGCCCCCGACGGGGCGTCCGAGACCGTGCTGTGCGTCTACAACCTCGCCCGCACACCACAGCACACGGATCTCGACCTGCGGGCCTTCGCGTCCAGCCCGCTGACGGAGCTGACCGGCGGCACTCCCTTCCCCGCCATCGGCACCGAGCCCTACCCGCTCACACTGCCCGGTTACGGCTTCTACTGGTTCACGCTGGGTCCGCGGACGGAGGCCACATGACCACCGCACTGCCGGACCGCATCGAGACCGCACTGGGCGCGTGGATTCCCCGGCAGCGCTGGTTCGCCGGCAAAGGGCGCGCCGTTCTGGGAACCACGCTGGCCTCGGCCGTGCCCTTGACCGGCTCCCAGGAGGCCGAGCCGACCGGGTTCCTGGCCCTGGCACACGTGTGCTTCGCCGACGGGCAGGCCGAGACCTACCATCTGCCCCTCGGCCTGCGTACCCACCTCCCGGCCGCGCTGGAGCCGTACCTCATCGCCCGGCTGGAAGGCATCGCGGTCTACGACGCAGGCGGCGACCCGGAACTGATGCACCGGATCGTGGCACTCATCGCCCGTGACCACGACACTCCAGGTGCCCGCTTCCGTAGCCAGGGCGGGCGCGCCCTTGCCGTTCCCACGGACACCGAGCGGACGCGTCCGCTCGGTGTGGAGCAGAGCAACACGTCGATCGTGATCGACGACCGCTATCTGCTGAAGCTCTTCCGCCGCGTCGTCGCCGGCCCCAACCCGGAGCTGGAGGCCCTCACCGCGCTCCAGAAGGCCGGCAACCGCAACGTGCCGCAGCTCCTGGGGAGCGTGAGCGGGCGGCACGGCGCGGAGGAAGCGACGTACGGTCTGCTGCAGCACTACGAAGCCCACGCCCACAGTGGCTGGGACCTGGCCCTGCGCAGCGTCCTGCTCAGCGGTGGCGGTACCTCCGGCAGCGGCACGGACAGCTTTCCCGAGGCCGCCGGGCAGCTGGGGGCCACGGTGGCCACCGTTCACCGCGACCTCGCCCGGCAGCTTCCCGTCGCCCTCCTGGACCGGCCGGGCCTGGAGAAACTGGCCGTGCAACTGCGCAGGCGCTACGTCCGGGCCTGCTCCGGCGCCCCGCAACTGCGACGGTACGAACGCCTCGTCCACCAGGTCTTCGCGGCGGTCGCCACGCTGCCCGCCCCGCTGCCCGTCCAGCGCGTCCACGGTGACCTCCACCTGGGGCAGGTCCTGCACAGCCCGCGCGGATGGCTGGTGCTGGACTTCGAGGGCGAGCCCGCCGCCCCACGGGAGGAACGCACCGCCCTCACCTCCCCCCTGAAAGACCTGGCAGGCATGCTGCGCTCGTTCGACTACGCGGCCCAGCACGCCCGCCGCCACCCGCCGGTCCCCCCGGCACCTCCGGCCGAGGACGTGCGCGCCTGGGAGGAGGCGTCCCGCGCAGCGTTCCTGGCGGGCTACACCGCCGTCACCGGCCTGGACCCGGAGCCCTGGCGGCCCCTTCTGCGCGCCTACGAACTGGACAAGGCGGTGTACGAGGTCGTCTACGAGAGCCGCAACCGGCCGTCCTGGGTGGACATCCCCTTGACGGCGGTCGAACGCATGACCGCCGCGGCGCGCTGAGGCGGGCCCCGGGCGGACCACGTCCTTTGCACCGGTACCGGAAAGGCAGGACAGCCGTGCGCGACAAGCGCCAGAAAATCTACGAAATCGTCGAACCGGAGAAGAAGGCCTGGTGGGAGACGAATCGGCACAAAGTCATGTTCCTCGTCGGCTGCCTCGTGATGTACCTGCTCCTCCAGGCGTGCGACAACGCCGTCAGCCCCCAGGAGCGCCCGGGCGGTCCCATCGCGACGCCGTCCGCCCGGGGACCGGACGGGCGGACGAACGCGGCGGGACGCCCCGCCCTTGCGTGCTCCACGCACCGACCGGAGGAGAACCATGGGACGGCAGTTTGCGAGCATGTGCGGCGCCAACCGGAGAAGGCCCGGACTGCGCGGGCACTTCCGTATCGCGCGCACGGGATTCGGCAAGTTCGGGCTGGGGCTCTTGTGGGGGGCCGGCATGTGGGTCGGCAAGCGAGTGGCCGACCTGATGGACCAGTGGTGGAACTGAACACCTCCACGTCCGCCCCGGCCCGACCGAGGTGACCGGAGCGGATGCCGGCGGGGCCGGTCCGCAGGTGCTCCGGACCGGGCTCAATCGGACATCTCGGCCGCCGGTGCCGGCGGCCAGGTGCCCGGGGCCAGGACGCCGAGGACGTACGCCTTGGCCACCAGAGCGGTGCGGCCCTGGACCCGCCAGCGGCGGGAGAGGCGGGTGAGGTGGTAGTTGACGCCGTCGACGGTGAGGCCGAGGTGGCTGCCGATGGCGGCGGTGGTGGCACCGGAGGCGGCCAGCGCGAGGATACGGGTCTCGACGGGGCTGGCCGCCTCGCGGGCCGGGGCGGGGGCGGGCGGCGGGGTCTCGTGGACGCGGAGCAGCGCCAGCAGGGCGGGCGGGGCCACCGACGGATCACCGACCGGATCGACCGTCAGCTCCCCCTCCCGCTCGGCGCCGTCCGTACCGGCCTGCCAGCACACCTCGATCGGATAGCGCGACCTGCGGCGCCGGCGCAACGCGTCGACCAGGCGGTCTATCTGCGCCTGGGAGCGGGGGCGGAAGAGGTCCAGCAGGTTGCGGCCGCGCAGCTGCCCGGGGGCCGCGCCCCACTCGGCGGCCATCGCCGGATTGGCGATCAGCACCTCGCCGTACGCCGAGCACACCGCGATCGGCACCGGGACACGGTCCAGCAGGATCAGGAAGTGGTTGTGCCACGGGCCCGTCGCATACGGGCCCACCGGGCCGTTCGCCGTCGCGTCGTCCATTGCTCCTTCTCCGGTCCGGCCGCAAGAGCGGACAGCGAAAAACCACTGCACAATCATGCAGTTACCCGGCGTCGCAGGGTACCCGGGGCGGGTCACGCTTGAGACATGACCGACACGATCCCGTTCGCAGCAGCCGGCGCCGCGGTGCGCCCGTCCGAGGAGGTCCCGGTCGTCGACCTGTCGGCCACCGGACTCAGCGACACCCCCCTCCAGCAGGCCATGGACCTGGCCCGTGAGCACGGGCCGGTGTTCCGGCGGCGGCTGCACGGCCACGAGGCCCTGTTCGTCT
Organism: Streptomyces sp. NPDC018019; assembly: GCF_044327805.1. Taxonomy (NCBI): domain Bacteria; kingdom Bacillati; phylum Actinomycetota; class Actinomycetes; order Kitasatosporales; family Streptomycetaceae; genus Streptomyces; species Streptomyces sp. NPDC018019. The sequence continues at coordinate 236,147 of NZ_JBIRGD010000002.1, read as the reverse complement.
CCTCGCTGGAACTGGTCACCGATCTGGCCGACGAGGAACGCTTCGCCAAGGGCGTCTCGGTCACCTTGGAGAACGTCCGCGAGTTCGCCGGCGACGGCCTGTTCACCGCGTACAACGACGAACCGAACTGGGCCAAGGCGCACGACATCCTGATGCCGGCCTTCGCGCTCGGCTCGATGCGCACCTACCACCCGGCCATGCTGAAGGTGGCGCGCCGGGTGATCGCCGCCTGGGACCGGCGGGCGGCCGACGGGACCCCGGTGGACGTCCCCGACGACATGACCCGGATGACGCTGGACACCATCGGCCTGGCGGGCTTCGGCTTCGACTTCGAGTCGTTCTCCCGCGACACCCCGCACCCCTTCGTCGAGGCGATGGTGCGCTGCCTGGAGTGGAGCATGAAGCGGCTCGGCCGGGAGCCGGGCGGGGACTACACCGAGCAGGACGCCGCCTTCCAGGCCGACGCGTACTACCTCGCCTCGGTCGTGGACGAGGTCATCGCCTCCCGTACGGGGGAGGGGGACGCGGCGGCCGGGACCGGTGACGACCTGCTCGGGCTGATGCTCGGCGCCACCCACCCCGCCGACGGCACCACGCTCGACCTCGCCAACATCCGCAACCAGGTCATCACCTTCCTGATCGCCGGTCACGAGACGACCTCCGGCGCGCTGTCCTTCGCCCTGTACCACCTGCTCAAGGACCCGGTCGCGCTGCGCCTGGCCCAGCGCGAGGCGGACGAGCTGTGGGGCGACACGGCCGACCCCGACCCGTCCTTCGAGGACATCGGCCGGCTGCCCTTCACCCGGCAGGTGCTGGGCGAGGCGCTGCGGCTGTGGCCCACCGCCGCCGCCTTCAGCCGCCAGGCCCGTACGGACACCCTGCTCGGCGGCCGCTACCCGGTGCGGGCGGGCCAGCTGGTCACCGTCCTCACGCCGATGCTGCACCGCGACCCGGTCTGGGGCGACAACCCGGAGCTCTTCGACCCCACCCGGTTCGCTCCGGAGGCCGAGGCGGCCCGCTCCCCGCACGCGTACAAGCCGTTCGGGACGGGCGAACGGGCCTGCATCGGGCGGCAGTTCGCGCTGCACGAGGCGACCATGCTGCTCGCGATGCTGGTGCACCGCTACCGCCTCACCGACCACGCGGACTACCGGCTGACCATCAAGGAGTCCTTGACCCTCAAGCCGGACGGGTTCACGCTCACCCTCGGCCGGCGGACCCCCGCGGACCGGGCGGGAGTGCGCGCCGCGCTCGCCGTGCTGCCCGGCGGGGCGGCGGAGGCCGCCGCGGAGCCCGGCACGGACGACGGGCTGCCCACGCGGGCCCGGCAGGACACCGGCCTGCTGCTCCTGCACGGCACCAACTACGGCACCTGCCGCGACTTCGCCGAGCGCATCGCCGACGAGGCCACCGGGCTCGGCTTCACCACCGAGGTGGCCCCCCTGGACGCCGCGGCCGGCGCACTCCCCGCGGACCGGCCGGTCGTCATCGTCGCCGCCTCCTACAACGGGCAGCCGACGGACGACGCGGCACGCTTCGTGGCGTGGCTGGAGAGCGCGCAGGCGCAGGCCGAGGGCGTGCCGTACGCCGTCCTCGGCGTCGGCGACCGCAACTGGGCCGCCACCTACCAGCGCGTACCGACCCTGCTCGACGAGCGGCTGGCCGGCCTGGGCGCCGAGCGGCTGCTGCCGCGCGGCGAGGCCGACGCCTCGGGCGACCTGAACGGCGCCGTCAAGGCGTTCACGGCCGCGCTGCGGACCGAACTGCTGGTGCGGTACGGCGATCCCGCGAGCGCCGGTGCCACGGGTGGCGGCCCGGCCGGCCCGGACGCCTACACGGTCGCCGAGATCAGCGGCGGCCCGCTGGACGCCCTCGCCGCCCGGCACGGCCTCCGGCCGATGACCGTCACCGAGGCGTACGACCTCACCGCCCCCGGCCACCCCCGGGTCAAGCGCTTCCTGCGGCTCGCCCTGCCCGACGGCGTCACCTACCGCACCGCCGACCACCTCGCCGTACTCCCCGCCAACGGGCCGGCCGCGGTCGAACGCGCCGCACGGGTCCTGGGCGCGGACCTGGACACCGTCCTCGACATCCGCGCCGGCGCGGGCCGGGCCGGCCGTGACGCCCTCCCCGTCGACCGTCCGCTGACCGTACGGGACCTGCTCACGCACCACCTGGAACTGGGCGCCCGGCCCACACCGGAACAGCGTGCGGTCCTCGCCGACCACAACCCCTGCCCGCCCGAACGCGCCGCCCTCCAGACGGTCGCCGACGACGACCCGCGCAGCGTCCTGGACCTGGTCGAGGAACACCCGGCCCTGCGCGGCGCGCTGCCCTGGCCGGTGATCCTCGACCTGCTCCCGGCCCTGCGCATCCGCCACTACTCCCTCTCCTCCTCGCCCGCCGTCGACCCCCGGCACGCCGACCTGATGGTGTCCCTGCTGCCCGGCGGCACCGGCTCCGGCCACCTGCACGCACTGCGGCCCGGCGACACCGTCCTGGCCCGCGTCCAGCCCTGCCGGGAGGCGTTCCGCCTCGACCCGGCCGACCCGGCACCGGTCATCCTGGTCGCGGCCGGCACCGGCCTGGCCCCCTTCCGCGGCGCCGTGGCCGACCGCCTGGCCGCCGCCCGCGACGGCCAGCCGGCACCCGCGCTCCTCTACTTCGGCTGTGACGCCCCCGAAGCCGACTACCTGCACGCCGACGAGCTGCGCGCCGCCGAGGCGGCCGGCGCGGTGTCGCTGCGCCCGGCGTTCAGCGCCCGCCCGGCGGACGGCTGCCGCTACGTCCAGCACCGCATCGCCGCCGAGGCCGAGGAGGTGGGCGCCCTCCTGGACGCCGGGGCGCGGGTGTACGTCTGCGGGGACGGCAGCCGGATGGCACCGGGCGTACGGGCCGCCTTCCGCGAGCTGCACGCGGCCCGCACGGGCGCCACGGACGAGCAGGCCGAGACCTGGCTGCGCGAACTGACGGCGGCCGGGCGCTATGTGGAGGACGTGTACGCGGCGGGGTGAGCCGCGAGTCCGGCGGGCCGTCGTCCTCGCCGGCCGCGCCGGAGCCCTCCGCCGCCGCCGGCCGGCCCGGCCGGGGGCCGGGCGGGCACCGCCCCGCCCGGCGGGCACCGGCCCCGCGCGGGGTCTGGCTCCCGCCGGGCGCCGGCGGCATCGTGGACGGTGGCGGCGCGGTCCGCGTACCGCCGGACGGCGATCACCTGGGGGAACGCCATGACCGACGCCCTGATCATCGGTGGTGGGATAGCGGGAGCGGTGACCGCGATGGCCCTCCAGAAGGCGGGCATCGACGCGGAGGTCTTCGAGGCGTACGCGACCGGCGCCGACGACGTGGGCGCCTTCCTCGTCGTCTTCACCAACGGGCTGGAGGCGCTGCGCGTCATCGGCGCACACGGCCCGGTCGTGGCCAACTCCTTCCCCGCCGGGCGCGTGGAGTTCGTCAGCGGTACGGGCAAACGGCTCGGCGCACGCACCCTGGCCGGCGCCGCCGACGCGACGGCGATGGGCCCGCGCACCCTCACCCGCGCCACCCTCTACCGGGTGCTGCACGACGAGGCGCGCCGCCGCGGCATTCCCGTACGGCACGGCAAACGGCTGGTCGCCGCCGAGACCGTCGGCGACCGCCGGGTGGTGGCCTCCTTCTCCGACGGCAGCCGCGCCGAGGGCGACCTGTTGATCGGCGCGGACGGCATCCACTCGGTCGTCCGCAAGCTCATCGACCCGGCGGCGCCCCGCCCCCACTACACCGGCCAGAACACCGTCTGCGGTTACACCCGGGACGTCGAACCGCCGTCCGCGCCCGACACCTACACCATGATCTACGGCCGGCGGGCCTTCTTCGGCTGCACGACGGCGCCGGACGGCGAGGTGTGGTGGTTCGCCAACGCGCCGGGTCCCGAGCGGTCCCGCCGCGACCTGGCCGCCGTCACCGCCGACCAGTGGCGGCAGCGCGTCGCCGCCCTCCTCGACGGCGACCGCACCCCGGCCGCCGCCGTCGTCCGCGCCACCGGCGAGCACATCGTCGCCTCGCACGCCTACGACCTGGCCGTCACCCCGCGGTGGTACTCCGACACCATGGTGATCATCGGCGACGCCGCGCACGCCGCGGCACCCAACGCCGCGCAGGGCGCCTCGATGGCCATCGAGGACGCCATCGTGCTGGCCAAGTGCCTGCGCGACCAGCACGAGCCCCGGCGGGCCTTCCACACGTACGAGGAACTGCGCCGGGCCCGCGTGGAGCGGGCGGTGGCCCACAGCGCACGGATGGCCCGCCGGTCGGCACCGGGGACGATGCGGCGGCTGGTCCGCGACGTGCTGCTGCCCCGCAGCATCGAACACGGAGGAGACGGCGCCGACGCCTGGCTGACCGGGTACCGCATCGAGTGGTGAGGGCGGGTACGGGCGAACCGGTGAGGACGCGTACGGCGCGACGCCCGGCTACCGCTCGTCCGCCCCCCGCAGCTGCGCCACCACCAGTGCCACCCCCGCCAACACCACGTTCCGTGCCGCCGCGTCCAGGCCGTTCCAGGTCTTCGACTGCCACATCGCGAACCACTCCCCGCCGATCGCCATGAAGCCGGCGCCGAAGAGCAGCAGCACCATCAGGAGGCCGATGGTGCCCAGGCGCCGGGCGTCGGCGTACCCCGCTCCCCGGCGCAGTCCGCGCGCCCACAGGGTGGTCGCCGCGATCAGTACCAGGGCCGCGGCCGTCTCCCAGATGATGATCAGGACGTAGGCGATGTCCTGGAGGGTGGGCGATTCGATGGCGCGCCACATCAGGTCGGGGTCCTTGAAGGTGGTGTCCATGGCCAGGACGTGTTGTACGAACGCCTGATTGGTGCCGAAGTCGGTGATGTTGCCGAACGCGACGAGCGCCATGTAGAGCGCGACCGTGCCGGTGAGTACGGTCGCCGCGAGCGGCAGGGCCTGGAACGGTCTGGTGGTGGGCATCCACGGTCTCCCTGGCCTGCGGTGGAGGGGGCTCCGCGTACTCTACGGGTGCTGTCGACGGCTCGGCAGTGCCGCCGTCGCGACGAGGACCGTGCGGGCCGGGACCGTGCACACGCCGCCCGTCTCCAGGGTGGCCGAAGCCGTCGGGGCGCCGTCCGGTGCGGTGGTGTCCAGCACCACCGTGTACACCGCGCCGGTCCGGCCCGGAACCGGGAAGTCCACCGCGTCGGCACCGGAGTTGAGCAGGGCCAGGAGGTCGGTGTCCGGCGTCGCCGCGCGGTCCCCGGCCAGGAGGAAGGCCAGGAAGCGGGTGGCCGGGTCGTCCCAGCGCGCGGGAGTCATCGGGCGGCCGTCGCGGTCGTACCAGGCGATGTCCGGGGGGTCGCCGGAGCCGGTGAGGAAGGTGGTGCGCTGAAGTGTCGGGTGCGCGCGCTGGAGGGCGACCACCCGGCGCACGAAGTCGGTGAGCGGTGTGGGCGCCGACCAGTCGTACCAACTCGTGGGGTTGTCCTGGCAGTACGCGTTGTTGTTGCCGCCCTGCGTACGGCCCAGTTCGTCGCCGCCGAGGAGCATCGGGCAGCCCTGGGAGAGGAACAGGGTGGCGAGCATGTTGCGGCGCTGGCGTTCGCGGACGGTGATGACGGCCGGGTCGTTGGTCGGGCCCTCCACCCCGTAGTTGGCCGACCGGTTGTCGTCCGTGCCGTCCCGGTTGTTCTCGCCGTTGGCCTCGTTGTGCTTGTGCGCGTACGTCACGAGATCCGTCAGGGGCATGCCGTCGTGGCAGGTGACGAAGTTGATGGAGGCGTCCGGGCCGCGGCGTTCGGGCGCGTACAGGTCGGCGGAGCCGGCGATCCGGCTCGCCAGGTCGCCGACGGCCGGGCGGCCCCGCCAGAAGTCGCGCACGGTGTTCCGGCAGCGGTCGTTCCACTCGTTCCAGCCGGGCGGGAAGCGGCCCACCTGGTAGCTGTCCGGTGCGCCCACGTCCCACGGCTCGGCGATCAGTTTGACGCGGCCCACGACCGGGTCCTGGTAGAGCAGGTCGAAGAAGGCGGCGAGGCGGTCGACGTGGCCGTACTGGCGGGCCAGGGATGCGGCCAGGTCGAAGCGGAAGCCGTCCACGTGCATCTCGGTGACCCAGTGGCGCAGCGAGTCCATGATCAGGCGCAGCACCTCGGGGCGGCCGGCGTTGAGGGTGTTGCGGGTGCCGGTGGTGTCGACGTAGCGGGACGGGTCGGCCGGGTCGAGGCGGTAGTAGATCTCGTTGGCCAGGCCGCGGAAGCAGAGTGCCGGGTCGTCGGGCGGGCCTTCGGCGGTGTGGTTGTAGACGACGTCGAGGATCACCTCGATGCCGGCGGCGTGCAGGGCCTTCACCATCGCCTTGAAGTCGGTGTTCTGCCCGCCCTCGTGGCCCGCCGAGCTGTACGCGGCGTGCGGCGCGAAGAAGCCGATCGTGGAGTAGCCCCAGTAGTTGGTCAGTCCGCGGTCGAGCAGGAACGGTTCGGGGAGGAACTGGTGGACCGGCATCAGTTCGACCGCGGTGACGCCCAGGCCGGCCAGGTGCCCGGTGACGGCGGGGTGCGCCACTCCGGCGTACGTTCCGCGCAGCGGCGGCGGCACGTCGGGGTGCCGTGCGGTCAGGCCCTTGACGTGCGTCTCGTACAGGACCGTCCGCGACCAGGGATGGCGCGGCGCCCGGTCGTCGCCCCAGTCGAACACCGGGTCCGCCACCAGCGGCAGCAGCGTGCGTTCCGCCACCGGCTTCAGGACCTCGGCGTACGGGTCGAGCAGCAGCCGGGACGGGTCGAAGCGCAGGCCCCGCGCGGGCGCGAACGGCCCGTGCGCACGGTAGCCGTACGCCTGGCCCGGCCGCGCGCCCGGTACGTACGTGTGCCAGATGTCGCAGTCCACCGCCATCGGCACCCGTCGCTCACCGCCCTCGCCGAGCAGGCACAGCTCGACCGATCCGCCGTACGCGCCCGCCGAGGAATACACGGCGAAGAAGGTGCCCGAGCCGTCCCAGTGGGCACCGGGCCGGTACGGGTCGCCGGGTACGGGAGGAACATGAGGGGCTGTCATCAGTCGTAACCGCCGAACATGAAGAGGGACGCCCGCTGGTCCGCGGGATTCATCAGCCCGTGCAGGTTGCCGCCCTTGAGCAGGGCCAGGTGCCCGGCGGGCAGCCGCCGCACCTCGAAGGAGCGCACCCGGCTGCCGGAGTCGGCCCAGTCGCCGGTCACCATCAGCCCGTCGCCCTCCAGCATCAGGAAGACCTCCTGGTTGTCCCGGTGCCGGTGCAGACCGATGCCGCAGGCCGGGTCGAGCACGTGCAGGTCCATGTAGGTGACGGCGAAGAACGGCTCCACGTCACCGCTCACATGGGCCTTGCGGCCGAACGCGTCGAGGTTGTACGGCTCCAGCGTGCGCCGCAGGTCGCCGCTGCCCGCCCAGCGGCCGTACTCGCTGAAGAGCGTGCGGTATTCGAGCGACCCGACGCCGCCGTGCGGGGTGGGGCTGGTGCCCACGCCCAGGTAGTTGTCCCAGCCGCGGACCTTCATCTCGAAGCCCAGCCGCACCGATCCGGACGGCGGGTCGGCCGATCCGGCGCCGTCGGGACTCGTAGTCCAGCGTACGTCGACGTAGCACGGCAGGACGGGGTGCATGGCGTGCCGCGGGGCGACCAGCCGCAGGTCCTGGTTGGTCATCTGGTCGCGGTGGAAGTCCTGGCCCAGGCCGGTGACGATGTCCGGGCGCGGTTGCAGCAGTCCGGAGTCGAGGGCGGTCCGGCCGCGCGGGCCGAGCAGGTCGCGCAGCCCGTCGCCGACCCGGCCCCACAGCTCGACGGTGTAGAAGTCGGTCTCCTCGTCGTACGGCACCCGTATCGGCTCCGGCCGGCTGCCCTGGACGGACAGTACACAGCCGATGGTGTCGCCGAGCTGCCCCGCCTCGCGCCACAGCGCGGAGTCCGGGCCGCCCCGGTAGGAGAGCTGGAGGAACGGGCCGCGCCAGTCGCCGATCTCGGCCCAGCCGCGCACCGCCCGGGTGTCGGCCAGTGTGAAGTCGCGGACGTTCTGCTTCTGGAAGTCGGTCTTGTCGTCCTGCTGCGCCGGGTCGAGCAGGTCCTGGTGGGGGGAGGCGGGCCCGTACAGCTGGAGCGTGCGCAGCGGGAACAGGTGCTGGAGCGAGGCGGGATCGTAGTGTTCGCGCTCGGCGGCTAAGCGGGTGCGCTCGACCAGGCCGAGCAGCTTCAGCAGCGGGTTGGCGTCCGCGTAGTCCGGCGGTTTGACCGGGTCGACGCGGAAGACCGAGTCGGTGTGCACGATCTTGGGCATCGCGGGACCGCCTCAGGTGGTGTGGTAGAGGAACGCGACGAACTTCAGCGGCTCGGTGCCGGGGTTGCGGATGCCGTGCACACCGCCGCTCTTGGTGTACAGGACGCTGCCCGGTTTGACCGGCAGCTCCCGGCACTTGACCGGGCCGATGCCGAAGACGGGCCGTTCGACCAGCGGGTAGGCGGCCGTCGTCGGGTCGTCGCCGTCGCTCATGTACGCGGTGCCGGTGCCGGAGACGACGTAGTACAGCTCCTCCGAGCCGATGTGCCGGTGGGTGCCCTCCACCGCGCCGGGCGGCACCGTCACCTCGTGGAAGAACACCAGGTCGCTGCCGAGTTCCCGCTGGAACAGCCAGCGCATCTGCACGATGTTGTCGTCCCGCCGCTCCGGGTCGTCCTCGTCGGTCATGGCGTTGCGGTAGTTGACCGGCGCGATCCGCCCGGCGTCCGGGATGAAGAAGCCGCGCCGGAAGTCCAGCAGGTAGTTGCTGTCCGCGACGGTGTTGCGCGGGTCGCTGGGCTCCTGGGTGCGCGGCTCCTGGTGGGAGCGGAGATAGGCGTTGTCCCACTGCGGGTTGCCCAGCCGCTGGCCCGTCGGGTACAGCACGCCGTCCTCCCGGAACGCCATCGCCACCTCGGAGACCGAGCCGAGCAGCGGGGACAGCTGCGGCACCCGGGTGATGGGCGCGTCCCGGCCCATCAGGGGCAGCACCCGGTGGTCGTGCGCGGTGCCGTCCGGCGGCTCCAGCGTCTCCCAGATCTCCGCCGCGTACGCGCCGATCACCGGGTCCCAGTGCAGGGTGACGAGGGCCTCGGCGGTGCCCGCCGCATCGTCGCCGGTGACCTTCAGCCACGCCTTCGTACGGGGCCCCAGGCGCCGGTTGAACTCCCGGGCCTGCTCCAAGAGCCTCAGGCCGGAGTACTCGATGCGCAGCATCGGGCAGAGTCTGGTGCCGCCCAGGAACACGTCGCCCTTGATGGCGGTGCCGTCCGCCGAGCCGCGCACCTCGGCGACGTAGTAGCGGTAGCGGGAGGAGCGGGTCGCGTTCAGGTAGCGGGCGTGGTAGATCCGGTCGGGGTAGAAGACGACCCGGAAGATCTCGTTCTCGGGGTGGGTGTAGACCTCGTCGAAGCGGCTGTCCATGTCACGGCCTCCCGAGCCGGTCCAGCAGCACGTCGCCGACGCGGAAGGAGTTCGCCTCGATGGTCAGCGTCGGGTTGGCGCTCCCCGAGGTCGGCATGAACGCCCCGTCGGTGACGTAGAGGTTGTCGAAGTTCCAGGCCCGGCAGTCCGGGTCGAGCACCGAGTCGGCCGCGTCGGCGCCGAACCGGGCGCCGCCCAGCACGTGGTTGGCGATGCGGACCACCGAACCGTCCACCGACCCCGAGCTGACGTCGCGCACGTCGCCGCCGCGCACCAGGATCTGCCGGCACTGCTCGGCGAGGATGTCCATCAGCGCCCGGTCGTGCGGGTGCCAGGTCTTGATGATGTACGCGACCGGGCGGCCCCACTTGTCCGTCACACGCGGGTGCAGTTCGATGCGGTTCTCCCGCTGCGGCACCTGGTTGGCCATGAACGCCACGGACAGGCGCCGCCCGAAGCTCTCCTCCAGGTAGTCCTCGAAGCCGTTGCCGACGAGGCCGGTGTCGTAGAGGTAGCCCTTCCACATGCTGTCCATGTCCATCGCCTGCCAGGTGCGGGCGAGCGAGAGGGGCAGGGCGCCGTCGGAGGTGTTGTTGTAGATCACGCCGCCCGCCCACAGGCCCTGGGCGCGGAACCACTCGGGGCGCGCGCAGTGGTCGGTGGCCCAGTCCGAGTCCAGCGTCTTCGACTTGTCGGCGCGCTCCGGCACGGTGCACTGCGCGCCGCCGAAGCAGTGCGTCAGGAAGTAGCGGCCCAGCAGGCCGTTTCCGTTGACCCGCTTGCCGAAGGCCGGGTCGAGCAGCCCGGAGAGCTGGAGCAGCCGTACGGACTCGATCGCCGAGCAGGCCACGACGACCGTGCCGGCGGCGATCGTCCGGGGCCGGCCGGCGGGGTCGCGGTAGTGCACCTTCGTCACGCGCGGGCCGTCCGCCTCCAGGTGCGTGACGGTGCAGTTGGCCCGCAGGTCGAGCCCGCCACCGCCGTCGAGGCCGCGCAGCGGCGCCAGCAGCGACACCCAGGTGTTGGACTTCAGGCCCAGCGGGTCGCCGTAGCGGTTGACGAACGCCGTCTTGACGGTGTCGGCGTCGGCGGGCACCGTACGGCCGCTGGGCGCGTGGTCGCGGGTGATGACCGCGAGCGGGGTGCGGTAGCGGCGCATTCCGAGCGCGTCCATCCCGGCGGCGGCGTACGCGCTGATCGGGTTGGGGTCGAGCGGTGGCTGGTAGCGGTCCCGGGACGGGACCTTCGCCTGGCCCTCCCAGGTCCCGTTGACGCCGATCAGCTCCTCGGCCCTGGTGTAGTACGGCTCCAGCGCGGCGTAGTCCAGCGGCCAGTCGCGGGCCTCCCGGCGCACGTCGCCGCCCGGGTCGTCGCGCAGGTCGCCGCGCCCCGCGTTGAGGGAGGCCAGCCGCAGGTCCTCGGGCGTGAAGCGGGGCGACACCCCGCCGTACAACTGCGTGCCGCCGCCGACCACCTGGGCCGTGTAGCCCTCGATGGTGACCCGGTCCCGGCCGTCGCTGTCACGGTAGACGTGCGGCTCGTCGTTCAGGTCCGGCTCCACGTGGCTGGAGAAGTACGGCTCACCGGTGTTGGCCACGTCCGGCACGGTGATGCGCTTCTCCGACCCGGTGGCGAAGCACTCGTCGCGCTTGAAGTCCGACAGGCCGTGCGGGCTCTGCGCCTGGGTGCGCAGCAGCGGCCCCTTCTCCAGGACGACCACCCGGTGGCCGGCCCGGACGAGGGTGTGGGTGAGCGGCGCGCCGCCCGCGCCACTGCCGATGACGACGACCGTGGCACGTTCCCCGTCCATGCCGTCCCCCACTCAGCCGCGGTAGTCGGTGTTGTGGCCCAGCGGCGACTCCAGCGCCCGCCGCCAGTCGAAGAGCGTGCCGCCCCGCGCGTCCCGGAACCGGCTCTCCAGATACATCCAGCCCGCCGCGCCGGAATTCCCGCCGTGTTTCGGGTGGACGAACGCGCCGGTCATCGCGTGCCGGCGCAGGAGCAGCAGGAAGAACCGCGGGCTGCCGTAGCGGGAGTAGTCCCAGCCGTCCACCTTTTCGGTTTCCATCTGCCGGTAGAGATCCGCGTACATTTCCGGAGGTGCGGCCGCCGGATCGAGTCCGCCGAACCGGGACCGCAGGATTTCGCCGATGATTTTGAGGCAGGTGTGGTAATCATCGGCATGGTGCTGTTCCTGGCGCGCGACCAGTTTGTCGATGTAGTTGACCGTGCCCACTTCGTCGTCCAGCTGGTAGGCCAGCGGAAATGCCTCGTCCCGTGTCGCCCGGTCCAGCGACTCGTACACGCCGCGCAGGAACCGCCGGTTCTCGTCGAGCCGGAAGGGCAGCAGGTGGCGCACCAGCCGGCCCAGCAGGTCGCGCTCGGCCCGGCCGAACGACAGCGGCACGGTGCAGGCGTCGGTGAAGAAGCGCGACCACGGCTCGCCGTTGTCCAGGACGGTGCGCTGCGGATTGACAGGGTCGAGCACGTACCGCCCGGCCACCGCGAACTTGTACGTGTGCACCTGGCCCTTGGGGACCCGCACGGTGGTGGCGAAGAGGCCGGTCGGCTCGCCCGCGAACACCAGCGGGCGCAGCGGCACCGGCGAGTGCAGCGGCCCGAAGGTGCCCAGTACGGCCACCGGGGCAGGTGCGGCGCGGCGGCCGTCGTAGACGAAGGTCACGTCGTTGTACGGGTACGAACCGGCCGCCGACACCCCGTCCCAGTGCGCGTCGACCACCGGGAAGCGCCACGCCTCGCAGATCGCCGCGCGCTCGTCCCCGGGCGTGTACTGCCCGAAATCATGGCGCGCGTCCCGGCTTTCCCTGGCGAGGTATTTGGTGCAGTGATTCAGAACGTACTGATCGTCCTTCTCGATGACCTCGATCTTCACCGCGCACCCCCGGGAACGTCGTGTCGGCGCCATCGAAAGTATTGCGCGCGGCAGGGGTTGTCCACGCCGTCGGCGGACGCCGTATGGTGCCCCGTATGCGTGCCGCTCGGTACGAGAACAGGGGCCCCGGCCGAAAAGTGTTCCAGCGGGGAAATCGCCCGCTCCCGAGCCGGGCCCCGGGAACCGCGCACCCGCCGCCGGCATGTGGGGCCGCCGTCCGGGCGGTGACCGGTAGGCGCGGCTGGGCCGGACGGCGTACATACCCGCGCGGAATGCGGGCACCCGGGCCGATCAGGGCAGGACCCCGAGGTGAGAGGAGACGCAGATGGTGGCGGAGAGCCGGAACGGGCGGCGGCCGCGCGTGGTGATCGTGGGGGCGGGCTTCGCCGGATACGAGTGCGCCCGCACGCTCGCGAAGAAGTCCCGCGGCGCCGCTGAGATCGTGCTGGTCAACCCCAACGACTACTTCCTCTACCTGCCGCTGCTGCCCGAGGTCTCGGCCGGGATCCTGGAGCCGCGCCGGGTGTCGGTGTCGCTGACCGGCACCCTGCCCGGCGTCCGGCTGGTCCTCGGCCAGGTCGGCGGCGTGGACCTGGCCGCCCGCCGGGTCGAGTACACCGACCCGGAGGGCCGTACCGGCTCGCTCGGCTACGACCGCCTCGTGCTGACCGTCGGCAGCGTCAACAAGCTGCTGCCCATCCCGGGCGTCGCCGAGCACGCGCACGGCTTCCGCGGCATGCCGGAGGCGCTGTACCTGCGCGACCACATGACCCGGCAGATCGAGCTGGCGGGAGCCGCCGAGGACCCCGCCGAACGGGCCGCCCGGATGACCTTCGTGGTGGTCGGCGCGGGCTACACCGGCATCGAGGTCGCCGCGCACGGCGTGACCTTCACCCGGTCGCTGGCGCGCCACAACGCCGGGCTGCGCGGCGAGCCGCAGCCGCGCTGGATCCTGCTGGACCTCGCCGACCGGGTGCTGCCGGAGCTGGACGAACGGTTGTCGCGCACCGCGCACCGGGTGCTGAGCAAACGTGGTGTCGAGATCCGTACGAAGACCTCCGTCAAGGAGGCCACCTCCGACGGGGTGCTGCTGGACGACGGCACGTCCGTCGACACCCGGTCGCTGATCTGGTGCGTCGGCGTACGGCCCGACCCGCTGGTGGAGTCGCTGGGACTGCCCACCGAACGCGGCCGGCTGTGCGTGGACGAGTTCCTCGCCGTACCCGGCCACCCCGAGGTGCTGGCCTGCGGTGACGCCGCGGCCGTACCCGACCTGACCCGGCCGGGGCAGGCGACGCCGATGACGGCCCAGCACGCGCAGCGCCAGGGCAAGGTCGCCGCGCACAACATCGCCGCCTCCTACGGCCAGGGCGAACCGCGCGCCTACAAGCACCACGACCTGGGCTTCATGGTCGACCTCGGCGGGGTGCAGGCCGCCGCCAACCCGCTGCACATCCCGCTGTCCGGCCCGGTCGCCAACGCCGTGACCCGCGGCTACCACCTGATGGCGATGCCCGGCAACCGCGTTCGGGTCGCCGCCGACTGGCTGCTGGACGCGGCACTGCCGCGTCAGGGCGTCCAGCTCGGCCTGGTGCGCTCCTGGTCGGTGCCGCTGGACACCGCGGCCCCCGAACTGGCCCGGGTACCGGCGGACGGCGGCACGGGGGAGCGGACGCCGGCGGACGACCCGTCCGACCGACCCCGAAAAGCGGAAGGAAGCTGATGACCACAGAGAACGACCCGGGCGCGGACACCGCCCGGTACGAGCGGCTGGGCGAGCTGGCGCAGCAGCTGCGCGTCGACTCCGTACGCGCCGCCGACGCGGCCGGCTCCGGCCACCCGACCTCCTCGATGTCCGCGGCCGACCTGGCCGCGGTGCTGCTGAGCGAGCACCTGCGCTACGACTTCGCCGATCCCGAGAACCCCGGCAACGACCACCTCATCTTCTCCAAGGGCCACGCCTCGCCCCTGGTGTACGCGATGGGCAAGGCGGCCGGGGCGCTCACCGACGAGCAGCTGCTGACCTTCCGCAAGAACGGCAGCCTGCTGGAAGGGCATCCCACCCCGCGCATCCCGTGGGTGGACGTGGCCACCGGCTCGCTCGGCCAGGGACTGCCCATCGGCGTCGGCCTCGCGCTGGCCGGCCGCGACCTGGACCGCGTCCCGTACCGCGTGTGGGTGCTGTGCGGCGACAGCGAGATGGCCGAGGGCTCGATGTGGGAGGCGTTCGAACACGCCGGGCACGAGCGGCTGGCGAACCTCACGGCGATCATCGACGTCAACCGGCTCGGCCAGCGCGGCCCCACCCGGCACGGCTGGGACCTGGACGCCTACGCGCGCCGCATCCGGGCCTTCGGCTGGCACACGGTCGAGGTGGACGGCCACGACATCGCGGCCGTGGACCGCGCGTACGCCGAGGCGGCCGCCACCACCGACCGGCCCACCGCGATCATCGCGAAGACCCGCAAGGGCCAGGGCGTGCGCGCCGTGGCCGACCAGGAGGGCAAGCACGGCAAGCCGCTGAAGGACGCCGCCGGGGCGATCGAGGAACTGGGCGGCGTCCGCGACCTGCGCGTGGAGGTGCGTCCGCCGCGCGACGCCGAGCCGCGGCTGCGGGCCGGCGGCGGCGCGCCCGAGCTGCCGGAGTACAAGGTCGGCGACGCGGTCGCCACCCGCAACGCCTTCGGCGAGGCGCTCGCCGCGCTCGGCGCCGTCCGCGGCGACGTGGTCGCGCTGGACGGCGAGGTCGGCGACTCCACCCGCGCCGAGTACTTCGCCGACGCGCACGGCGACCGGTACTTCGAGTGCTACATCGCCGAGCAGCAGATGGTGGCCGCCGCGGTCGGCATGCAGGTACGCGGCTGGGTGCCGTACGCCACCACCTTCGCCGCCTTCCTCAGCCGCGCCTACGACTTCGTCCGGATGGCCGCCGTCAGCCGGGCCGGCCTCAACCTCGTCGGTTCGCACGCGGGTGTCGCCATCGGGGAGGACGGCCCCTCCCAGATGGGTCTGGAGGACCTGGCCGCGTTCCGCGCGGTGCACGGCAGCACCGTCCTGTACCCGTGCGACGCCAACCAGGCGGCCCGGCTGACCGCCGCGATGGCCGACGCGAGCGGCATCCGCTATCTGCGCACCTCCCGGGGCGGGTCCCCGGTCATCTACGGGGCGTCCGAGGACTTCCCGATCGGCGGCAGCAAGACGCTGCGCGCCACCCCGGAGGACCGGGTCACCGTGGTGGCCGCCGGCGTCACCGTCCACGAGGCGCTGGCCGCCGCCGACACCCTGGCCGGCGAGGGCGTGGCCGTCCGCGTCATCGACCTGTACTCGCTCAAGCCGGTCGACCTGGCCACGCTGCGGGAGGCCGCCGAGGTCACCGGGCGGATCATCACCGTGGAGGACCACCACCCCGAGGGCGGCCTCGGCGACGCGGTGCTGGACGCCTTCACCGACGGCCGCCCGGTGCCGCGGCTGGCCCGGCTCGCGGTGCGCACCATGCCCGGCTCCGCCTCCCCGGAGGAACAGCTGCGGGCGGCGGGCATCGACGCGCAGGCGATCGCGGCGACGGCCCGGGGACTGCTCACCGAGTCGCCGTAGGCACGCGGTACGCGCCGGCGGCCCCGGCCCGGCCACGGGACCGGGGCCGCCGGCGGCTCAACCGGCGTCGCGGATCTCCGCCGCGCCCTTCTTGTCGAGCGCCGCGCGCACCAGTGCCGCCGCCAGCACGGCGGGGTCCGTCTTCCCGGCGGCCTTGAGCAGCGCGTCGGGCGCGGTGGGCAGCCCGGCCCGCTCCGCGCCCTGCATCGCCTTGGCGTCCAGGTACGGCGCGAGGTCCGTCCACACGGCCTGCGCCTCGCGCAGGAAGATGTCGACACCGGCCGGGCCGAGGCCGGGAACCTCGCGCAGCAGTGTGCGCAGCCGGCCGGTGTCGCCGTCCGCCGCGTCCCGCATCCGGCGCAGGTCGCCGCCGTACTTGTCGAGCAACAGCCCGGCGCCGTCGCCCAGTTGGGTCGCGGTGCGTTCGTCGTAGCGGCGGTAGCCGCCCTCGCCGAGGGCGTCCACCCGCTGCTGCCAGGTCGCGTCCTTCATCCGCCGCGCGTCCCGCAGCCCCGCCCCGGACAGCGCCCGGCAGGCCGCCACCGCGATGCCGGCCTGGATGCGGGCGCTGAGCAGGCAGGAGAGGACCAGTAGCTGGTACAGCGGCTGCGGCGTGTCCTTGAGCCGGATGCCGGCCTCGTCGGCGTAGGTCCGGCCGTACGTGTCCAGGAGGGCCTTGACGCGGGCCCGGTCGTCGCTGCTCATGGCCGGCCCCGGAGCGGTGTGTCGTTCAGCGGTGTGTCCACGGTGTCCACGATGCCGTACATGTCCTCCACGTCCTTGTTTGCTGGGTCGGTACGGCGTTTCCCGCCCCGCGTACCCACCCGGTGGCCGGAGCATCCGTCAACTCCCGTACGCTGCTGCCTCGACCGGATGAGCTGGTGATTCCGGAGCCACAGGGGGCTGCCGGGGGGCCAGTGGAGTGAAGCGGGGGAACATGAACAGAACACGGTGTGCGGGAGCGACGGCGGTCGCGGCGGCGGTGGTCGTGGCGCTGGCAGGACCGGCCGGTGCGGCGCAGCCCGCCCGGTCCTACGGCGCGACCACGTCCGTCGGCGTCCACAACGCCTACGAGAAGGCCAAGTACCCGTATTTCGCAGACGCGTTGGACTCCGGCGCGAGCCTGCTCGAACTGGACGTGTGGACCAACGCGCTGGGCAAGTCATGGCGGGTCTCGCACAGCAACCCGCTCGGCAACAACAGCAACTGCGTGAACGCCGCCACCGCGGGCGAGCTGCGTACCAAGAGCCGTGACCAGGACCTCGGCGGCTGCCTCGCCGACATGAAGGCGTGGCACGACGCCAACCCCGGCCACCGGCCGGTCACGGTCAAGGTCGAGCTGAAGGACGGCTTCAACGACAAGGGCGGCCGGGGCCCGGCCGCCTTCGACGCACTGGTCCGCTCCCGGCTGGGCGACGCGGTGTACGGACCCGGCGACCTGGCCGCCGGCCACCGCGACCTCGACGAGGCCGTACGGGCGAACGGCTGGCCCACCCGCTCCGCGCTGAACGGGAAGTTCCTCTTCGAGCTGATACCCGGCACGGTCGAGGAGGGCAACCCGCTCGACAAACTGTGGACCGACCGCGAGTACGCCACCCACCTGAAGGACCTCGCCGCCCAGGGGAAGCTCGCGCAGTCCACCGCCTTCCCCGCGGTGCACGGCGCGGCGGCCGGCGACCCGCGCACGCGCTACACGGACGCGGCGCTGCGCCCCTGGTTCGTGGTCTTCGACGGCGACGCCGCGACGTACCTGAAGAACGGCATCGACACCGCCTGGTACGACGACCGCCACTACCTGCTGATCATGACCGATGCCCACAAGGTGCCCCCGGTCATCGACGGCACCCGGCCCACCGAGGCCGAGGCGCTGGCCCGCGTCGACCAGCTCGCCGCGGCCCACGGCAGCATCGTGACCGCCGACTGGTACCCGCTGCCGAAGGCCCTCCAGACCGTGGTGCCGCGCGGGAAGTAAGACCCACGGCGCGCCGCGTCAGGCCCCTTCCGCGGCGGCGCGCCGGTAGAGGGCGGCGATGTCCGGGCCGAACCAGCTGCTGTACGAGGTCTCCTCGTCGCCGCCCTCGTCGCGACCGCCGATGACGCCGGTCACCGTGCCCAGGCCGGTGTCCGGGGCGACGGCGGTGAGCAGCGGGCCGCCGCTGGTGCCGTTGGGGAAGCCGGCGCAGTCGAAGCGCAGCTGGCCGGGGACGGCGGTGGTGGTGTTGCGGCAGTCCACAGGGGACTCGCGGTCGTCGGGATAGCCGACGGTCCGCGTCGGCAGACCGCCGGGCGGTGAGAACCGGATCTGCTCGGCACCGGTCAGGTCCTCGACGCGCTGCCCGGCGGGGCCGGTGCCGTGCGCGCGGCGGACCCGCAGGAACGCCACGTCGTGGTCCTCGTCGCGGCCGTCGGCCCAGCGCGGGTCGACGATGATGTGGGACGGCACCCAGGCGCCGTACGGCAGCACCCCGTCGTGATAGCCGGGCGCGAAGACCAGGTTCGTGCGGAAACCGCCGTCGTAGACGCAGTGGGCCGCCGTGACGACCAGGTCACGCGTCGCGGAGTGCACCACGCTCGCGGTGCAGTGGTGATCGGCGTCGCCGTCGCCGCCCGGGGAGAAGAGCGGGCCGACGGGAGGGGTCACGGCCGCCGGGGCGGCTCGCAGGGGCTGCGAGACGGGCGGTTCGGCCGGCTTTCCGCGCGCGGGTGCGCTCTGGTCCGTCACCGTGTCCCGGCCGGTCGCCGCTTCCTGGCCGGTCGCCGCGCGGACGGTGGCGCGTGGCGGCGCGGAGCGTTCGGTGTACGGGCCGGAGAGCAGCGCGTCGGCCGCCGCGTCCCCGTCGGCCGCCTCCTCGGCGTACGAGCCCGTGCCGGGATCACCGGACGCGAGATACCCGCCGTGCGCGAAGACCCGTACGGCCAGGACCGTGCCGACGCAGGTCAGGGCGAGCCCGGCGCAGAGGCCGAGGGCGGCGGCCCGGCGGCGCCTGCGCGGCCCGTCCGGGGCCGGGGCCTTCGGGACACGGTCGCGCTCGGTCGTACTCACCAGCAGATCATACGGCTGCGGGACGAGGCTCCTTCCGCCCGGGGCGGGAGCCGGTGCCTCGGCGCCCGCCCCGTGCTCAGGCGCCCAGAGCGCTCATCAGCATCGGGAACGACGCGACCAGTTCGCGCTCCCAGTAGGGCCAGGTGTGCCCGCCCTTCGAGGCGCACACGGTCGCCGGGATGCCCAGCTGTGTCAGCTTGGCGCGCAGCTGCTGGTTCATGCCGTACACGGCCCGCTCGATCGGGTCCTGCGTGCCGTGCACGGGCGGGTCGGTGCAGCGGGCGGGTGACGGCGTGGGCGGGGTGTCACCGTCGCCCCAGGACCAGCCCGGACCGCCGTCGGTGGTGCCGTCGCCGTACGACAGGTACAGCGGGGTACCGCGCAGCGACGCCGCCTGTTCCACGGGGCTGTTGTGCTTCCACAGCCACTGCTGCCGCAGGTCGGCCGGATCATCGGTGTCGAACGGGTAGCCGGGCTCGCCCCAGACGCGCTTCCAGTCGGCGAGGCAGGTCAGCGCGCCCAGCTTGACGCCGTCAGGCCCGGAGAAGCCACCGTCGGTGGAACGGTACAGAGGGTGGACGGCACCGCTGTACGAGGCGGCGGCGCGGAACATCCCGGGGCGCGCCGCGGTGAACTTCAGCGCGCCCAGCCCGCCCATCGACAGACCCGCGATGGCGCGCGCCGTGCCCGCGCGGTAGTCGCGCTCCAGGAGCGGCCGTACCTCGTCGAGCAGGTACGTCTCCCAGGCCGGGGAGCCCCAGGCGCCGTAGTTGTACCAGTTGCTGTAGCTGCTGCACCCGCTCGTCTCCGGCATGACCACGATGACGTCGCGTCCGGCCGCCAGCTCCTCGACGTGGGTGTTGGCGGTCCAGTCCTTGTGGTTGCCGCCACCGCCGTGCAGCAGCCACAGCACCGGCCACGTACGGGAGGCGTTCTTCGACCAGCCCTTGGGCAGCAGCAGCCGGACCCACTTGACCGGCGCGTCGGTCTCCGGGGACGAAATTCCGAGGTCGAGCATGCGGTCGCCGACCGGCACCTCCGCCACGACCCGGGCCGGATTGCGGGCCGGTCCGCCGGCCGCGTGCGCGGGCAGGCCCGTCGCCGGAACGGTGAGCAGCGGCAGCAGCAGGGCGAGCACCAGGCCCGCCCAGCCCGCGCGCCGCAGCCGGCGGAAGCGTGGGAAGAGGCGTGGGATTCTCCGCGTCTGCATGGTCACCCGCCCGTGTTGTGCCGGATCAGCGTCCCGGCCAGCTCGTGTTCGTTGGGGAAGTCCATCGGGACGATGCCGAGCCCCGTCCAGCCGCTCGCCTCCGTACCGGTCAGGAAGCTCTTGACCTTCGGGTTGAGGCGGTCCGCGGTGGAGCGGGGCGGCAGCAGCGCCGCGGTGCTGACGTAGTTGACGAAGAGCTTGCCGGGTTCCCGGACGGCCTTGCGGAACTGCCCCTCGACCAGCGGGTACTTGCGGAGCGGTTCGGCCATGTAGTCGTCCTGGATGTCGAAGACGCGCGGATCGGCGTAGCGCACCCCCGGCAGGCCGTCCGAGTCGGCCAGCAGGACGACCTTGCCCCGGGCCTGCCCGAGGGAGGGCAGCGTGCCGTCCAGCCGGAACAGCGGCCGCCAGCCCTTCCCGTCCAGGTAGAGGTCGAAGATCCGCCGGAACTCCGCCGCGCTCTCCTCGGAGTACTCCTGCTTGACCCGCATCAGCACGGTCTCCGACGGGTGCGCCTGGAGGAACGCCCGGCACGCCACCAGCACATCGCCGAACATCAGGTTCTGGTAGAACGCGCCGTGGTGGATGGCGAAGGCCGAGTCGATGGCCCGGCAGCGCACGTCCAGGAACCGGATGCCGCTGTCCAGCTGCTGGGCGACGGTGGTGTTCTGGCAGGCGACCCAGGGGCCGCCGTAGCGGGCTCCCGAATCATGGGTGCCCGGGATGGAGAGCCGCTGCATCGGCGTGCTGTCCGGGAGGGCCGACATCCAGTCCTGTACGGGAACGGTGACGGCATGCCGGGGCCGTGTGCGCGGGCCCCTGACCGGCGCGCCGACGGCCTGCCCGCTGCCGGCCCCCACCAGCACCCCCGTGGCCGACACCGCTGCCGCGCCCTTCAGGAAACCCCGCCGGTCCATGCGCCCCCCGGTCTCTCCGCCGCTCTGCCGCCCCTGCGCGAACAGGTGATCGCAGCATCGAAGCACACGAGGAGCACGGTGACCAGGCGGCGGGATGAACGGATGCCTACGGGCGGGTGGCCCCAACGCCCTTGACGCGTACGGTCATTGCTTGCATCAGGAGTCCTGCGGGCGTTCGCGGGGCGGTGGGGCGAGGCCGGGCCGGCGGCTGAGCAGCCGGTCGTGCATCGCGCCGGCGAGGCGGCCCAGGCCCGCCAGGTCGTCGCGGCCCGCGGTGAGCCGGGCGACGACGCCGAGCCGGTACGCGAGCCGCTGCCGTGCCGTGACCGTGCCCCACTCCCAGTCCTCGTCGGGCAGCCGGGCGAGGTGATCGACGGCTCCCCGGTGGGCGCGCTGGACCAGGGCGTCGCCCCGGACGAGCCAGCCCGCGCACGCGTCCACGAGGTCACCGGGCGGCGCGCCGCCGGTCGCCGCCTCCCACTCCCGTCCGTACGCGGTTTCCGCCGCGCCCAGCAGCGGTTCGGGCGTGGCCATGACGCACCAGCAGGTCGGGAAACCGATGCGCAGGTAGGCGAGTTCGGTGAGGCCGTTGCCCAGGCAGGCCTGCTCGAAGTCGACGAACCGGATGCCGTCCGGGGTGTGCAGGTCGTTGCCGGGGCACGGGTCGCCGTGCAACAGGGCCCCGCCCGGCGCGGTACCGAGCCGGTGCAGCAGGGCTGCCAGCTCGGCGTCCGTCCCGTCCGGAACCGGGGCCGCGAGGCGGTCGGCGAGGGCGAGGAAGGCGTCGGTGTCCGCGCGGACCGGCCCCTGCTAGGCGGGCAGCGGCACACCGGCAGTCGGGACGGCCGCGGTGGTCGCGTGCAGCCGGGCCAGCGCCGTCGCGTAACCGACCACCCAGTCCGGCCCGGGCCGCCGGTGGACGACGTGCTCCAGCACCAGGACCCGCGCCGCCGGGTCGGCACCGAGCAGCCGCGGCACCACCGGTGGCGTCACCCGTGAGGCCAGCCGCAGCGCGGCCACCTCACGGGCGTACCGCTCGTCCGCGTCCGCACCGGCAACGGCCTGCTTGACCACCGCGACCGTCCCCGCCAGCTCGGCCCGCCACACCCGGGAGCGCGGGCTGCTGCTCAGCCGTACCGCGTTGCGGACCGGGCCGAGGCGGTCCCGCAGGTCTTCCGCGAACGGCGGTTCCGATGACATGACGCGCATGATCGCACGCGGTGCGCGCGGCCGTCGCCGCGATTACGGGGATCACATCCCGTACGCCCGCCTCACAGCCGTGGGAAGAGATCCGTGAACGGGTCGGCGGAGGCCGAGATGCCCCGGCTGAACGGCGCGTCGAAGTCCCAGACCAGGAACAGCAGGAAGGCGATCAGCGCGCTGAACAGGGCCGCCATCAGCAACTCCCGGGCCGAACGGCGGATCTGGAGGGTGAAGATCAGGCCGATGGTGATCGCGGCACCGGTGATCAGACCGAACCAGACCACCGGCGGCAGCGTCGGCTCGATGCTGTCCGCCCGCGCGTTGCGGGCGTTGTCGGCCGCCGCGACCTGATCGAGCAGCGGCTGGTAGTTCTGCCCCTCGTAGTCGTCGCGCGGCCGGTAGTCGGTCACATCGGCGCGCACCTTGTCCAGCAGCGCCTCGCCCCGCCCGGTGACCTGCCCCTGCTCGGCCATGGCCGGCCACTCCCGGTGGACGACGTACGAGACATAGGCGTCGACGTCCGCGCGGATGCGGTCCCGGGTGGCCTCCGGATACGCCCGTACCCGCTCGCTGACCTCGTGCAGCGCCTGCGCCTCGGCCCGTACGGTGTCCTCGGCGGCGCCCCGGGCCTCCCAGACCCCGGCGATGGCCAGGCCCAGCACGATCGCGTACACCACCCCCACCATCATCGTCATGTACTCGATGACGTCGGGGGTCTCCGACGGGTCGTCGTCCTCGCCGATGCGGCGCTGTCTGAGGACCGTGATGGTCAGCACGACGGCACAGACGGCGGCCATCGCGATGGTCAGTACCAGCCATTCCGACATGGTCGTGGCCTCCTACGAGGAACGGCGCCCGGCGGAACCGGACGAGCTGGACGAACGGGGGCGCAGCGCGGCCGCCGCCAGCACGGCGGGCGCGGTGATCAGCAGCGTGGTCGTGACGACCGAACGGCCGCCCTGCTGCTTGCGGGCCGACGGGACGTACTTGCGTGGCAGCACGACCCGCGTCGGGGTCGGCGTGGGACGCGGCGACGTGGGACGGGTGGCCGGTGGCGGCGGGGGAGCCTGGGTCTCCCTGGGCGTGGGACGGGGCGAGGCGTGCGCCGGCGCGGGCACGGCGGGGGCGGGTGGCCGGGGCCGTGGGCGCGGCGGGGCGGGAGTGGGCGAGGGCGTGGGCCGGTGGGACGGGGGAGGGGTGTACGTGGGCGTGGGGGACGGCGTGGGGGTGGGGCTGGGCTTCGGCGGCCTGGTGGGAGTGGGCGTCGGGGTCGGCGTCGGAGTGGGGGTCGGGCACGGGAAGTCCCAGTCCCAGTCCGGCGGTGACGGCCAGCCGGTCGGCCAAGGGCCCGGCCAGCCCGCCCCGGCGCTCGCGCAGGCGTCGGTGGGCCGGCCCGGCGCCGGGTGTGCCGCGGCGGACACCGGCAGCGCCAGGAGGGCGGCCAACAGCGCTATCAAAAGCGCAGGTTGGGCGCTGCGGAAACGTTGCGATCCCTTCACGCCGTGATGCTGCGCCAAGCGGGCCGCCATCAGCCGCCCGGCGGGCCCGATTCCCCCGAACGATGGAATACCGTACGGTCGCCTGCGTGAGAGCAGCCGACGTGTTCACACCCCGGACGTACGCCACCGCGGTCCCGTACGAACTCTTCCGCGAACTGCGCGCCACCCGGCCGGTGTGCTGGGTCGGGGAACCGGCGGTCGACGGCTGGCCGGCCGGGACCGGCTACTGGGCGGTGCTGCGGCACGCCGACGTCAAACACGTCCTGCGCACCCCCGAGGTCTACTCCTCGTACCTGGGGGCGACCCAGATCCGCGACCCGGACACCGAGGAGGACCTCGCGTTCGTCCGGGCGATGATGCTCAACCAGGACCCGCCGGACCACGGGCGGATCCGGCGGGTCGTCGCCGCGGCCTTCACCCCGCGGGCCGTACGGGAACTGACGGAGGTCATCGACGCACGTGCGCGTGCGCTGGTGACGGAGGTGGCGCGGGCGGGCGGGGCCGACTTCGTGACCGTGGCCGCCGACCTGCCGGTGTGGACGCTGGCCCACGTCATGGGGGTGCCGGAGGAGGACCGGCAGCTGCTTCACGACTGGTCGAACCGCATCATCGGCTACCAGGACGACGCGTACGCCACCTCCAGCACCGCGGACCCCGCCCGGCTCAGCCCGATGGGCCGCGCCGCGCTGCGGCAGCGCCCGGCCCCGGCGGTCCGCCCGGACGGGCGCCCGGTCAACCCCCGCTCCCGCCGCGCACTGGCCGACATGTTCGCGTACGCCCACGCCCTGGCCGAGCACCCGCGCCCCGGCACCGTCATGGCCCACCTGCGCGAAGGCGGCCTGACCCGGGCCGAGTTCGAGAACATGTTCTTCCTCTTCGCGGTGGCCGGGAACGAAACCCTGCGCAACGGCATCCCGGGCGGCCTGCTCACCCTCCTCCAGCACCCGGACCAATTCGCCCGGCTACGACGCGAACCGCACCTGACCGACAGCGCGGTCGAGGAAATGCTGCGTTACTGGCCCCCGGTCATCGATTTCCGCCGCACCGCCACCCGCGACACCGAACTCGGCGGACAGCACATCCGCCGGGGCGACAAGGTCGTCGTCTACCACGCCTCCGCCAACCGCGACGAAACGGTCTTTCCCGCCCCCGACCACTTCGACATCACCCGCACCCCCAACGACCACGTCAGCTTCGGCTTCGGCCCGCACTTCTGCCTGGGCAGCCACCTGGCCCGACTCCAGATGCGCGCCGTAGTGCGGCATGTGCTGGACCGGCTACCCGGACTGGAACTGTCCGGCGAGCCGGTCCGCCTGGTGTCCAACTTCCAGAACGGACTGCGGAGGTTGCCGGTGCGGGTGGGGGCGGGCACAGGGGCGTAGAACGGCGCCTGATGCTGGAATCGGACAACTATGGCAAGTCAGATTTGACACTTATTGGGCGAACATTGAAACTCTGCTGACGTTCGTCCCGCGCATGTTCGGGTCGCCCACGGAGACCCTGAGAAAATCCGATGCGGATTCTGCGGCCGGACCACTTCTCCTTTTCGCTGCCTCAAACGACCGAAGGTGGTTGTTTCCTTGACAGGTGGATTCCGGCCCGGAAACGGGCGGACACGCATCGCCGTCTCCGTGGTGCTGGCCATGGCCGCGCTGGGAGCGACGGCGACGGAAGCCGTCGCCGCCGCTCCGGCCCGGCCCGCCGCCACATCGAGCACGTCCGCCCGGACCGCGCCGCACCGCGACTTCGACCGGGAGCTGGTGGAGGACCTCGCGGAGGCCGCCGACGAGGAAGAAGTCCGCCAGGCTGCCAAGGCGGCCTTGGAGAGCAGCGACCCGAACGCGATCCGGGAGTTCCTGGATCGCGGCCAGGCCGAGGCCCACAAACGCGCCCAGGAAAAGAAGAAGGCCACCGACGCCGAAAACCGCAAGAAGATCGAGGCGATGCGCGGTACCGGCGGGCCGCACTTCAACGCCGAGGTCGAACGCGTGCTGAAAGCCAAGGCCACGGCCGCGGACCGCGAAAGCTTCCTGGAGTACGGCGCGGACATTGCGCGGGAGCAGGATGCGAAGGACGAGCGAGCCGCCAAGGAGCGCGCGGCCGAGCTGCGCAGGCGTGTGGAGATGCTCGCCACGGTCGGCGGCCCGGAGGTGAAGAAGGCGGCCCAGGCCGCTCTGGACGCCGGTAGCGACGCGGCCGTCAACGCATTCCTGGAAAAGGGCTACCTGGTCGCGGCGCAGAAGGACGCCGACAACCAGGCGGCTCGGGAGAAGGAGCTGAAGGAGGCCCAGGAGAAGGCGGACAAAGAAGCGGAGCTGGCTCGAAAGACCGTGGTTGCCGTCGGGGCCCGGGCCAAGCTGATCGAGGCCCACGACGATACCGTGAGGGCGCTCAGGGAAGAGGCCCACGCCCTGACATCGGCCGCCAATGCCGCGCGGCAGGCCGACTGGCTGCTCACGTACGGCCAGGGGGACAGTGAACGGCTGGCCTCGTACGATCAGCAGAGGGCCGAGGTGACCCGCCAGGTGGGGTACGTCACCTTCTACGCCAGGGCGGCCCGGATCGGTGCGATGCAGGTCAAGATCCAGGCCGACTGCCTGACGGACCTGGGGATGCCCCAGGAAGTGCGGTGGGCCGAAGTCGCCCCCGGCCTGACGGCCGCCGCGGATGCCGCGGGCAAGGCCGACGAGGCTGCCCGGCGTGCCCTGAGTGCCACGGCCGATGCCGCGACGCTCAAGGCGAAGAAGACGCCCAAGGCGTACGAGCAGCAGGCCGAGCAGTGGCGCGCCGACGCCGAGCAGTACACCAAGGCGGCAGCCGCACTGTACGCGGCCGTGGAGCAGCGGACCAAGGCCCTGAACGACGCGGCCGGCCGGGCCCAGGGCTGAGCCCAGGAGGCCCGGTGGACCGGGGCCGGCGGGGCGTTACCTCCGCCGGCCTCGGTGGCGTCATCGGATCAGGCCCGCATCAGGTCCGTACGGACAGGGACAGCGCGAACCGCCCAGCCCTGTCCGTCCACCATTCGCTCAACTCGAATCCGGCGGCGCCCAGTTCCTTGCGCACCCCTACCTCCCGGAACTTCGCCGAAATCTCCGTCCTGATTTCCTCGCCCTCCGTGAATGGCGCCGCCAGGTCCAGCGCCGGGATCTTTACCGTCAGCTCGGTGCGGGCCCGTAGCCGCATTTCGATCCACTCCTGCTCGGCGTTCCACAGCGCCACGTGCTGGAAGTCCGACGGATCGAAGTCGGCCCCCAGTTCTCGGTTGATGACGTTGAGGACGTTCTTGTTGAATTCGGCGGTTATGCCTGTCGGGTCGTCGTAGGCGGCCACCAGCGTCGCCTCGTCCTTGACGAGGTCGGTGCCGAGGAGCAGCGCGTCGCCGGGGGACAGGAGGTCGTGTGCGGAGCGGAGGAAGGTGGCGCGTTCGTCCGGGAGGAGGTTGCCTATGGTGCCGCCCAGGAAGGCGAGGAGGCGCGGTCCGGGGGTGCCGGGGAGGGCGAAGCCCTGTTGGAAGTCGGCTACCAGGGCGTGGACGGTGAGGGCCGGGTGGAGGTCCAGGAGGGTTCCGGCGGCGGTGGTCAGGGCGGATTCGCTGACGTCCACCGGGACGTAGGTGTGCAGGCCGGACAGGGCCGCGATGAGGTGGCGGGTCTTGTCGGAGGAGCCGGAGCCCAGTTCGACGAGGGTGCGGGCGCCGGTGGCCGCGGCGATCTCGGCGGAGCGGTCGATCAGGATTTCGCGTTCGGCGCGGGTGGGGTAGTAGTCCGGCAGGGTGGTGATCTCGTCGAAGAGTTCGCTGCCGTGGGCGTCGTAGAACCATTTCGGGGGGAGCTGTTTGGGGGTGCGGGTCAAGCCGTGCGCGACATCGGCGCGGAGCGCGGCGGTGGTGGCGTCGGCGGGCAGGGTGCGGGTGACGGTGAGGTGACTCACGCGGCGGGCTCCTTGAGCGGGGTGAGAAGGACGTCGGTGGGCGTGGCCGCGAGCAGGGTGCACGCGGGGACCTCGGTCCAGTGCGGGGAGTCGTCGTAGGGCTCGGAGGCGACGGTGATGCTGCGGCCGGGCTCGGCGCGGTAGTACAGCGAGTCGCCCCAGGCGGTCGCGGTGATGGTGGCGCCGTCGGTGAGCAGCAGGTTCAGCCGGGCGCCGGGCGCGGCGGCGGCCACCGCCGTGACGGTGTCGGCCAGTGCCTCGGCGGGGTCCATGCCGACGCTGAGGCGGTGGTGCGCCAGCGCCCATACGAAGGCCGAGTCGCAGCGGGCCTGGAGGGACAGCAGCCGGTGCGGCGGCAGTTCGGCGGCCAGGTCCGCCAGCGCGCCGGGCCAGCCGGGCACGGCGCCGTTGTGGCTGAACAGCCATGGGCCGTCGGCGAACGGCGCGACGGCCGCCTCGGCGTCCGCGCCGGCCAGCGTGGCGTCCCGGACGGCGGCGAGCAGTGCGGTGGTCCGCACCACCCGGCACAGGTCCAGCACACCGGTGTCGGCCCAGATCGGCGCGGCCCTGCGGTAGCGGGCGGGCACCGGGTCGCCGGGCGCGTACCAGCCGATGCCGAAGCCGTCCGCGTTGACCGTGCCGTGGGCCTGCCGCCGCGGCTGCCACGACTGCCGGTACAGGCCGTGCGACGGCGCCGTGATCAGGTCGCCGAGCGGTACCTCCGGCCCCAGGTAGGCGATGTGCCGGCACATCAGCACCGCCTCCCGGGGCCGTGTGGGCCGGGCACGTCCTCCGGCACCGTGTCCCGGGCCCTCATGCGTCCGCCGTCCCGGCGTCGCGGGCGGTGCGGAACCCGGCGAAGATCTGCCGCCGGACCGGCAGGTCCCAGTTGCGGAAGGTGCCCCGGCAGGCGACCGGATCCACGGCGAAGGAGCCGCCGCGCAGCACCTTGTACGGCCCGCCGAAGAACACCTCCGAGTACTCGCGGTAGGGGAACGCGGCGAAGCCGGGGTACGGCAGGAAGTCGCTCGCCGTCCACTCCCAGACGTCTCCGATCAATTGGCGTATACCGAGGGGGGATTGGCCGTCCGGGTAGCTGCCCACGGGGGCGGGGCGCAGATGCCGCTGGCCCAGGTTGGCGTGCGTTGGGCCGGGGTCCTCGTCGCCCCACGGGTAGCGCCGGGACCGGCCGGTGGCCGGGTCGTGCCGGGCGGCCTTCTCCCACTCCTCCTCTGTGGGCAGCCGCCGGCCCGCCCACCGCGCGTACGCGTCGGCCTCGTACCAGCTCACGTGCAGAACCGGTTCGTCCGGCGGCACCGGCTCGGTGACGCCGAAGCGCCGCCGCAGCCACTGGCCACCCTCCCGGCGCCAGAACAGCGGGGCGTGCAGCCGGTGTTCGCGCACGTGGGCCCAGCCCTCGGCGGACCACCAGCGCTCGTCGTCGTACCCGCCGTCCTCGATGAACTCCTGGTACGCGCCGTTGCTCACCGGCGTGGTGTCGATGTGGAAGGACGGCAGCAGGCGGCGGTGCGCGGGGCGTTCGTTGTCCAGGGCCCACGGCTCGGTGGAGGTGCCCATCGTGAACGGCCCGCCGGGCACCAGCACCTCGGTGGGCAGGTGGCCGTCGGCGGTGACCGGCGGCTCGGGCGCGGTGAGCGTGGCCGGGCCGCGGCGCAGCTGGTGGGTGATGAGCATGGTCTCGTCGTGCTGCTGCTCGTGCTGGGCGATCATGCCGAACGCGAAGGCCGCGTCGAGCAGCGGCCCGCCGCGCAGCGGGCTGCTCTCCAGGACGTCCAGGACCCGGTTGCGGACGTCCGCCACGTAGCCGTGTGCCTCGGCGGGCGGCAGCAGCGGCAGGGACGGGCGCTCGGCACGCGGGTGCTCGAAGGCGTCGTAGACGGAGTCGATGTCCGGGCGCAGCGCGTCACGCCTGCCGACCGTGCGCAGCAGCCACTGCTCCTCCTGGTTGCCGATGTGCGCCAGGTCCCACACCAGCGGGGACATCAAGGGGGAGTGCTGGGCGGTGAGGTCGTGGTCGTCGACACAGGTGGTCAGCGCGTGGGTGCGGTCGCGCGCGGCGAGCAGCGCACGCGCCGCGCGTTCCCGGAGCGCTTCGGGATCGTGGGTCACAGGCCGTCCTTCCCGGGGGTGAGCTGGTCCTCGTACGCGGTGGGCGCCGGGCCGTCCGGCGGCCCGGTGCCCACCGGTGACACGCCGGCCGGTGCGGGCGGGACCGCGGCCGGTGCGGGCCCGTCCGCGTACGCCCCGTCCGCGTAGGCGCCGTCCAGCAGGTCGTCCGCCGGGCAGCGCCCGCGTGCCACGTACCGCTCGGTGAACCGGGCGACCGCGCCGGTCACCGCGGCCGGGGCGCCCAGCCGGGGCAGCGCCTCCAGCGCGATGGTGAAGCAGGCCAGCGCGGCGGCGTGCAGCTCGGGGTCGGTCAGCGCGCTCCGGGTGGCGTGCCGCCACAGCGGGTTGCGTGGCGCCGGCCGCGCACCGGCCGTCTCCGCGAGCGGCTTGACCACGCGGTACGCGCTCTCGGCGGCCTCCGGGTCGTCGAAGAGCGCGGCCGTGACGGCCAGCGGTACGACCCAGCCGCCGTCCCCCGGCTGCGCGTCGATCATGCGCAGCTCCAGGTGCCCGCGTGGCCGGACGGGCGGGAAGAGCGTGGTGACGTGGTAGTCGAGGTCCTCGGTGGTGGGCGGGCGCGGCGCGCCCGTACGGACCCAGTCGCGGAAGGTCAGCCCCTCGGGCGCGTCCCACGCGCCGTCGCCGCGTACGCACATCACGGGCGCGTCCAGCACGTACCCGGCCCAGGCGGACCGCGGGTCGGGGCCCTCGGGCGGGGCGAGGGTGCGGCCCGGGTCCATCTGCGACCACACCACCTGGCGGGTGGAGCGGTAGCCGGTCGGGCAGCCCTCGCTGACCGGTGAGTTGGCGAAGGCGGCGACCAGCACCGCGCCCAGCAGATGGGCCAGCCGCCAGCGGCGGCCGAGCCCCAGCGGTCCCGGCTCCTCCTGGCCGGCGTCCACGCAGACCTGCACGGAGGCGGTGCCGCACATCATGGACCTGCCGGCCGGGCCCCAGCGGTCGAAGTACGCCTCCATGGCGTTGTAACGGGGATCGGTGAGCACTCGCCGCGGGGGGTGCCAGGGGTTGTGTCCGTGCCCCGCCATGCCGAGGCCCAGTTCCCGCAGGGCGGGACGCACCAGGGCCAGGTCGGCCGTGACGGCCTCGATGCACGCGGTGAGAGAAGTGGCGGGGAGCGAGCTGAGCTCCAGCTGGCCGCCGGGTTCGAAGGTGAGGGCCGACCGCAGGGGGAGGGCGCGCAGGGCGGTGGCCGCTTCGCGGTGTCGTACGGGATCGACCGGACATCGGGGGTTGCGGGCGTCGTGCACGAGCCACTCGATCTCGACGCCTATGTAGCGGGGTGGTCCGGTTTTGAAGCAGATGCCCCGCAAGTGGGCCTCCAGCTCCGCTTCCGTGACCGCCGGCCGTGCGGGCATGGGCTCCAACTCCCTCGGCTCGGGACGACGGCTGCCGTCCGACGGCGGAATTGCCGCCCTCCACCTAATCGGGTGCGGGCGGTGCGCTCAAGGGCACATTCTCGTCGGACCGGCCCCGCCGCGCGAGGGCGGGCACCGGCGCCGGGCCGTCCCGGGAGCCCACCCGGCCGCTGCTGCCTGCGGGTTTACGGGCAGGACGAAAATGCCGAGGGTTCGTTTCTTTGTGCGAATTTGGGATGTGGTCAGGTCCGGGACCGGCCGCGCCCCGATCTCCGGCGTCCCGGCCCGCGCTCGCGTACGATCCACCCGGCTGCCGGAACGACCGGATCCGGCCACCGTACGGACCGCGCCGTGGCCGCGGGCGGCAGCCGCGGGCACGGGGACGGAAGGACGCGATGACGAGAACGGGAAGCGGGAGGCGTGGCACGGCGTCGCGCCCGCTGGCGGTGTTCGACCTGGACGGTACGCTCGCCGACACCGGGCACCGCCAGCGCTTCCTGGAGCGCCGGCCGCGCGACTGGAACGGGTTCTTCGCCGCGGCGCCGGACGACCCGCCGCTCGCGCCGGGAGTGGCGCTGGCCCGGGAGAGCGCCGGGGAGTGCGAGGTCGTCTATCTGACCGGGCGGCCCGAGCGCTGCCGCCGGGACACGCTGGCCTGGCTCGCGCGGCACGGTCTGCCCGAAGGGCGGCTGTTCATGCGCCCGGACAGCGACCGGCGCCCCGCCCGCCACACCAAGCTGGAGCTGTTGCGCCGCCTCGCGGCCGGGCGCGACGTACGCCGTGTCGTGGACGACGACGAACTGGTCTGCGCGGCCTGCGAACAGGCGGGCTTCCCGGTCGTACGGGCCCGCTGGGCGGTGCCCTCCGCCGAGCTGAAGGACGCCCAGGAGCGCGAGGGGCGCACCTGACCCGCGTAACGACGGCTCGCTCCGGGTGGTCAGGCGCCGCTCACATCGGCGCCCCGGCGAACGGCACCGGTCCGTCCGGGACCGGCAAGGGAGCTTCCACCGCACCCTCAGCCACCGTCGTCCGGCCGGGGTGAACGCGCCGTCCGTGCCAGATGGCGGCGGGCCTTGACCCGGTTGCCGCACCGCTCCATCGAGCACCAGCGGCGGTTGTGCGCGGGGGAGCGGTCGACGAAGCGCAGGGCGCAGCCGTCGGCGCCGCAGACGCGCACCCGCCGGACCTCGGGCGACGGCAGCAGCGCCACCGCGTCCTGGGCGATCAGGGCGAGGCCCGCGGTCAGGTCGGCACAGGGCGGGGCGGCCGCCGCCGTGTTCACCAACACGCCGTCGACGACCGCCAGTTGCGGGGCGGGGAGCGGGAGGGCAGCCGCTGTCCTGTTGAGGAGGGCCAGGTCGGCGGGGGCGGGAAGGGCGCCGTCGGCCGCCGCGAGCACCGCCCGGTCCACCGCGCCGCGCAGCTCCCGCGCCGCGGTGAGCGCATCCGCGTCCCGCGCCGCCGGGCGGGCCGTGACGGTCAGTCCGGCCCACTCCAGCCAGCCCCGGAGGTCCTGCGGCCCGGTCAGCGTCTCGCGCGGTACGCGCGCCCGGTCCCGCAGCGTGTTGACGAAGTCCAGGCACATCCGCCCGCCGTACCGCAGCCACGCGTCCTTGCTCGACATACTTGTCACTGTACTAACCTCCTGAGATGGTTAGTGCCTGCACGGGGCCGCCGAGCGGTTTCCGCGCTGCCGGCCGACGGAACGGTGTGGGAGGCGACAGGTGACGGACGGAACGACCACGGGCGTGGCCGAGGTGGACGGGGTGCGGCTGCACTACACGAGGGCGGGCTCCGGCCCGCTGGTCGTGCTGCTGCACGGCTGGCCGCAGACCTCCCGCTGCTGGCGTCCGGTCCTCGGCGAACTGGCCCGGAAGTACACCGTGGTGGCGCCCGACCTGCGCGGTTACGGCCGCAGCGACAAGCCGGTGACCGGCTACGACAAGCGGCGGATGGCCGCCGACATGGCCGGGCTCGTCGAGGCGCTGGGTTTTGCGCGGGCCAGTGTCGTGGGGCACGACCGGGGCGCGCGGGTGGCCCACCGCTGGGCGCTGGACCGGCCCGAGCAGGTGGAGCGGATCGCCGTCCTGGACGTCGTGCCGACCCGCGAGATGCTCCGCCGTGTGGACGCCACCGTCGCCGCTGGGTACTGGCACTGGTTCTTCCACCTCCAGCCCGACCTGCCCGAGCGGCTGGTCGCCCCGGACGTCCGCGGCTACCTGGAGTACTTCTTCGAGCGCTGGACCTACGACCGGCACGCGCTGACCGACGAGGCCGTGGACGCGTACGTGGCAGCGTTCTCCCGCCCCGGCGCGCTGCGCGCGGGCTTCGACGACTACCGGGCCGTGGAGGCCGACACCGCCCTGGACGACGCGGACTTCGCCGAGGGGCGGCTGCTGACCGTCCCCGTACTGGCCCTGTGGGGGTCGGCCGGCCTGCCCGCGAAGCTGCCGACGCTGGACATCTGGCGGGATCACTCCGCCCGTCCGGAACTGGTCACCGGGGCCGAGATCGCCGAGTGCGGGCACTTCATCGCGGAGGAGGCGCCGGAAGCTCTGCTCGCCCACCTCCGGGACTTCCTGCCGGAACCTGAGTAGATGCCCTGAGCCGGTCCGCGGCGCGGGCTCCTACGCCCGGCCGCTCGCCAGCAGCGCGGCGTGCGGCAGGGCGAGCACACCGTCCGGCCCCGCGAACCCGGCGCACAGCGCGTCGTACCGACGCCTGACCTCGGTGACGACCGCGGGCGGTTGGCTCACCAGAATCTGCCCGGCCGACGCCACGCCCGCGGCGGGACCGCTCCACCACTGCTCGGCGGTGGCCCGGTGCTCCCACGCGAGCGTCTCGCAGCGGACGCCGGTGAGTCCGGCGTCGCGCAGCAGGGCGGCGAAGCCCGCTTCGGTGCGCGGGAAGTCGTCCTCGGGGGCGAGTGTGGGCAGATGGGCGGGGCGGGAGACGCCGGCGGCCTGGAGCGCGCGGCCGAACAGGGCCTGGCCGGGGGCCGGCGGGGCCGCCCAGATGGTGAGCGCGATCCGGGCGCCCGGCCTTGCCACCCGGCGCAGCTCGGCGAGCGCCGCGCGGGGGCGCCCGACGTGATTGAGCACGAAGTTGCCCACCACGGCGCCGAACCGCCGGCCGGCGAAGGGGAGGCGGGGCAGGGCGGCGACGCACACCGCCGCCTCCGGGGCGGTCCCGGCCGTGCGGGCGGCCATGCCGGGGTCCGCGTCCACGGCCGTCACCCCGGCGCCCCGGTCGCCCGCGGC
Source organism: Streptomyces sp. NPDC018019 (assembly GCF_044327805.1). Taxonomy (NCBI): domain Bacteria; kingdom Bacillati; phylum Actinomycetota; class Actinomycetes; order Kitasatosporales; family Streptomycetaceae; genus Streptomyces; species Streptomyces sp. NPDC018019. The sequence continues at coordinate 201,659 of NZ_JBIRGD010000002.1, read as the reverse complement.
ACGCGCGGCGGTGCCGGTGCCGGTGCCGACGTCGAGCACCGGCAGGCCGGGACGGACCCCGGCCGCGTCGAGCAGCGCGGGCACCGGGTGGGCGCAGAGCGCCGCGAAGCTCCGCTCGTACGCCGCGGCCCGCCCGGCCCAGGCCCGGCGCTCCGCCTCGTCGAACTCGGTGAGGGCCGTCACGGGGCACCACGTCCTTCCCGGCCGGCGGCCGGCGCCCCGTCAGGAAACGGGCGCGAACCCGGCGTACGGAGCGTACGCGAGGCCGGTGCCGGGACGGACCGGACGCTGTTCCTCCAGAAACTTGTCATAGACATCAAGACGCTATTGGATCAGGGGACCGGGCTGCGTACTATGCGCCGTAGTTGATCGATCAAAGACCGGCATGTCGGATTCCGTGTCCCGGCCGACCGTGCCGCACCGATGCCTGAGAGGTGGTCAGGAGTGGGACCCGAGCTGACCGTGCCGCCGACCTACTCGCCCCTTCCGCCCGCCGTCCACCCCCGGCACCTGGAGATCGAAACCCGGACGACCGAGTGGGCGGAACGTTTCTCCATAGGCTCCGACGAACTGCGCGGCCGCCTGGTCACCCACGGGATCGGCGGCTTCGCCGCCCGCGTCCTGCCCGACGGCCGCGAGGAGGTCGTCTCCCTCCTCGCGGACTTCGTGCTGTGGCTCTTCGGCGTCGACGACGGCTGCTGCGAGGAGAGCGACCTCGGCCACGACCCGGGGGAGCTGACGGGTGTGCTGCACCGGCTGCTGCGCGTCGCGCAGAACCCCGAGGCGCCGACCCTGCCGGGCGACAGCCTCGCCGAGGGACTGCGCGACCTGCGGCACCGGGTGTCCCGGTACGGCACCGCCGGCCAGGCCGCGCGCTGGATCGACGCCCTGCGCGAGTACTTCTTCTCCGTCGTGTGGGAGGCGTCCTACCGGCGTGCCGGCACCGTGCCGAGCCTGCCCGACTACACCCTGATGCGCCTGTACGACGGCGCCACCTCGGTCGTCCTGCCGATGCTGGAGATGGGGCACGGCTACGAACTCCAGCCGCACGAGCGCGAGCACACGTCCGTGCGCGCCGCGGCCGAGATGGCCTCCTTCATCATCACCTGGGACAACGACATCTTCTCCCACCACAAGGAGAGCCGGGGGGCGGGCTACTACCTCAACGTCCTGCGCGTCCTCCAGAACGAGTACGCCATCTCGCAGGACGAGGCCCTGACCACGGCGATCGCTCAGCGGGACCGCGTGATGACGCTGTTCATGCGGCTGTGCGCGCACCTGCGGCAGCAGGCCAGCCCGCAGCTGCGTCAGTATCTGCACAACCTGGGCACGTTCATCCGCGGCTCCCAGGACTGGGGCATCACCTCCCTGCGCTACACCACCCCGGACGACCCGGCCCGGCTGCCCTCGACGCTGTGCACCACGCCCACCGACGACAGCCGCGCGCCCCTGGACATCCCCGTCATCTCCTGGTGGTGGGGCCTGGTCCCGGACGACGACGCGACGCCGTACGAGAGGGAAGCGGGAGCGCGTACGCCTGCCTGGGCGGCTTCGACCACTGCCTGAGCCCGGCCGCGCGCTGAACCCGGACACGCCTCCGCCGAGCGCTACTCCGCCGGGTCGTCCGGCCGTTCGCCGAGCCGGTTCCGGCTGGTCAGCGAGCGCTGGAGGTGGCTGAGCGCGCTGCTCCACGACCGCTTGCGCAGGGCGGCGTGTGCTGCGTTGGCGCCCGGGGCACCGTGCACGCCGCCGCCCGGATGTGCCCCGGCCGAGGCCAGGTACAGGCCCTTGACCGGCGTCTCCGGGCGCCCGGTGCCCGGCACCGGGCGGAAGACGAGCTGCTGGTGCATGGCGGTCGTACCGCCGTTGATGGCGCCGCCGTACAGGTTGGCGTCGAGTGCCTGGAGGGTGGGCGGCGCGAGGATCCGGCGGGCCCGGATGCGGTCGCGGAAGCCCGGCGCGTACCGCTCCACCTGCTCCTCCAACCGGTCCGCCATTGCCTGCCGCTCGCCGTCGTGCCAGGCGCCGGTGAGGCCGGCGTCCCCGGCGTCCCCGCGGACGTCGTGCGGTACGTGGGTGTAGGCCCAGGCCGATTCGGTACCGGCCGGTGAACGGGTGGCGTCGGCTGTGGTCATCTGCCCGAAGAGGGCGAACGGCCGGTCCGGGACCCGGCCGGCCGCCAGCTGCGCGGCGAACCGGGTCAGTTCGTCCACGCCGTCGGCCAGGTGCACCGTGCCCGCGGTCGCCGCCTCGGGCGCGGTCCAGGGCACCGGGCCGTCCAGCGCCCAGTCGACCTTGAACGTCGCGAAGTCCCACTCGAAGCGGCGCAGGTCCGCCAGCAGCCGGGTGGGCAGGTGCCGGCGGTCCACCAGCTCGCCGTAGAGGGACGGTACCGAGACGTCCGCCAGTACGGCCCGGCCCGCCGGCACCGTCTCGCCGCCCGCGGTGCGCACCGCCACGGCACGGCCCGACCGTACGACGACCTCGGTGACGCGTTCACCGCAGCGCAGCACGCCGCCGCGCCCCTCCAGCCGCCGCACCAGGGCCTCGGTCAGCGCGCCCGCGCCGCCGACCGGCACCGGAAAGCCGTACGCCTGGGCGAGCATGGACATCAGCCAGCCGAAACCGCCGCTGCCCGAGGCCTCCGGCGCGAGGTCGGCGTGCAGGGCGTTGCCCGCGAGCAGCAGCCGGCCGCCCTCGCCGCCGAACTCCTCGTCCCCCAGCCGCCGTACGGGCAGCACCAGCGTGCGGGCCAGCCGCAGGCCGCCCGCGCTGTGCAGCCGGGCGGCGAGCCGGGCCGTGGCGCGCACCGGCGGGAACGGGGTGAACAGGGCGTTCAGCACGTCCGGGCCGACCAGGTCCCAGATGGCGCAGAGCCGCCGCCAGGCGTCGCCGTCGCCCGCGGCGAACCGGTCCAGCCCGTCGGCGGTGGCCGGCACGCGGCGTTCCAGCACCGCGCACCGGCCGTCGGCCAGCGGGTGCGCCAGGACCCGGGGCGCGTGGCTCCAGCGCAGCCCGTGGTCCTCCAGGCGCAGCGCGGCGAGCACGGGGGAGGCGGCGGCCAGCGGGTAGAAGGAGCTGCACAGGTCGCTGACGTAGTCGGGGTGGACGCCGCGGTCGCTGCGGACCGCGCCGCCCGCCTCCGGCTGCGCCTCCAGGACCTCCACGCGCCAGCCCGCGTCGGCCAGCAGGTTGGCGGCCACCAGCCCGTTCGGCCCGGCCCCGATCACCACTGCGTCCGGCATCGCCGTCTCCTGTCCGCCGGCGGGCCGGTCCCCGGGTGCTCGCCGGAGCCGGACGCGCGGCACCGCGACCAGGCCCGGGACATCAGACTGTCTCGCCCGCCTGCCTCGGACTGCTCTCCACGACCTTCGCCAGCCGGCCGAGCATGCTGCGGTGCCGGATCTGGAGCAGGGCGTCCAGCGCCGCGTTGTGCAGCAGGCCGCCGGGCCCCCGCAGCGGGTGTTCATCCATGATGACCAGGCTGTCCTCTCCCCAGGGGCGGATCTCGACGGCGATCCTGGCCGTGCCCAGCGCACCGCTGTCGGCCTCCAGTTCCAGTTCCCTGGGCGGCTCGCACCGCCGTACGACGGTCTCGCCGTCCAGCGTCCACGGGCCCACCCGCACGGAGTAGGTGATCGTGGAGCCCACCTGCGGCCAGTCGCCCTCGCCGGGCTCCGTCCGGTACGGGCCGACCACCCAGTCCTTGTACCGCGAACCGTCGGCGAGGATCGCCCACACCGCATCGGGGTGCCGCTTGATCAGCTGATGCCGTACGGCCATGCGGTCTCCAGCGTCGGGTGAGGAACCGGTCGGCAGTGTCCGCATGCCAGCCTAGAGCCATTTGCCGGATTCGTCGCTTCGGGGCGGTATGCCCGGGAACTTCCGGCGCTCCGGGGTTACGTTGGTCGTCCCACCCGGCCCTTCCCAGCGTGCGGAGACCGCCCCGTGAGCCACCACCTCCCCCTGCGCGGGCGCACCGCCGTGATCACCGGCGCCGCGCGGGGCCTGGGCGCGCACCTGGCGCGTTCACTCGTACGGCGGGGCGCCGAGGTGGCCCTGCTCGGCCTGGAGGAGGACGAGCTGGAGCGGGTCGCGGCCGGGCTGCCGGGACACGCCGTCCACTGGCCGGTGGACGTGACCGACGAGGACGCGATGGACCGCGCCGCCGCGCTCGTGCAACGCCGCTTCGGGCCGCCGTCCGTCGTCGTCGCCAACGCCGGGGTGGTGGCGGGCGGGCCCTTCCTCGACACCGATCCGGCCGTCTGGCGCCGGGTGGTCGAGGTCAACCTGATCGGCAGTGCGGTCACCGCCCGCGCCTTCCTGCCCGCACTCCTGAGCACCCGCGGCTACCTGCTCCAGATCGCCTCCCTCGCGGCCCTCGGCCCGGCACCGATGCTCTCCGCGTACTGCGCCTCCAAGTCCGGGGTCGAGACCTTCGCGCAGGTGCTGCGCGCCGAGCTGGCGCACCGCGGCGTGGGCGTCGGGATCGGCTACCTGAGCTGGGCGGACACCGAGATGGTGCGGGCCTCCGACCGTCGCGCCGTGATGCGGGAACTGCGCGCCCACCTGCCGTGGCCCGCCTCGAAGACCTACGACGCCGGGCCGGTGGCCGACCGCCTGGTGCACGGCATCGAACGGCGGGCCGCCGCGGTCTACGCACAGCCGTGGCTGCGCGCGGGCCAGGCGCTGCGCGCCGTCCTGCCGGGGATCGTGACCGAGGGCTCCCGCCGCGCGTTCCCGCGCCTGGCCGGCCGCGCCGATCTCACGGCGACCGGGCTGCTCGGGCCGGGCGGCCGGGCGGCCGAAGCGTCCGGCGACTGCCGCGGCTGAGGTCCCGGGGTGCCCGGACAGCGGCTCCGGCCGTGCGCCGTTCCTCCGAACGGCTGGTCCGGCCGCGGCCGTTCGGCGCAACCGGCGCGGCGGGTGTGCCGTGCCCGGGACAGGCTCGGGGCATGGATCACGCATCGGCTGCCCGGGCGCGGCTCGGGCTCGCGTTCGTACTGGCGGCGGCCGGGGTGGCCGCCGCGCTGACCCCCGGCGCCACCGCCCAGGACCGTACCGGAACCCCGGCCGCGCACCGGGCCCCCGCCACCGCGCCGCCCGCCGCCGGGGACGGTGGCGACGACGCCGCCGAGGAGCCCGGAACCGCGCGGGCCGGCCGTACGGTCTCCGCCTGGCTGCCCTACTGGGGCGACACCCGAGGCGCCTACCGCGACGCCCTCCAGCACGCCGCGCAGCTGCACACCGTCAGCCCCTTCTGGTACCGGGCCACCTCCGCCACCACGCTCAAGAGCCAGCCGGGCGCGGGGGACAATCGGGTCATCGCCGGACTGCACAAAGCCGGCATCAAGGTGGTGCCGACCGTCAACGAAGCCATGAACGCCGACGCGATGGCCGCCCTGTTCCACGACCGGGCCCGCCGCGGCGCGCACATCGCGGCGCTGCTGCGGCTGGTGGCCTCGCGCGCGTACGACGGCATCGACCTCGACTACGAGACCATGGCGACCACGGGCACGCCCCAGATGCGGGACCGCGTGCGCACCGGCTACGCCCGGTTCGCCGACGAGCTGTGCGCCAAGCTGCACGCCAGGGGCAAGACATGCGTCATCACGGTCATGGCCCGCACCGCCGGCTCCGGCAAGGCGTACGACTACGTCCGCCTCGGCAAGGCCGCCGACCGCGTCCGGATCATGGGCTACGACCTGCACTGGGCCGGGGGCTCCCCGGGCCCGCTGTCCTCGCTCGCCTGGTACGAGGAGTTCCTGCGCTACGCCACCCGGACCGTGCCGCGCGACAAGCTGGAAGTGGCCTTCCCCGGTTACGGCTGGGACTGGACCCAGGGCGTCAAGGCCCGCGCCAAGCACCTGACCTGGAAGGAGGCGGAGGCGCTGCGCCGCAGCAAGGGTGTCGCCTACCGCTTCGACGCCAAGTCCGGCACGCCGCACTTCACGTACAAGGAGGGCCGGGCCGTGCACCACGTCTGGTACCAGGACGCGCGTGGCGTGGCGGCGCACCTGCCGCTGCTGAGGAAGTACGGCGTGCGGAACAGCGGCCTATGGGCGCTCGGGTTCGAGGACCCGCGCTTCTGGGAGGTGCTGCGCGGCGAGTAGCCGCAGTGCCGCCTCGGACGGCGAACCAGCCCGCGCGCTGAACATCAGCAGGCCCTGCCCGGAGCCGTCCTGCGTCTGCATCAGCTCGAAGTCCAGCTCCATCGCGCCGACCAGCGGATGGTGGAAGCGCTTGGCGCCGTAGGTGCAGTGGCTGACCGCGTGCCGGGCCCACAGGGTGCTGAATTCGGGGCTCTTCATGGACAGTTCACCGATCAGCTCGGCCAGCCGCGGGTCGTCCGGGTACTGCCCGGCGGCCATGCGGAGCGCGGCGACGGCCCGCCGGGTCTCCGTCTCGCGGTCCGGGTACAGCTCGCGGGTGTGCGGGTCGAGGAACAGCAGCCGCTGGGTGTTGGGGCGGTCCAGCGGCCGCCCGGGGCTGTCCGGGTCCAGGTGCCCGGCCAGCAGCGTGTGCCCCAGCGGGTTCCACGCCAGCACTTCGAAGCGCCGGTCGAGCGCCACGGCCGGCACTCCGTCGAGGGCGGCGAGCAGCTGGAGCATTCCGGGGCGCGCCTTGTCGGGCCGTACGGCCGGGCGGCGGCGCGCCCCGGCCGGGCGGGCGAGGTCGCGCAGGTGCGCGTGTTCGTCCGGGGTGAGCCGCAGGGCGCGGGCGAGCGCGTCCAGCACCCCGTCCGAGGCGTTGTGGCTCTGGCCCTGTTCGAGCCGGGTGTAGTACGCGACGCTCACCCCGGCCAGCTGGGCCAGTTCCTCGCGGCGCAGACCCGGTACGCGGCGCCGACCGCCGTAGGAGACCAGGCCGGCGTCCTCCGGCCGGAGGCGGGCGCGGCGGGTCCTGAGGAAGTTGCCCAGTTCGGCAGGTGTGTCCATGCCGGTCAGTGTCGTACACCGGGGCGCGGGGTGCCTGACCCTGCCGGTACCAGGATGCGGACGAGAGGCGGTTCCCTCAGGGATACCGACCGCTTAGTATGCCGATGGCCGCGGGGTCGCCGCCCCGCGCTCCCCGCGTACCCGAGGTCTGTGGAGGCACCAGTGAAGGCATGGCGCGTACACGCGAACGGCGAGCCTCGCGAGGTGATGCGGCACGGAGAAGTGCCGGACCCGCAGCCCGGACCGGGGCAGCTGCTGCTGCGCGTACGGGCCGCGAACGTCAACTTCCCCGACGCGCTGCTGTGCCGCGGTGAATACCAGATACGCCCGCCGTTCCCGTTCACGCCGGGCGTGGAGATCTGCGGCGAGGTGCTCGCCGCGGGCGAGGGCGCGACCGCGGACGTGGGCGCCCGGGTGCTGGCCCAGCCCCCGCTGCCGCACGGCGGCTTCGCCGAACTGGCCCTGGCCGACGCGGCGGCGGTCCGCCCCGCACCGGACGCCCTGGACGACGCGGAGGCCGCCGCGCTGCACATCGGCTACCAGACCGGCTGGTTCGGCCTGCACCGCCGGGCCCGGCTCCAGGCCGGCGAGACCCTTCTCGTGCACGCGGCGGCGGGCGGCGTCGGCAGCGCCGCCGTCCAGCTCGGCAAGGCGGCGGGCGCGCGGGTCATCGGCGTGGTGGGCGGCGCCGCCAAGGCGGCCGTCGCCCGCGAACTCGGCTGCGACCTGGTGCTGGACCGGCGCACCGACGACATCGTGGCCGCCGTCAAGGAGGCGACCGGCGGCCGGGGCGCGGACGTGGTCTACGACCCGGTGGGCGGCGACGCGTACGCCAAGTCCGTCAAGTGCGTGGCCTTCGAGGGCCGGATCGTGGTCGTCGGTTTCGCCAGCGGCGCCGTACCGACCCCCGGCCTCAACCACGCCCTGGTGAAGAACTACACGATCCTGGGCCTGCACTGGGGCCTGTACGCCACCAAGGACCCGGCCGCGGTCGACGCCTGCCACGAGGAACTGGCCAAGCTGGCCGCACAGGGCGTCATCAAGCCGCTGATCGGCGGCCGGGTGCCGCTGTCCGGCGCCGCCGAAGCGGTGCAGCGGGTCTTCGACGGCACCACCACCGGCCGCCTGGTCATCGTCCCCGGACTGGAGGACGCGTGATGGCCGAGAAGACCACGGAGGCCGGGCCCCTGGACGCCGACGGGCTGCGCCGCCGCACCGCCGACCTGCTCGCCGCCCATCCGCCGGGCGGCACCGACCCGCTCGACTTCCTGCGGGCCCGCTTCGACGCCGGGCTGGCCTGGATCCACTTCCCCCGGGGCCTGGGCGGGCTCGACGCGCCGCGCGCGCTCCAGGCCGTCGTGGACGCCGAGTTGGAGGCGGCGGGCGCCCCGGACAACGACCCGCGCCGCATCGGCATCGGCCTGGGCATGGCTGCGCCCACCATCCTCCGCTTCGGCACGGACGAGCAGAAGCAGCGCTTCCTGCGCCCCCTGTGGACCGGCGAAGAGGTCTGGTGCCAGCTGTTCAGCGAGCCCGGCGCCGGATCGGACCTGGCCGCGCTCGCCACCCGTGCGGTACGGGACGAGAACGGCACCGACTGGGTGGTGGACGGCCAGAAGGTCTGGACGTCCGGCGCCCACCAGGCCCGCTGGGCGATCCTCATCGCCCGCACCGATCCGGAGCTGCCCAAGCACCGCGGCATCACCTACTTCGTGTGCGATATGACCGACCCCGGCGTCGAGGTACGGCCGCTGCGCCAGATCACCGGCGAGGCCGAGTTCAACGAGGTCTTCCTGACGGGCGTACGGATTCCCGACGCACACCGCCTCGGCGACGTCGGGGAGGGCTGGAAGGTCGCGCAGACCACGCTGATGAACGAGCGGGTGGCGATCGGCGGCGCCCGCCAGCCGCGCGAGGGCGGCATGATCGGCGTCGCGGCCCGGGCCTGGCGCGAGCGCCCCGGAGCCCGCACCCACGACCTCCACCAGCGGCTGCTGCGCCTGTGGGTGGACGCCGAGGTCGCCCGCCTGACGGGGGAGCGGCTGCGCCAGCAGCTCGCCCAGGGGCAGCCCGGTCCCGAAGGCAGCGGCCTGAAGCTGGCGTTCGCCCGGCTGGCCCAGCAGATCAGCGGCTGGGAGGTGGAGTTCCTGGGCGAGGAGGGGCTGGCGTACGACGACTGGACGCTGCGCCGCCCCGAGGGCGTGGACTTCACCGGACGCCAGGCCGGCTACCGCTATCTGCGGGCCAAGGGCAACTCCATCGAGGGCGGCACCTCCGAGGTGCTGCTGAACATCGTGGCCGAACGCGTCCTGGGCCTGCCGCCCGAGCCGCGCACCGACAAGGACGTCGCCTGGAAGGACCTTCCCCGATGACCGCTCCGAGCGGGGCCCCGGCCCCCACCGAACCGGCCCCCGCGCAGCCCGGCGCCGACCCGGACCTCCTCTACTCGGAGCCCGAACAGGACCTGCGGGCCGCCGTCCGCTCGCTGCTCACCGACCGCGGCGGCCCGGCCGCGGTCCTCGCGGACCTGGAGAGCGGCCGGGCGTACGACACCGGGCTGTGGCGCTCGCTGGCCACGGACATGGGCACGGCCGGACTGCTGGTACCGGAGAAGCTCGGCGGGCAGGGCGCGAGCGCCCGTGAGGCCGCCGTCGTCCTGGAGGAGCTGGGCCGCGCGGTGGCTCCGGTGCCGTACCTGACCAGCGCGGTGCTGGCGGTGACGGCGCTGCTCGGCTGCGGGGCGGACCGCCCGGACGTGGCCGCTTCCCTCGCCGCGCTCGCCGAGGGGCGCAGCGTCGGGGTGCTCGCCGTGCCGCTGCCGACGGCCCCGGGCGCGCTCCCGGAGCCGTCCGTACGGGCCGCCGCGGACGGCGCGCTGACCGGTGAGGTGACCGGCGTCGCGGACGCCGCCGCGGCGGACGTACTGCTCGTACCGGCCGACGGCCCGTACGGATACGCGCTGTACGCCGTGGACGCGACGGCCGACGGCGTGCGGACCGGGCCGGGCATCCCGCTCGACCTGACCCGGGTACCGGCCCGGATCACCCTCGACCGGGCCGCCGGGCGGCTGCTGGCCGGGCCGGAGACGGCCCGGGCGGCGGTGACCGGGGCGCTGCTGACCGGGGCGGGGCTGCTCGCCTCCGAACAGCTCGGCCTCGCCGAGTGGTGCCTGGCCGAAACCGTCCGGCACACCGCTCAGCGCACCCAGTTCGGCCGTCCCGTCGGCTCCTTCCAGGCACTCAAGCACCGGATGGCCGCCCTCTGGCTGGACGTCGCCTCGGCCCGCGCGGCGGCCCGCAACGCCGCCGACGCGCTGGCCACCGGCAGCCCGGACGCCCCGGTCGCGGTGGCGGTCGCCCAGGCGTACTGCGCGCCCGTCGCGGTGCGCGCCGCCGAGGAGTGCATCCAGCTGCACGGCGGCATCGGCATGACCTGGGAGCACCCCGCGCACCTGTTCCTCAAGCGCGCCAAGACCGACGAGACCGCCCTCGGCACACCGGGGCGGCACCGCGCGGCGCTGGCGGAACTGGTGGACATCCCGGCCCCGTAACCGCGCGCCACACCCCGTACCCCCGCCCCGTCCGGCCGGTTCCGCACCGGTCCGGACGGGGCGCCGTCGTATGCGCACCCGCAGGGCCTGACCAGTCGGTCAGTCAACTGACCGATCGGTTAGTCTGTGGGCGGTTCGATCACCCGCACGCCGCACCCGGCGTGCGGTGCGAGGCATGCGACAAGAAGGGGACACGGAATGGAGCGCACGACGTGCTGCGTGGTGGGCGGCGGACCGGCCGGGATGATGCTGGGGCTCCTGCTGGCCCGCGCGGGGGTGGAGGTGACCGTCCTGGAGAAGCACGCGGACTTCCTGCGCGACTTCCGCGGGGACACGGTGCACCCCTCCACCCTGCGCCTGCTCGACGAACTCGGCCTGGGCGAACGGTTCGCGCGTCTGCCCGCCAGCCGCCTGGAGGAGGTGCGGATGCGCCTCGGCGACCGGACCGTGGTGGCGGCCGACCTGCGCCGCCTGCCCGGTCGCCACAAGTACATCGCCATGGTCCCGCAGTGGGACTTCCTCGACCTCCTGGCGAGCGCCGCAGCCGCCGAACCCTCCTTCACGCTGCGTATGCGCGCCGCCTGCACGGGGCTGCGCACCGACGGCGGGCGGGTCACCGGGGTGCGCTACCGGGACGAGCACGGCGCCGAGCACGAACTGGCCGCCGCCCTCACGGTGGCCTGCGACGGCCGCGACTCCCGGGTGCGCGAACTGGCCGGACTGCGGCAGCGCCGGTTCGACGTGCCGATGGACGTGTGGAACGTACGGGTGCCCGGCCCGGCGGGCGGGCCGGAGGACGGCCGGGTCTTCATGCGGGCGGGCGACGGGCAGTTCGCGGTCACCATGGACCGGGGCGACTACTGCCAGACCTCCTACCTGATCAAGAAGGGTACGGACGCCGCACTGCGCGCCCACGGCATCGAGTGGTTCCGTGACCGGCTCGGCACCCTCTTCGGCTGGGGCCCCGAGGTGACGGACGCGATCGGCTCGTGGGACGACGTCAAACTGCTCGACGTGACGATGGGCCGGCTGCGCCGCTGGTACCGGCCCGGCCTGCTCTGCCTCGGCGACGCCGCCCACACCATGTCGCCGACCGGCGGCGTCGGCGTCAACCTCGCGGTGCAGGACGCCGTCGCGGCGGCCCGCCTCCTGGCCGGACCGCTGCGCCGCGGCACGGTCGGCGTGCACGACCTGGCCCGGGTGCAGCGGCGGCGGCAGCTGCCCGCCGCCGTGGTCCAGAAGTCGCAACGGGCCGAGCACGAGGCGCTGCTGCGCCCGGCCCTGGACGGCACGCTCGACCCGGACCGCCTGCCGGTGCCGCTCCGCCTGCTGCAACGGCTGCCGCTGCTGCGGACGGTGACGGGCTATCTCGGCGGCATCGGCATCCGGCCCGAGCACGCGCCGGCCTTCGCGCGGGGCTGACGGGGCCGGTTGCGGCCTCGCTCCTACCGGTCGCGGCGCGTGATGGCGTCCAGGGTGAAGGTCTCCAGTTCGTCGGCCGCCGCGTCGAGGTCGTACTCGGGGTGGGCGAGCCAGTGGGAGACGACGCCGTCGATCGCGCCGCCGATCGCGAGCGCCACCGTGCGGGCGTCGAAGTCCCGCATCTCGCCCGCCTCCTGGCCGGCCGTCAGCAGGGAGGCCAGCTCCTGCCACCGGTTGTTGGTGTCGTGCGAGCCCGGCGTCTTGAGCCGGGTGCCGCCGTGGTCGTCGAGCAGCATCTCGGTGATGACGCGCACATGCCGACGGTTGGCCCGCTGGTAGCCGATCATCGCGCGGACGTAGGCGACGACGGCGGCCCGCGGGCCGGCCGCCCGGTCCACCCGCTCCCGTACGTACGCGGTGAACTCCGCCAGCACGTGCGCGAGGGCGGCCTGGGTCAGGTTGTCCTTGGAGGAGAAGTGGTACAGCACGGCGGCCTTGGAGATGCCGGCCCGCTCGGCGATCGCGGCGAGCGAGGTGGCCGGGTATCCCCGGGTGGAGATCAGCTCGATGGTGCAGTCCACGAGCTGCCGGCGCCGCGCCTGCTCGGTGAAGGTCGGGGTACCGTCCGCCCGTGGGGCCATTGCGTCGCCACCCTTGCCTTTCCTCGCACACCGGTCGGCACCCGACGGTACACGGGGGGCGGCTACCCGATGAGGCCGAGGGGGCCGCTGACGTCGTGTTCCGCGCCGTCCTGGGTGGTCAGCTCCACCGTGTAGGAGGTGCCCGGCGGCACCGTCGGGAGGGTGGCCAGCGCCTCGCCCGTCCGTTTGTCGCCCGCCTTCGGTGCGACCAGCGAGAGCCGTTCGTGCCCGCCGGAAGGCGTGCGGGCGCTCAGCCAGACGTCCACCTCCTTGCCGGTGGTGTTCGTCCACTGCACGAGGAGGCTGCCCGCCACCTTCGCGCTGGCGCCCGCGGCCGGCCGCGTCACCTTCAGGGCCGGGGCGGCGGCGGACGGAGCGGCGGCCGGCCCGACCGTGAGGGCGGCCGCCGCGGCGGTGGTGGCGGCCGAGACGGCTATCGTCCTGGCTTTGGCCGTACGCATGATGACCTCCGTTGCGTTCGGGGGCGGTCGCAGCTGAGCGTGCCCGCGCGGCGAGATCATCAACGGGACCGGCGCGACGGCCACCGCACCGGCGGCCCATGAGGGGACAAGGCGCCGCGCCTGCGGGACACTGGGTCCGCGCGGCGGTGCCGCCTCCGGTGGGTCCGCCGCGGTGCGCCCGTTATGTATCCGTTATGTGTCGAAAGTCTAATTCGGGTAGCGTCGTACCCATGAAGATCGCAACCCGGCGCTCCCCGGCCTCCGGAGCGGCGTTCCTCCAGCGCCCCCGGACCGGTCCGGCGCTCGTCCTGGCGACCGTTCTGCTGGCCGTGCTCACCGCCGTGGCTCCCGGCGCGCGGGCTGCCGGCGGGCTCGACGCGGCTGCGGCGGCCCTGAAGGAGGGCCCGGTGTACGTGGATCCGCGGGCGTCCGGCGAGCTGCCGGCCGCCGACGCGGAGGCCCTCGCCAAGAAGATCAAGGACTCCGGGAAGCCGGTCTTCGTCGCGGTGCTGCCCAAGGCCGCCGAGTACCGGCCCAGCACCCTCCTCAGCGATCTGCGGACCAAGACCGGCATCAGCGGTGTCTACGCCGTCGAACTCGGAGACCGGTTCAACGCCGGCGCCGACGCCCGCGTGATGTCGCACAACTCCGTACGCAACCTCGTCGGCGCCGTCCAGCGCTCCGGCTACGGCACCACCAAGGAGCGCCTGAACAGCTTCGTGGACACCGCGACGCAGCAGGCGTCCGGCCACGCGCCGGCCTCCTGGGGCGGCGACGGCGCCGGGGTGAGCACCGGCGCGCTCGTCGGCCTCGGCGCGCTGGTGGTCATCGGCGGCGGTGGCGCCTTCGCGCTGCACCGCCGCAACAAGAAGAAGCGGGCCGAGGAGGAGCGGGCCGCGCTGGAGCAGCTGCGCGTTGTCGTGGACGAGGACATCACCGCCTTCGGCGAGGAACTGGACCGCCTCGACTTCCACCCCGGCGAGCCCGGCGCCGACGACGCGATGCGCGCCGACTACACCCACGCGCTGGACGCGTACGAGAACGCCAAGGCGGCGATGGCCGGCGCCGAGCGCCCCGGCGACGTGGAGCAGGTCACCAGGGCCCTGGAGGACGGCCGGTTCGCGCTGGCCACCCTGGCCGCGCGGCGCGCGGGCGAACCGCTGCCCGAACGCCGGGTGCCGTGCTTCTTCGACCCGCGGCACGGCCCGTCCGTCGCCGACGCCCAGTGGGCGCCGAACGGTGCGGCGCCGCGCACGGTCCCGGTATGCGCCGCCGACCGCACGCGCCTGGAGGAGGGCCAGGAGCCGATGGCCCGCACGGTGCAGACCGAGTACGGACAGCGTCCGTACTGGGACGCCGGACCGGCCTACGGCCCCTGGGCGGGCGGCTACTTCGGCGGCGGCATGCTGCCCGGCCTGCTCATGGGCACCATGCTGGGCAGCGTCCTGATGGGCCCGTCCGCCTACGCCTCCGACTTCGGCGGCGGCCCGTCGGGAGCCGAAGGCGGCGACGTGTCCGGCGCGGACTTCAACCCGGACGACTTCTCCGGCGGCTTCGGCGGCGGTGATTTCGGGGGCGGTTCCGGCGACAGCGGCGGGGGCTTCGGCGGCGGGGACTGGTGACGGCGCCCTCGCCGGCGGTGCCGGGGGAGGCTACCGGCTGACGGTGGCCTCCCGTATCCGCTTCGCGCCCAGGAACCGCGCGTACCGGGCCCGCTCCGCGAAGTCCGCGTACGACCACACGGCGGGCCGCCCGGCCTCCTTGCACAGGTGCAGCACCCGGTCGGGGCAGAGGTGCACGCCGACGTGCGCCCCGTACCCCGCGGGCCGTCCCGGCACCGCCCCGGCGTCGAAGAGCACCAGGTCCAGCGGGCGCGGCGGCGCGGCCCGCACGGTCGCCCGGGTGTCCGCCCACAGCTCCGCGGACCGCAGCGGCGGCACCGCGCGCCCGTGGTGGCGCAGCACGGCGTACGCGTAGAGCTGGCAGTTCGCCCCGGCCGTCACGTCGTACGGGTGGCGGCCCGGCAGCGGGGCCGCGCCGGGGTGCCGGGCGCCGTCGTACGGCACGTCCCGCAGGGCGGCGGGCAGCCACGACAAGGGGTCGGCGGGCATCCGCCCATGATGCCGGGTGCTCGTCGCACGGGGGTGCCGGGGACTCCGTTTCTTACATGCTGTTTAATTGCCTGCGCTTTGCAACAACAGACGATCTTCAGCAGGGGAGTGGGCATGACGGCCCGGTCGATACGGTCAGCGGCCGCCGCCGCACTGGCGGGCACCATGGTGTTCGGGGCGGCGGCCTGTTCGACGCCGTCCGGCGGCAAGGGCGGCGGGGCCGGCGCCCAGGACTCCGCCGTGGTGGGCATCGCCTACGAGCCGGAGTCGCTGAGCCCGCTGCTGGGTTACGGCAAGGACGGCAACTCCAAGATCTTCGACGGGCTGCTCACCCACGACGCGGACATGAAGCTCAAGCCCGCGCTGGCCGCGAAGCTCCCCGAGGTCTCCGACGACGGCAGGACGTACACCTACACGCTGCGTGACGGCGTCACCTTCAGCGACGGCAAGCCCTTCACCGCCGACGACGTGGTCTTCACCTACGAGACCATCCTCGACGAGAAGACCAACAACGCCTCCAAGGCCGAACTGGACGCCCTGGAGAAGGTCGAGAAGAAGGACGCCCGCACCGTCGTCTTCCACCTCAAGTACGCCTACGCGCCGTTCGCCGAACGCACCGTCCTGCCGATCGCCCCCCAGCACATCGCGGGCAAGCAGGACGTGAACACCGGCTCCTTCACCACGCACCCGGTCGGCACCGGCCCGTACATCCTCACCAACTGGTCCAAGGGCGAGAAGCTCTCCTTCAAGGCCAACCCGCACTACTGGGGCGGCGCGCCCAAGGTGAAGAACTTCACCATGGCGATCATCAAGGACGACGACGTGCGCGCCACCCGGCTGCGCTCCGGCGACCTCGACGGCGCCATCCTGCCGCCCAACCTGGCCGCCACCTTCAAGTCCGCCGAGGGCATGAAGACCCTGACGGCCAAGACGTTCGACTACCGCAACGTCACCCTGCCCACCGCGGGCGAGGTCACCGGCGACAAGGCGGTCCGGCAGGCCCTGGACATCGCCGTGGACCGCAAGGTCATGGTGGACGGCATCCTCGACGGCGCCGGCAAGCCCGCCTACGGGCCGGTGCCGACCGACAGCCCCTGGTTCGCCAAGGGCACCGAGCGCACCCACGACCTGAAGAAGGCCGAGCAGATCCTCGACGACGCCGGCTGGAAGAAGGGCGAGGGCGGCATCCGCGCCAAGGACGGCCGGCCCGCCTCCTTCAAGCTCTGGTACCTCGCCGGCGACAAGCTGCGCCAGGAGCACGCGCTCGCCTTCGCCTCCGACGCCAAGAAGGCCGGCATCGAGGTCAAGGTCGAGTCCGGTCCCTGGGAGGCCATCCAGCCCCACATGAAGACCGACGCGGTCCTCGCGGGCGGCGGCAGCCCCGCCGACCCGGACTTCGACCAGTACCTGCTGCTGCACTCCTCGCTCGCCGGCGACGGCTTCAACAACATGTCGCGCTACGACAACCCCAAGGTCGACAAGGCGCTGGTGGACGCCCGCCGCACCGACGACAAGGCCGCGCGCAAGGCCGGATACGACACCGTCCAGCGTGAACTCGTCGAGGACCCGGCGTACATCTTCCTCACCCACATCGACCACCTGTACGTGGTCAAGGACCGCTGGAAGGACCTCACCACCCAGGTCGAGCCGCACGACCACGGCCTGGCCTCCGGCCCGTGGTGGAACGTAGAGGACTGGCAGCCCGCCACGTGAGCCGCCTCGCACAGCTGCCCTGGGGGCCGATGGCGCGGATGACGGGACGGCGGGCGCTGCTCGCCGTGCCGGTCCTCCTCGCCGTCACCCTCGGCGTGTTCGCCGTCGCCGCCGCCGCGCCCTTCGACCCCGTCAAGGCGTACGCCGGCACCGCCGGCCTGACCGCCTCGCAGGAGAACCTGGACCAGCTCCGGCACAACCTCGGCGTCGACCAGCCGCTGCTCGGCCGCTGGTGGCACTGGCTGACCGGTGCCCTCACCGGCGACCTCGGCGACTCCGCGACGCTGCGCGCCCCCGTCTCGCAGGTGATCGGCGAACGTATCGGCTGGTCGGTACTGCTGTGCGCCCTGGCGTTCGTGATCGCGATCCTCGTGGGCACACTGCTCGGCGTCCTGGCGGCCCGGCGGCGCGGTTCGCTGCTCGACCGCGCCGTCACCTCCGCCGCGTACACCCTGGAGGCCGCGCCGCCGTTCTGGCTCGGACTGCTGGCCGTCTGGCTGTTCGCGCTCAAGCTGGGCGTGCTGCCGGCCGGCGGGCTGACCGACACCGGCAGCGACGTCGCCACGGCCGGGCAGATCGCGCGCCACGTCGTCCTCCCGGCCCTGGTGCTCGCCGTCTCCCAGCTCCCGTGGTTCGTGCTCTACGTACGGCAGGGGGTCGGTGACGCCCTGGAGGAGGACCCGGTGCGCGGCGCGCGGGCCCGCGGGCTGAGCGAGCGCACCGTACTGCTCCAGCACGCCCTGCGCTCCGGTCTGCTGCCGGTCCTCACCCTGATCGGCTCACGGGTACCGGAACTGATCACCGGCGCGCTGCTGGTGGAGACCGTCTTCAGCTGGCCGGGCATCGCCGCGGCCACCGTCGAGGCGGCGACCAGCGTGGACTTCCCGCTGCTGGCGGCGCTGACGGTGCTCGCCACCGCCGCCGTACTGGTCGGCAACCTGCTCTCCGACCTGTTGTACGGACTCGCCGATCCGAGGGTGGGCTTCGATGGCTGACACCGTGGACACGACCCGCAAGAGGGCCGGGACACCCGGCGGCACGGAGTGGCACCGCCGCGCCGCGCGGCGGGACGGCCGCGGCAACCGCACCCTGCGCGTCCGCACCTCCGCCGTCCTGGTGACGGCGGTCGTCCTGGCGGTCGTCGTCGTGCCCCTCCTGGTCCCCCTGGACCGGCAGGCCGTCGATCTCGCCGCCAAGCTCCAGGCCCCCTCCCTCGCCCACCCCTTCGGCACCGACGAGGTGGGCCGCGACCTGCTGCTGCGCTGTGTGTACGGCCTGCGCGTCTCCCTGCTGGTCGGTGTGGTCGCGGCGCTTGCCGCCACCGTCATCGGCACCGCGGTCGGCGCGCTGGCCGGGGCGCTCGGCGGCTGGGCGGACCGCGGTGTGATGCGCGTCGTGGACCTCTTCTCCTCCGTGCCCCACCTGCTGCTCGGCATCTTCATCGTGGCGATGTTCCGGCCCGGCGTCTGGCCCGTGATCATCTCGGTGGCGCTGACCCACTGGCTCTCGACCGCCCGGATCGTGCGGGCCGAGGTGCTCTCGCTGCGCTCCCGCCCGTACGTCGACGCGGCCGTCTCCGGCGGCGCCTCACGGTGGCGGGTCACCGTGCGCCACCTGCTGCCGGGTGTCCTTCCGCAGGCCGGACTGGCCGCCGTCCTGATGGTGCCGCACGCCATCTGGCACGAGTCCGCGCTGTCCTTTCTGGGGCTCGGGCTGCCCGCCCACGAGGCGAGCCTGGGCAACATGGTCAACGGCGCGCGCAGTTCGCTGCTCGCCGGCGACTGGTGGCCGACCCTCTTCCCCGGCCTGTTCATCATCGTCCCCACGCTCGCCGTCGCGGGCCTGGCCGGTGCTTGGCGCGAACGCATCAACCCGCGCCGCCGATCGGAGCTGATGCTGTGAACCCGCCGCCCCGGGACACCGTCCCCGCCGGGCCCGGACCGGACGCCGGCCGCCCCGTGCTGTCCGTCCGCGGCCTGTCCGTGCGCTTCCGGATGCGCGGCGGACGGCATGTCGCCGCCGTCACCGACGCGTCCTTCGACCTCGCGCCCGGCCACTGCCTGGCCCTCGTCGGCGAGAGCGGCTGCGGCAAGTCCGTCCTGGCCTCCGCGCTGCTCGGCCTGCTCCCGGGCAACGCCGAGACCGCGGGCACCGCCCACCTCGACGGCGTGGAACTGCTCACCGCCACCGAACGCGAGCTGTCCCGCTCGGTACGCGGCCGCCGCATCGGCCTCGTACCGCAGAGCCCCGCCGCCCACCTCACCCCCGTACGGACCGTGCGGGCCCAGCTCGAAGAGACCGTCCGGGAACTCACCGACACGCCCAAGCAGGAGCTGCGGGCCGCCGCCGAACGGGCCGCCGAGCGCGCCGCCTTCCCCGCCGGCCACCTCGACCGCCATCCGCACGAACTCTCCGGCGGCCTGGCCCAGCGCGCCGCGACGGCCCTGGCGCTGGTCGGCGACGCCCCGCTGCTGCTCGCCGACGAACCGACGACCGGCCTCGACCGCGACCTCGTGGACCGTACGGTCGACGAACTGCGCCGCCACATCGACGCGCCCGGGGACGACCGAGGCGGCCCCGGGCGGGCGCTGCTGATGATCACCCACGACCTGGCGGCGGCCGAACGGATCGCCGACCGGGTGGCCGTCATGTACGCCGGCCGGATCGTCGAACTCGCCGACGCGGCGGACTTCTTCGGCACCCCCGGACCCCGCCACCCGTACGCCCGCGGCCTGCTCGACGCCCTCCCGGACCGCGCCTTCACCCCCATCCCCGGCATGCCGCCGGAACTGGGCGACCTCCCGCCGGGCTGCGCCTTCGCCGCCCGCTGCGACCGGGCCACGGACGTGTGCACGGCCACCGTGCCCGCACGGTCCGGCGGCACCGCCTGCCACCACCCGCTGGAGACGCCGTCGGCCGCCGCACACGGAGGAGTGCCCGGTGCTTGAACTGCGCTCGATCACCGCGGGGTACGACCGCGGCCGGCCCGTCGTCCGTGACGTGTCGCTCGGCATCGCGCCCGGCGAGGCCGTCGGGCTGCTCGGCCCCAGCGGCTGCGGCAAGTCGACGCTGGCCCGGGTCGCCGCGCTCCTGCACCGCCCCGACGCCGGCACCGTCGTCCTCGACGGCCGGCCCGCCGCCGGCTACCGCCACCGGGCCACCCGCGCCCAGCGCACCGCGTACGGCGTGGTCTTCCAGCAGCCCCGGCTGTCCGCCGACCCCCGCCTGCGCCTCGCCGACCTGATCACCGAACCGCTGCGGGCCACCGGCCGCCGCCCCGAGATCCCCGGCCGCCTCGCCGAACTCGCTCCCGCCGTCGGCCTCTCCGCCGACCTGCTGTCCCGCCGCCCCCACGAGGTCAGCGACGGTCAGCTCCAACGCGCCTGCCTGGCCCGCGCCCTGGTCCTGCGGCCCCGCTGGCTCATCTGCGACGAGATGACCGCCATGCTCGACGCCTCCACGACGGCCGCCCTGGTGTCGGTGGTCGAGCAGTACCGCAGCGAGTCGGGGGCGGGACTGCTGGCGGTGGGGCACGACCGGGTGCTGTTGGAGCGGTGGTGCGACCGGACGGTGGGGTGGGGAGAGCTGAACGGCGGCTGAGTGAGCGCCCGGCCCGGCGCGGCCGGTACGCCCCGTTGTCAGTGCCCGCTGCGATAGTTGGGGCAGTCCGGGGTTCCGGACTGCGGCCGGGTTCGGGGGCCGTGCGGTGCTGTCGTATGCCGCGTCCGAGAAGGAGCCGCTGATGTCCGTCCGCAGGGTCGTGCCCGATATCCGTTCGCAGGCCATGGAGGAGAGCCGGGAGTTCTACGGGCTGTTCGGGTTCGAGGAGGTCATGAACCAGGGGTGGGTCATGACGCTCGCTTCGCCGGAGAACCCCACCGCGCAGGTCACCTTCGTGGCCGAGGGCCGCGGCGCGCCCGACACCCTGCCCGACATGAGCGTCGAGGTGGACGACGTGGACGCCGTGTACGCGGCGGTGCTCGCCAGTGGGGCGGCCGTCGTGCTGGAGCTGCGGGACGAGGAGTGGGGGGTGCGGAGGTTCTTCGTGCGGGATCCGAACGGGCGGGTGGTGAATGTACTGAGCCATCGTTGACCCGGAGACGGGGGAGGCGCGTCGGGCGTCACGCCGAGCCGTACCGTTCCGCGATCCGGTGGCGGGCGGCCTTGCCCGTGCCGGTGCGGGGGAGGTCCGGGGCGAGCACGGCGGTGCGGGGGATCTTGTACGTGGCCAGCCGGCCGGTCAGGGAGGCGAGGACCTCGTCCGGGTCGAGGGTGACGCCCGGCGCCGGCACCAGGACCGCGCGGCCGACCTCGCCCCATTCCGCGTCGGGCACCGGGATCACGGCGCAGTCGGCGACCCCGGGGTGGGCCAGCAGCGCGTGCTCCACCTCGGCCGGGTAGACGTTCTCGCCGCCGGAGATGATCACCTCTTTGATGCGGTCCACGACGGTCAGTCCGCCGTCGGCGCCGACACGCGCGGCGTCCCCCGTGCGCAGCCAGCCGTCCGCGAGGGCGGCCGCGCTCTCCGCCGGGCGGTTCCAGTAGCCGGCCATCACGTTCGGGCCGCGGACGAGCAGTTCGCCGGTCTCTCCGGGGGCGGCGTCGGCTTCGGTGCCGGGTCCGGCGGCGCCTGGGGGGAGCGGGGCGGGGCCGGACGGGGCGGCGTGCGCGGGGCGGGTCACGCGGACGTCGGTGAAGAAGTGCGGCACACCGGTGTGCCCGGGGCCGCTGCCGGTGTGCCCGGGGTCCCCGCCGGTGTGCTCGTGGTGCGTCAGCAGGACGCCCGGGGCCGCCTCCGTCAGGCCGTACCCCTGGCGCAGCGTGAGCCCCCGCCGCTCGTACGCGGCCGGCAGGGCCTCGGGCACCGGCGCGCCGCCGCACACCAGGGTGCGCAGCGACGACAGGTCGGCGTGCGGCCACCGCGGGTGGGCGGCGATCCGCCGGTACATGGTGGGGACGCCGAACAGGGACGTGACGCGGTGCCGCTCGACCGCGTCCAGCGCCGCGCCCGCGTCGAAGGACTCCATCAGCACGCACGTACCGCCCTTCAGCAGCACCGGCAGGGCCTGCATGCCCAGCGCCGCGGCGTGGTAGAGCGGCGCGGCGACCAGGGCGACCTCGTCGGCCGTCAGGTCCTCGTCGATCAGGACGTGGACGGCGTTCCACGTGAGGTTGGCATGGGTCAGGACGGCTCCCTTGGGGCGGCCGGTGGTGCCGGAGGTGTAGAGGATGAGGCAGGGGTCGTCGGCCGCCACCGCCGCGCCGAGCGGCGGTTCCGGCCGGTGGCACGGGCCCCGCTCGCCCGGTGCCTCGCCGCCCGGCTCCTCCCCGTCCGGTGCTTCCCCGTACGGCCCGGTGACGTCGTCCACGCCGATGGTCACCACCCCGGCGATGTCCGCACCCCCTGAGCAGCGCCCGGACCGCAGCAGCACCCGGGCCCCGCAGTCCGCCAGCTGCCAGGCCAGCTCCGGCGGCGTCAGCCGTACGTTGAACGGGACGAACACCGCGCCCAGCAGACCGGCGGCGAACAGGGACGCCAGGAAGCCGGGCCGGTTGGGGCCGAGGAATCCCACCCGGTCGCCCGCGCGCACGCCGTGGTCCCGCAGGACGCGGGCGATGCGGGTGGTGTGCCGGTGGAGACCGGCGTAACTGATCCGCGTCCCCTCGTGGATCACCGCCGTGCGGTGCGGGGTGCGCCGGGCCCGTCGTGCGGTCCAGGCGCCGATGCCTTCGTTGCGCATGTGCTGTTCCTGCCCGTCCGCCTCGGCCTTCCGGTACGGCACCTCACCCGTGCGGGTGAGACGCGTAGTGATGAGATATTACCAGTGGTAATTTAGTAGTGACGCTAAGTGACTGACGCATGGGGAGGCTGTGGTGAACGCTGGGCCGGGTACGGCACTCCTGATGGACGCGAGGGTCCGCCACAGCCCCGAGGCCGAGCGGATCGACACCCGTGGCGAACCCCCGGTATGGCGCGCGGAGCTGCCCGACGGCTCCGCGGCCTGGGTCGCGTCCGGGTACGACGCCGTGCGCCGGGTGCTGACCGAACCCGGCTTCGTGAAACCGGCCGTGCGGGGCGGCGAGCGCTGGACGCGTTACCTGGCCTTCACCGGCCCGGAGGTCACCGACAGCATCGTCCGCAGCATGCTCAACACCGACGGCGAACTCCACCGGCAGCTGCGCGAACTGGGCGCGGTGCCGTTCACGCCCGAGCGGGTACGGGCCACCGCCGAGTGGGCGGAAGGGCTCGCCGAGGACCTGCTCGACGAGATCGCCGGGCGCGGCCGCGCCGACCTCGTCCGCGAGTTCGCCCACCCGTTCGCCGTCCGGGCCATCACCGGACACCTCGGCTATCCGCCCGACTTCGTCCGGCGCGCCCTGGAGCTGCGGCGCTGGGGCCCGTCCCCGCTCTTCGATCCCCCCGGCTCCCCGGACCGCGTGCGGTACGCCGCCGACCGGACGGCCATGAGCGAGCTGATGCACGACCTCGTGGCCTTCCGGCGGCGCAGCCCCGGGCCCGACTCCGTCAGCGCGATGATCGCGCACGCCGACGCGGCGGGCCTGGACGAGGGACGGCTGACCTCCACCCTCTTCCTGCTGCTCGTCTCCGCCTACGAACCGGTCGCCGACTTCCTCACGTCGAGCCTGTACTCCCTCTGGCACCGCCCCGACCTCCTCGCCGACCCCGGCCGGGTGACCGACGGCCTCGCCGAACTGCTGCGCTACACCTCCCCGCTGGCGGCCACCATGCCCCGCTTCGCCACCGCCCCCACCGAGCTGTGCGGCATCGAGCTGGCGCCGGGGGACGCGGTGATCGCGCACATCGCCCTCGCCAACCGCGACCCGCGGCGCTTCACCGACCCCAACCGCCTCGACCTCGACCGGGACCTCGGCCAGGACCTGGTCTTCGCGCACGGCCCGCACTTCTGCCTCGGCAGCCAGTTCGCGGTCCGGCTGTGCCGTACCGCGCTCGGCGCCGTGCTGCGCCGTCTGCCCGGCCTCGCCGCCGCCCAGCCGCTGGACACGCTGCCCTGGCAGCGCGGTTCCACCGGCGGCATCACCCATCTGCACGTCACCGCCGGCCTGACGGCGCTGCCCGTCACCTTCCAGCCCCGGCACGCGGTGGTGTCCTGATGGCCCGGGTCACCGGCCTGTCGGTCCTCACCGCCTACGGACGCGGCCCGGACGCGCTCTGGAAGGGCCTGGCCTCCGCGATCCCCGCCACCACTCCGGTCACCCGCTTCGACACCGCGCGGTACCGGGCCCACCACGCCGCCACCGTCCCCGGCACACCCGATCCGTTCGCGGAGCTGGAGCACCTCATCGGCGAAGCCTGCGACCAGGCGGAGCTGACCCCCGCCGACCGGGCCGGCACACCGCTCGTCCTCGCCCTGCACGCCGGCCCGGACACGGCGGACCTGGCCGTCGAGCTGGCGGGCGCCTGCGGTCTGCGCGAGGCGCTGACCGTGCACACCGCCGCCTGCGCGGCCTCCAACACCGCCGTCGCCGAGGCGTCCCACCTCATCGGGACCACCGCCGAGCGGCGGGCCGTCGTGGCCGGCGCCAGTTTCGTGGACGCGAGCATGTTCGCCGCCTTCGACAGCGCCGGCATCCTCGCCCCCGACGGCGTCTGCCGCCCCTTCAGCGCCGGCCGGGACGGCCCGGTGCTGGGCGACGGCGCCGCCGCCGCGGTCCTCGAACGCACCGGCACCGCACCGCCGTGGGCCGAGGTCCGGGGCTGGGGCAACGCCGCCGAGGCCCACCACGTCTGCCGCCCGCACCCCGAGGGCCGGGGCCCCGCCGCGGCCATCGCCACCGCGCTGCGCCGGTCCGGGGTCACCGGCGACCGGATCGGCTACGTCAACGCCCACGCGACCGCCACCCCCGCCTTCGACGCGGGCGAGGCCGCCGCCATCGTGAGCGCGCTCGCCCCGCACGGCGTACGGGTCCCGGTCAGTTCCACCAAGGCCCTGCACGGGCACTGCCTGGAGGCCTCCGGCTTGATCGAACTGGCCGTCTGCGCGCTCGCCTTCCGCAACGGCGAGCTGCCGGTGAACGCCAACCACCTCGCCCCGGACGAGGACTGCCCCCTCGACCTCGTGCTCGACCCGGGCCGTACCCCGCAGTCCCGCTACGCGCTCAGCCTCAACAGCGGCTTCGGCGGCGTCTGTACGGCCCTGCTCCTGGCGATGCCGTGACCCCGCCCACCCCGTGCCGCACGCCGCCGTGAGTGCGGGCCGAGCCCCGTGAGGACGCCATGGAACTGATCGTTGAGACCCGGGCCCAGTGGCCGCCCCCGGACGACCCGGCGGCCCGCCTGCCGGAGGTGCCGCGCTTCGACACCTCCGCCTTCGCGCCGCTGCTGGTGGCCGTCGGCGAGCGCTGCCTCACCGACCGGTACGGCACGCCCCCGCTGCCCCCGGACCTCGGCCCGCGCACCGCGCTCGTCCTCGCGGCCACCCGCGGCGACGTGGTCACACAGACCGCCATCGACGACGCGGTGGCCGAACGGCGGCAGGTGCCCAAACCGCTGCTGTTCCAGAACGTGCCCTCCACGGCGCTCGGCCACCTCAGCGCCGTATGGGGCCTGACCGGTCCGCTGGTCGCCACGCTCGCCGTCGGCGGCCTGCTCGCCGCGGCCCGCGCCACCGCGGCCCGCCTCCTGGCGACCGGCGACGCCGACCGGGTCCTGGCCATCGCCGCCGATCCGGGCGACGGCCCGCGGTCGCCCGGTACGGCCTGGGCCCACCTGTTCACGACCGGCGGCCCCTGACCGCCCGTACGGCCCGCGGCCGGACCGCCCCGGCCGCGGCGCCGCCCGTCGGACGGCCGGGCCGGTCGGCCGGCTGTCCACGACCGAGGCCGCACCGTCCCCGGCGGCCCGCACCGATCCCCTCACAAGGAACACGATGCCCACGAACCTCCGTCCCCCCACGGCCGAGCTGGCCTTCCCCTCGCGCCTCACCCCCGAGGCGCTCGAAATCGCCGCCGGGCCCGTCACCGTGCGGCTCGACGACGACTCCCGGGCCGCCGTCGCCCGCTGCCACGACTATCTGCACCTCTGCATCGACAAGGGCCGCGAGATCTACGGCACCACCACCGGCTTCGGGCCCCTCGTCGTCTTCGCGGGCCAGGACGAGGGCGCGGACCAGTGCGAGAACGTGCTCAGCCACCTCGAAGTCGGCCAGGGCCCGGACCTGGAGCCGCCGGTGGCCCGCGCCACGCTGCTCACCCGCCTGTGGAGCCTGGCCCGGGGGCACTCCGGCGTGGCCCCCGGCGCCGTGGACGCCCTGGTGGCCATGCTCGGCACGTCCTTCGCCCCGGTCATGCCCGAGTACGGCTCGGTCGGCGCCAGCGGTGACCTCGCGCCGCTGGCCCACGCCATCAGATCCCTCCAGGGGCGCGGCGACGCCTACCTCGGCGCCATGCGCATGCCCGCGGCCGAAGCCCTCGCCGCGGCCGGGCTGCGGCCGCTGGAACTGACCGGCCGGGACGCCCTCGGCCTGGTCAACGGCACCTCCGTCACGGCCGCCGGCGCCGGCCTCGCGCTCGCCGCGCTGCACCGCTCGGTCGCCGCGGGCACCGCGCTGACCGCCCTGCTCGCCGGTGTCCTCGGCTGCCGCCCCGACTTCACCGCCCCCGAGATCTTCGAGGCCCTGGGGCACGACGACACCGCCCACCGCGCCGCCGACCTGCGCACACGGCTCGCCGGGCACGAACCCAGCGGAACCCGCGCCCTCCAGGAGCCGTACACCCTGCGCTGCGCACCGCACATCCTCGGGGCCGCCGCGTCCAGCCTGCGCCACGCCCGCCAGGTCGTCACCGACGACCTCAACGGCATCAGCGACAATCCCCTCTTCTTCCCCGAGCGCGACGTCGTCGCCCACGGCGGCAACTTCTTCGGCCAGCAGGTCGCCTTCGCCGCCGACCTGATGTCCATCACCGCCGCCCAGCTGGCCAACCTCGCCGAGCGCCAGCTGGACCTGCTGATCGACACCCGCCGCAACGGCGACCTGAACCCGATGCTCGCCGAGGACCCCGGCCGCGACCACGGCGTCCAGGGCGTGCAGCTCGCCGCGACCTCCCTCGTCGTGGCGATGCGCCGCGCCGCCACCCCCGCCTCCATGCAGAGCATCCCCACCAACTGGCACAACCAGGACATCGTCCCGTTCGGCATCCAGGCCGCGTTCACCGCGCTCCGGCAGGCCAGGACGCTGCGCCTGCTGCACGGGTCGCTCGCCGTCGCCCTGTGCCAGGCCGTGCGCGTCGGCGCCCGGCGCCCCACCGCGGACGCCGGTGCCAGCCTCCTGGACGCCCTCGAAC
The DNA here is from genome assembly GCF_044327805.1 of Streptomyces sp. NPDC018019. Classification (NCBI taxonomy): domain Bacteria; kingdom Bacillati; phylum Actinomycetota; class Actinomycetes; order Kitasatosporales; family Streptomycetaceae; genus Streptomyces; species Streptomyces sp. NPDC018019. The sequence goes on along the minus strand of NZ_JBIRGD010000002.1, from coordinate 174,500 downwards.
CGGCCGTTGCGCCGGACAAGCCGTGGGCCGTGTCCGTCCGGGAGGCCGCCGACGTGCTGGACCGCACCTGCGGACCGGAGGACCGCACCGGCTGATCCGGAGGCCGGGGCCGCCGGCGCGGCCGGGTCAGGGCCGCGGTACCACCAGCACCTCGGTGCCCCGCGCCCGTACGGCCCGGATCTCCGCCGCCGGCAGCCCGTCGTCCACGACCAGCAGGTCGAAGTCGGTCAGCGGCGCCAGCGCGTACAGCCCGCCCTTGGTGAACTTGGTGTGGTCGGCGACCAGCACCCGCCGTCCGGCGCTCTCCATCATCGCCCGCTTGACCTGCACCGTCTCCGGCGAGGTGTGGTAGCAGCGGCCGTTGGTGACGGCGGTGGTGGACAGGAACAGCACATCGGCCCGGAAGGCCCGTACCGCGTCCGCCGTGTGCGGGCCCATGAACGCGTCGTACGCCGGGAAGTAGGCGCCGCCCAGCGTGATCAGGGAGATGCCGGGCTCCTTGGCGAGGGTGGTGACGGCCGGCAGCGAGTTGGTGATGACGGTCAGCGGCGTGTGCCCGGCGAACCGGTGCGCCAGCAGCAGACAGGTGGTGCTGTCGTCGAGCATGACGGTCTGGCCGGGGACGAGCAGCGTCGCCGCGGCGCGCGCGAGGGCCTGTTTGACCGGCGCCATGACCGCCATCCGGTCGGCCACGCTCCCGTGGAACTGCGCCGACGGCAGGCCGGTGGCGCCGCCGCGCACCTTGCGCAGCCAGCCCTGCGCCTGGAGGGCGTCCAGGTCGCGGTGGGCCGTCATCAGGCTGATCCCGAACTCCTCGGCGAGGTCCGCGGTGCGGACGAAGCCGCGGGTGATGACGGCCTCGCGCAGGCGGCGCCGCCGCTCCTCCTGGGCTTCGAGCCGGTCCATGGTGCCCCTTCCGGTGCCGTACGGGTATGCGCGGCGGACGGCGCGCGCCCGTACGCCGTGTGAATTCGCCGCGTTATGTTCGCACGGATTTAACGCGGCGCGCGCGCCGGACGCGGCGTCCACCGGCGGTTCCGGTACGACGCAACACGGCAGGCCACCGGCCCGGTGCGAAGATTTCCGGCCACCATTGACCATGGTTTCGGCCGGACTGTTGCATCGGCTCCGTCCGCTCCGCAGGCCCCTGCCACCGCCTGCCGCCGTAGAAAGGGGAGATTCGATGAAGAACCCTCTCCCGAGTTCGCCGATCACACGGGCGACCACCCGTCTGGGCATCCCGCCGACCCTTGCCCGCGGCTACCTGGGGCTGCTCCTGTTCATGATCGGGGACGGGGTCGAGTCCGGCTACCTCTCGCCGTTCCTGATCGACCAGGGCGTCCCGGAGCACCGGGTGGCGCTGCTGTTCACCGTCTACGGCATCGCGGCCGGCGTGGCCGCCTGGCTCTCCGGTGCGCTGTCCGAGCTGTGGGGCCCGCGCCGCGTCATGTGGGCCGGACTCGCCATCTGGGGCGGCTTCCAGGTGGTCTTCCTCGCGGCGGCCGTCCCGTCGGCGAACTACCCGCTGATGATGCTGGGCTACGGCCTGCGCGGGCTGGGCTACCCGCTGTTCGCCTACGGGTTCCTCGTCTGGATCGCCGGGGTCGCGCCGCGGGCCCGGCTCGGCACCGCCATGGGCTGGTTCTGGTTCGCCTTCACCGGCGGCCTGCCCACCCTCGGCTCACTGGTGGCCGGCGGCCTCATCCCGCACATCGGCGCGTACGCCACGCTGTGGGCCGCCCTCGTCCTGGTCGCCGTCGGCGGTCTGACCGCTCTCCTGCTGGTCCGTGACGACCAGGGCGGCAAGCGTCCGCGCGCCGAGGGCGACGGCCCGCTGGCGACCCTGGCCGGCAGCATCACCATCCTGTGGCGCAACCCCCGGGTGGGCACCGGCGCCCTCGTACGGACCATCAACACGGCTTCGCAGTTCGGCTTCTTCGTCATCATGCCGGTGCACTTCACCCGCACCGTCGGCTTCAGCCTCACCCAGTGGCTGCACCTGCTCAGCGCCATGTTCGCCACCAACATCGCCGCCAATCTGCTGTGCGGCGTGCTCGGCGACCGGTTCGGCTGGCGCCGCACCATCGCCTGGTTCGGCGGCGGCGGGTGCACGGTCAGCACGCTGCTGTTGTTCTACGTACCGCAGGCGGCGGGCGCCAACTTCGGTCCGGCCCTGGTGGTCGCCGCCTTCTACGGCGCTACGCTGGCAGGGTACGTCCCGATATCGGCACTGATGCCCTCCCTCGAACCGCGGCACAAGGGCCAGGCGCTGGCCGCGCTCAACCTGGGCGCGGGCGCCAGCACCTTCGTCGGACCGGCCGTCGTCGCGGCCTTCGCCGGGCCGCTCGGCGTCGAAGGGGTGGTCTGGATCTTCGCGGGGATGTACGCGGTCGGTACCGCGCTCACCGTCTTCCTGAAGCTGCCGGACGAGCCGGGCACGGCACCGGCGAGAACCGCCGCCGCGCCGTCCGCCCCGTCGGCGGCGTGAAAGGACGCACCTGATGTCCGTACTGACCATCGACGTCGGCACCACGATGATCAAGTCCGTGGTCTTCGACGACCGCGGCCGGGAGACCGCCGTCTCCCGGCTCGCCACCGAAGTGCTGCGCCCCCGCCCCGGCTGGGCCGAGCAGGACATGGACGCCGTCTGGAACGCCGTCGTCTTCACCGTCCGCAACGCGCTGTCCGAACTCGCCGCCCGCCCCGGCCCCGCCGACCCGGTGTGGCTGGTCTCCTTCACCGCGCAGGGCGACGGAGCCTGGCTCGTCGACGACCGGGGCCGCCCCACCGGGCCCGCGATCCTGTGGTCCGACGGCCGCGCGGGCGACCTGCTCGGCCGGTGGCAGCGGGACGGCGTACTGGAGGCCGCCTTCCGCCGCAACGGCTCGCTGACCTGCGCCGGCATGCCCAACGCGATCTTCGCCTGGCTGGCCCGGCACGACCCGGACCGGCTGGCCCGCTCCCGCTCCGCGCTCACCGCCGCCGGCTGGCTCTTCCTGCGGCTGACCGGCGTCACCGCCATCGACGAGTCGGACGCCTCGGCGCCCTTCCTCGACCACACCACCGGCGCGTACGACCCGTACCTCCTCGATCTCTTCGGCCTGACCGGGTACGAGCGGCTGCTGCCGAAGGTGCTGGGCGAGCACGAGCGGATCGCCGAGATGACCGCCGAGGCCGCCGGACAGCTCGGCCTGCCCGCCGGACTGCCGGTCGTGATGGCCCCGTACGACATCGCCGCCACGGCGCGCGGCGTCGGCGTGGTCAACCCCGGGCAGGCGTGCAGCATCCTCGGCACCACGCTGTGCACGGAGATCGTCCGTACGAGCGTGGACACCACCGGCGAGCCGGCCGGCATCACCATCGCCTACCGCGGCCGGGAACGCGTCCTGCGCGCCTTCCCGACCCTCAACGGCGCCGAGGTCCTCGGCTGGGCCGCGCGCACCCTGCACCTGTCCGGGCCGCCGGAACTGGCCCGGCTGGCCTTCGAGTCGGAACCGGGCGCGCGCGGGCTGATGTTCCTGCCGTACCTCTCCCCGGCGGGTGAGCGGGCACCGTTCCTCGACGCGCACGCCCGCGGCGGGTTCTGGGGCCTGTCCCTGGAACACACCCGCGCCGACATGGCCCGCGCGGTCTTCGACGGCCTCTCGCTGGCACTGCGCGACTCGCTGCTCGCCTCCCGTACGGAGGTCACCGAGCTGCGCCTGTGCGGCGGCGGTGCCAACAGCGACGCGTGGTGCGCGCTCATCGCCGATGCGACGGGCGTGCCGACCGCCCGCTCCGGCGACACCGAACTGGGTGCCAAGGGCGCCTTCCTCACCGGCCTGGTGCTGTCCGGCGCCGAGTCCAGCATGCACAGCGCGGCCTCGAAATACGTGCGGATGCGCGCCAGTTGGGAGCCCGACCCGGAGCGTACCGACCAGTACGCGGCACTGTACGAGGACTTCCTGCACTGGCGCGCCTTCGCCCGCGAGGCGGGCTGGCGCCCCGGAGCCGGAAGGAGCGCGCGCGATGCGCCCGAAACCCCTGACCGGCCCCCGGTCCTCCCGCGGCAGATAGCCGCACCACCCGAACCCCGCGCCCAAGGAGCCCCTCACCGTGTCTGACGCCCTGACCGCCGACGCCGTCTGGCTCGGTCTCGACCTCGGTACGCAGAGCGCGCGCTGCGTTGCCGTGGACGGCACCGGGCAACTGCTCGCCGCCGCCTCCCGGCCGCTGACGAGCCACCGCGACGGCAGGCGCCACGAGCAGCAGCCCGAGCAGTGGTGGAGCGCGCTGTCCGCCGCCTGCCGCGAGGCCCTCGCCGGGATCGACCCGGCCCGGGTACGCGGTCTGGCCCTCGACGCCACCTCCGGCACGATCCTCCTCGCCGACTTCGACGGCACGCCGCTCACCCCGGGGCTCATGTACGACGACGGCCGCGCCGCCGAACAGGCCGCGGCCGTCAACGAGGCCGGGGGAGCGGTGTGGCAGGACCTCGGCTACCGCAGCATGCAGCCTTCCTGGGCGCTGCCCAAACTGCTCTGGCTGCTGCAACAGGACCCCGGCCTCGGCGACCGGGCCCTGCTGCTGCACCAGCCCGACCTCATCACCTGGCGGCTGACCGGACGGCAGGTCCCGTCCGACGCCAGCCACGCCCTCAAGACCGGCTACCACCTCGCCGACGAGCGCTGGCCGTCCGCGGAGCTGGCCCGGCTCGGTGTGCCCGAACGCGTACTGCCGCAGGTCGTACGGCCCGGCACCGTCCTCGGTACGGTCTGCGCCGCAGCCACCGAAGCCACCGGCATCCCCGAAGGCACCGCCGTCGTCGCCGGGATGACCGACGGCTGCGCCGCCCAGATCGGCGCCGGCGCCCTCGCGCCCGGCGCCTGGAACTCGGTGCTGGGCACCACACTCGTCCTCAAAGGCGTCAGCCCGCACCTGATCCGCGACCCGCACGGCGTCGTCTACTGCCACCGCGGACCGGACGGCACCTGGCTGCCCGGCGGCGCCTCCAGCTCCGGCGCGGGCGTCATCGCACGGCACTTCACCCCGGAGAACGGCGACGACCTCGACGCGCTCACCGCACAGGCCCGGCGTGACGGCCGGGACTGGGACGCCGTCACCTACCCCCTCGTATCGGCGGGCGGCGAACGCTTCCCCTTCCGCGCACCCGACGCCGAGCCCTTCACGCTCGGCGACGTCCCCACCCGCGCCCAGCAGTTCCACGCCGGCCTGCTCGGCGTCGCCTGCGTCGAACGCCTCTGCTTCGACTACCTCGACCACCTCGGCGCGCCCGTGGACGGGCCGCTCACCTTCACCGGCGGCGGCGCCCGCAACGCGTACTGGTCGCAGCTGCGCGCCGACCTGCTCGGACGCCCCGTCCACCTGCCCGAACAGGCCGAAGGCGCCCTCGGCATGGCCGTGCTCGCCGCCGCCTCCGGCGGCGTCCCCCTCCAGGAGGCCGCCGCGGCCATGGTCCGCACCGGCGCCCCCGTCACGCCCGACCCGGCCCGTACCGCCCGCCTGCTCCCCGCCTACCTCCGCTTCCTCGACGCACTGACCCGCCGTGGCTGGCTCGACCAGACCGTGGCCGACCACGCCCGCAGGAGGGCCGCACCGTGACCGACTTCATCCTCGTACGCCACGGCGAGACCGAGTGGCACGCCGAGAACCGCTACGCCGGGCTCACCGACGTGGCGCTGACCGGCCGCGGCGAGGAGCAGGCGGCGGCGCTCGCCGAGTGGGCCGCCACCGCGGGCCTGGACGCCGTCTGGTGCTCCCCGCTGTCCCGCGCCCGCCGTACCGCCGCACCCGCCGCCGCGGCCTGCGGGCTGACCCCGCACATCGACGCACGCCTCTACGAGGTGGACTTCGGCCGCGGCGAGGGGCTGACCAAGGCGGAGATGCGCGAGCGCTTCCCGCAGCAGCTGGAGCAGTTCCTCGCCGACCCGGTGGGCCACCACCTGCCCGGCGGTGAGGACCCGCGGGCCGCCGCCGCGCGCGCCGCCGACTGCCTCGCCGACATCGGCCGCGCTCACCCGGACGGCCGGGTCCTGATCGTCGCGCACTCCACGCTCGTCCGGGTCCTGCTCTGCCACCTGCTGGGCATCCCGCTCACCGACTACCGGCGCGTCTTCCCGCAGCTCCTCAACGGCGCCCTGACCGAACTGCGCATCCGCGACGGCCAGGCGGCGCTGCTGCGCCTGAACGCCCCCGCCACACCCGCCCCGGCCACCGCGCCGCTGCGCTGACCCGTACCGACCCGTACACCCCAGGAGAAACACCCCCATGAGCAGCCCCACCGTCCTCGCCGCCGGCAACCACTTCATCCTCCCGAGCCTGCTCACCGAGGCGGTCCGCGAGGCCACCGGCGGCGCGGTGCCCGCCGACGCGATCCGGGAGCTGCAACTGCCCTGGCCGCACACCCCGCTCGGCAAGGTCGCCGAGGTCGACGAGGCGTCCGGCACCGAGGACCAGCTCATCGAGGCGCTCCAGGGCGTCCGCATCTGCGTCACCGAACACGCCGCGCTCACCGAGCGCATCCTCGCCCACTGCCCCGACCTGGAACTGTTCTGCGTCGGCCGCGGCGGCCCGGTCAACGCCAACCTGGAAGCCGCCACCCGGCACGGCGTCGCCGTCTGCTACGCCCCCGGCCGCAACGCCACCGCCACCGCCGAACACACCCTGACCCTCCTGCTCGCCGCCGCCCGCGGCGTCGGCGACACCCACACCGACCTGCGCCAGGGCGTGTGGCGCGGCGACTACTACGACTACGACAAGTGCGGCATCGAGATCGAGGGCACCACCGTCGGCCTGATCGGCTACGGGGCGATCGGCAGCCGGGTCGCCAAGGTGCTCGCCGCCATGGGCGCGCACGTCCTCGTCCACGACCCGTACGCCGCCCCCGAGGCACCGGCGGGCATCGCCGAACAGGTCGGCCTGGACGAACTGCTGAGCCGCTCGCGCATCGTCTCCCTGCACGCCCGCCTCACCGAGGAGACCCGTGGCATGATCGGCCGCGCCCAGCTCGCCGCCATGCCGCACGGCTCCGTCCTGGTGAACTGCGCCCGCGGCGCGCTCCTGGACTACGAGGCGGTCTGCGACGCGCTGGAGTCGGGACAGCTGCGGGCCGCCGGCTTCGACGTCTTCCCCGAGGAGCCGGTCCCGGCCGGCTCCCGCCTGCTGACCGCGCCCGGCGTCGTGCTCACCCCGCACATCGCGGGCGGCAGCCGCCAGGTCGCCCACAAGGCCGCCCGCATGGTCGCCGCCGAAGCCGCCCGCTTCCTGCGCGGCGAGCCGCTCGCGCACTGCGCCAACCCGGCGGTGCTGGGCGGCTGACCCGCCCGCTCCCGGTACGGCGAAAGGGCCGCCCCCGGCTGGGGACGGCCCTCTCGCGTCAGGTGCCTACCGGCGCCGTACCAGCGGGAACGGCAGCGTCTCGCGGATCGACAGACCGGTGAGGAACATGACGAGGCGGTCCACACCGATGCCCAGACCACCGGTCGGCGGCATCGCGTATTCGAGGGCCTGGAGGAAGTCCTCGTCCAGCTCCATGGCCTCCGGGTCGCCGCCCGCCGCCAGCAGCGACTGGGCGGTCAGCCGGCGCCGCTGCTCGACCGGGTCGGTCAGCTCCGAGTAGGCGGTGCCCAGCTCCGTACCGAAGGCCACCAGGTCCCAGCGCTCGGCGAGCCGCGGGTCCTTGCGGTGCTGACGGGTCAGCGGCGAGACGTCGGTGGGGAAGTCCTTGTAGAAGGTGGGCAGCGTGGTCTTCTCCTCGACCAGCCGCTCGTACATCTCCAGGACGATGTCCCCGCGGCCCATCTCCGGCTTCACCGGCACCCCGGACCGCAGGCACAGCCGGCGCAGCGCCTCCGGCTCCGTGTCCGCGTCGACCTCTTCGCCCAGCGCCTCGGAGATCGCGCCGTAGACCGTCTTGACCGGCCAGATGCCCGAGATGTCGTGCTCCACGAGCCGGCCGTTCGCGTCCGCCTTGCGGGCGGTGGCGCTGCCGAACGCGGCGACGGCCGCGCCCTGGATCAGCTCCCGGGTCAGGTCGAGCATCACGTCGTAGTCGGCGAACGCCTGGTACGCCTCCAGCATCGTGAACTCGGGGTTGTGCTTGTAGGAGATGCCCTCGTTGCGGAACGTGCGCCCCATCTCGAAGACCTTCTCCATGCCGCCCACGCACAGCCGCTTCAGGTACAGCTCGGGCGCGATGCGCAGGTACAGGTCGAGGTCGTAGGCGTTGATGTGGGTCTGGAACGGACGCGCGTTGGCGCCACCGTGGATCTGCTGGAGCATCGGCGTCTCGACCTCCAGGTAGCCGCGCTCGATCAGACCCTGGCGCAGCGCCTGCACCGCGGTGCTGCGCGCCCGCAGGTTGTCCCGCGAGTCGGGCGAGACGACGAGGTCCACGTAGCGCTGGCGGACCTTGGCCTCCGGGTCCGACAGACCGCGCCGCTTGTCGGGCAGCGGGCGCAGGCACTTGGCCGTCAGCCGCCAGTGGGTGACGAAGACCGTCAGCTCGCCGCGGTCGCTCGCGCCGACCTCGCCCTCGGCCTCGATGTGGTCGCCCAGGTCGATGTCGGAGCCGAACCGCGCCAGCTCCTCGGCGCCGGTGCCCTCCCGGGTCAGCGCGACCTGGAGGTCGCCCGACCAGTCGCGCAGCACGGCGAAGAGCACACCGCCGTGGTCGCGGGTGAGCAGCACCCGGCCGGCGATGCGTACGACCTTGCCCGTGCGCGTACCGGACTCCAGGTCCGGGTGCTCGTCACGGACGTCGCCGAGCGTGTGGGTGCGCTGCACACCGACCGGGTACGGGTCGGTGCCCTCCGCGCGCAGCCGCTCCAGCTTGCGGTGCCGCACGCGTACCTGCTCCGGCAGCGCCGCCAGCTCCCGCTCGTGCAGCTCCTCCTCGCTCGCCGGGGGATGCTCCACCAGGCCCAGCTCGTCCAGCGACGGCAGGTTGGCGGTGCTGGCCGGGGCGAGGACGCGCTTCTTGCGGCCCTTGCCCCACAGCTTGCCCAGGCTCGGTACGGCCACGAAGCCCTCGGCGATGCCGGAGGCCAGGCCGATGCGGGCCAGGGCGCCGGTGTCCGCGTAGCACAGGAAGCGCGGGTACCACTCGGGGTTGTACTTCGCGTTGGAGCGGTACAGCGCCTCCAGCTGCCACCACTTGGAGAAGAACAGCAGCAGCTTGCGCCAGACCTTCAGGACCGGACCCGCACCGATGCGGGCACCCTCCTCGAAGGCGGACCGGAAGACCGCGAAGTTCAGCGAGATGCGGCGCACACCGAGCGGGCCCGCGTGGGCGCACAGCTGCGCGACCATGTACTCCATCACGCCGTTCGGGGCGCTGCGGTCGCGGCGCATCACGTCCAGCGAGATGCCGTCCTTGCCCCACGGCACGAACGACAGCAGCGCGATCATGTTGCCGTCACCGTCGAACGCCTCGGCCAGCAGGCAGTCCCCGTCCTCCGGGTCGCCGAGCCGGTCCAGCGCCATCGAGAAGCCGCGCTCGGTCTCGGTGTCGCGCCAGGCGTCGGCCCGGTGGATGACCTCCTGCATTTCCGCGTCGGACAGCTCGGAGTGCCGGCGGACCCGGAAGGTGGCGCCGGAGCGCTCGACGCGGTTGACGGCCTGGCGGGTCACCCGCATCTCGCGGCCGTCCAGGTCGAAGTCCTTGACGTGCAGGATCGCCTCGTCACCGAGCTGCAGCGCGCTCAGGCCGCTGCGCGCGAACGCCTTGGCGCCGTCCTCACTCGCGCCCATGACGGCCGGCTGCCAGCCGTAGCGCCCGGCGACCTTCAGCCACTCCTCGATGGCCGGGCCCCACGCCTCGCGGTCGCCGACCGGGTCACCGCTGGCCAGGCAGACGCCGGCCTCCACGCGGTAGGTGACGGCGGCCTTGCCGCTGGGGGAGAAGACCACGGCCTTGTCGCGGCGGGTGGCGAAGTAGCCGAGCGAGTCCCGGCCGCCGTAGCGGGCCAGCAGCGCCCGGATCCGGGTCTCCTCGTCACCGTGCAGCGCGGCCTCCATGCGCTGCGACCGGAAGAGGGTCAGGGCCGCGTTCAGCAGCGCCACCGCGCCGAACAGGCCGAGCAGGAAGATCACCCAGTGCGGCGGGTGCCCGTGGAACTGCCGGCCGCTGAGCAGACCGCCGCAGACCCGGTCGGCCGCCCACAGCAGCCGGCTGTCGGCGCCGTGCTCCAGGCTGCCCGGGAAGAGGGACACCAGGCCCCAGCCGACGAGGATCGCCACCGCGAGCCCCGCGACCAGCACGCCGGCGGCGCGCCAGAACGCACCCCGCCGGGTGATCGCGTAGAACTCGCGGTGTGCGACCAGCAGCAGGACCAGCGCTGCCCCGCACAGCACCAGGGAGAAGAGGTACTCCAGGTAGCCGTCCGCCACGAGGATCGCGTCCGTCAGCGTCACCAGCACCATGTAGACGACGGCGAACCACAGGGCGACCCGTTTGCGCGCGGTCATGGCCGCGGCCAGCAGGAACAGGAACACCGCGTACGCGAGGTTCGGTTCGACCACGATGGTCAGGGTGTCCAGCCAGTAGATGACCGGTTTCAGGGCGCGTCGCAGCGGCCCGATCAGCGCCGTGACGGCGCAGAACAGCCCCAGAAGGCTGAAGAAGATGGCGAAGCCGTTGGGCACGCGGCGGCGAAAACGCGCCCACGCCGTTATTTGGTCCTGGTCCTGCACGGTGCTCATTCCGTCACACTAGGCTCTGTAAGGGGTCAGCTGCTCGATGGGAGGGCGCTCTTCTTCTGCCACTGTGGCCAGTCGACCATCCAGTCCCCGAGACGGTCGTCCTGGGCCGCCCTCCCTCGTACGGAGGAACCGGTGACCTCGAACGGGTCGCCGACGCGGACCCTGGCGTAGAGCCAGTCGGCGTCGTCGTCGGCCAGCCCGATGCAGCCGAAACCGTCGTCGGCGCGGTCCACCTGTCCGGCGTTCCACGGCGCCGCGTGCGCGTACGTGCCGGAGTCGGTGAGCTTCATGGCGTCGCGCACGGTCCTGCCGTGCGCGTCACCCGCTCCCGCGGTCCCGGAGTTCATGGTGATCGTGCCCTCCTTCGCCAGGAGCGGGAAGACGCCCGTCCGGGCGGAGTGCTGCGCGTCCGGCCGGCCGGCGGAGAAAGGCATGTCCTTCACCTCCTTTCCGTTCTCGGTGAACGTCAGGTGCTTGCTGTCCAGGTCGACCTCGATCACGTGCCGGGCGCCGATGGTGAAGTTCAGGTCGTAGTCCTTGGCGAAGTAGCGGCCGCCGCCGGAGTCCACGCCGTTCAGGTCGGCGCGGAGACCGACTTTGGTACCCGGCTTCCAGTACTCCTTCGGCCGCCAGTCCACCCGGTCCTTGCCGGAGTGGTCCTTGACCCAGCCCCACGCACCCGGTGTGCCGTTGTCGGTGGTGACCTTCAGGTGCTTCTCCACGGCGGCCTTGTCGGTCACCGGGAAGTCGAAGGTGATCGTAACGGGCTGGGCGACACCGACGGTCGCGCCCTGCGAGCCGGGGTTCAGCACGACCTTGTTGAGCTTGTCCGCCTTGGCGGTGGTCAGCGACTCCTTGACCTCGTTCGTGCCGCCCTGCGCGTTCCTGGCCTCGGCTGCGACCGAGTACTTGGTGTCCGGCGCGGTCGGCTCGTGCGAGATCCACACCCGGCCGCCGTCGCCGAGCCCGCCGGGCAGCCGCCGGCCCTTCGGGTCGCTCACCACCACTTTGGTCAGGCTGCCGCCGTCCGCGCTGACCCGCAGTCTGTCGCCCGCCTGCACGGTCTTCATGCCGTTCGCCGCGCCCAGCGACACCCGTACCGCAGGACCCTTCGACGCGGACGCCGCGGGGCCTCCGCAGGCGGTCAGCGCGCCGATGCCGAGCAGCGGCACCAGCGCCAGCACGGCCCGCGCGGAGCGCGGCGGCCGGTGGCGGTGCGGGGCGGGAGCAGGACTCATGGGGGCGCTTTCCGAGTACGGTCCGGCGGATGTCGGCCGCTAAGACGCGAACCACCTGCATTTCGTTGCGGTGCGTGACGTGATCCACGACACGCCGCGCCGCCACCGCGCGGCGTGTCCGCGCGGTGGCGTGATCCGTGTGTGGTGTGTCCGGTGTGCCTGCCCGTCGGCTCCCCTCCCGGCTCGCTCGTCTCCTGTCGGCTCCTTCGTCCCGCACCGTTGACGACGCTCCCTCCCGCCCCTACGGTTCCCGGGTGTATCGCTTACGGGCTGCCGTGGCGGCAGCAGCAGCACTCCTCCTCACCCTCACGGCGTGCGGGAACGACGGCTCCGGGCCGGGCGGCGACGGGCCGGACAGCATCGAGATCGGCGCGCTCGCCATCGTCGACACCGCCCCGGTCCACCTCGCCCGGTCGCACGGCTTCTTCGCCCGGCACGGCATCAACGCGAAGATCACGCCGGTCCAGGGCGGCGCGTTCAGCGCCTCCGGCGTCGTCAGCGGCCAGTTCGACTTCGCCTTCAGCAACACCACCACCCTGCTCACCGCACGCGAACAGGGACTGCCGCTGAAGGCCGTGGCCAACGGCGTCGCCTCCACCGGGCAGGCGGCACCCGGCAAGGACTACAGCGCCGTCCTCGTGCCCAAGGGAAGCCCCATCAAGTCGGCCAAGGACCTGCCCGGCCGCACCATCGCCGTCAACCAGCTCAAGAACATCGGCGACACCACCATCCGGGGCGCCGTCCGCCGGGCCGGCGGCGACCCCGGCAAGCTCAGGTTCACCGAGATCCCGCTGCCGGACATGCCCGCCGCGCTCGCCGCCGGCCGAGTGGACGCCATCTGGACGGTGGAGCCCTTCCAGACCCAGGCCATCGACCAGGGGGCCCACGACGTGTGCTGGCCCTTCGCCGAAGCCGTCGACAACCTCACCGTCGCCATGTACTTCACCAGCGAAAAGCTGCTCCACGACAATCCGGACCTGGTCAAACGCTTCACGGCCGCCATCAACGACGCCCTCGCCCACGCCCGGGCCCACCCGGAGGCGGTCCGCGAGGAACTCGGCAGGTACACCAAGATCCCGCCCTCGGTGATCAAGCGGATCGTGCTGCCGAAGTGGCCCACCGAGATCAACCGCGCGTCCGTGCAGACCGTCGCCGACCTGGCCCGTAAGGACGGCGTCCTCAAGCGGCCCGCCGACGTCGGCGCACTGCTGCCGTGACCGGCCGCGGGGCGCGCGCCGGGGCGCCGATGAGCGCGGCGCGCGCCACCGGCCTCGGGCTCGCGGGCCTGGCGTGCCTGTTCGCCGTCGCCGAGGCGGTGCCCCGGCTCGGCCTGATCGACCCGCGTCACCTGCCGCCGGCCACCGCCGTGCTGCGCCGCCTGGCCACCGAGCTGGGCGACGCGGACCTGTGGACGGCGCTCGGCGAGACCATGCGGTCCTGGGCCGTCGGGCTGGCCCTCGCCTGCTGCCTGGCCATCGTCCTCGGCGTGCTCATCGACGCCGTACCGGGGCTGCGCGCCGCCACCGCCTCCACCATCGAGTTCCTGCGCCCCATCCCGTCCGTGGCGCTGATCCCGCTGGCCACCCTGCTCTTCGGCGCGGAGACCGGCTCCACCCTGCTCCTCGTGGTCTACGCCTCGTTCTGGCAGGTGCTCATCCAGGTGCTGTACGGCGTGGCCGACGTGGACCCGGTCGCCCGGGAGACCGCCCGCAGCTACCGCCTCGGCCGCTGGACCTGCCTGCGCCACCTGGTCTGGCCGACCGCCCTGCCGTACGTGATGACGGGTGTGCGGCTGGCCGCCGCGGTGGCGTTCATCCTCGCCGTCACCGCCGAACTCGTCATCGGCAGCCCCGGGCTGGGGCTGCGCATCCAGCTGGCGCAGTCCGGCGGCGCGGTCACCGAGGTCTACGCGCTGATCGTGCTGGCCGGGCTGGTCGGGGTCACCGTGAACGCGGCGGTGCGCGCGGTGGAGCGCCGGGTGCTGGCCTGGCACCCGGCCGTACGCGGCGAGGTGCCGCGGTGAACGCGGCGGGGGAGCGCCGTACCGGGCCGCTGCGGCGCGCGGGCCTGCGCCTGCTGCGCGTCCTCGGCCTGCCCGTCCTGCTGATCCTCGGCTGGTGGGCCTACAGCTCCGCCAGTCCCAGCTTCTACCTGCCGACGCCCGGCCGGGTCGCCACCGCTTTCACCGAGGTGTGGTTCTCGGCCCGGATCACCGAGGACGTGCTGCCCAGCATCGGCCGGCTGCTCACCGGCTACGTGCTGGCGGGGCTGCTCGGTGTCGGCCTCGGCGTGGCCATCGGCTCCTCGCGCACCCTGCGCGCCGCCGCCGAGCCGGTCCTGGAGTTCTTCCGCGCCGTACCGCCACCCGTCCTCGTCCCGCTCATCATGCTGCTCGCCGGCCTGGACACCATGATGAAAGTGCTGGTCATCGTCTCCGGCTGTGTGTGGCCCGTCCTGCTCAACACGGTCGAGGGCGTACGCGCCGTGGACGAGGTGCTGGCCGACACCGGCCGCTGCTTCGGGCTGCGCGGAGCCGCCCGGCTGCGCCACCTCGTCCTGCCCGGCGCAGGCCCGCAGATCATGGCGGGCCTGCGGCAGGCCCTGTCCATCGGCATCATCCTCATGGTCATCGGGGAGATGTTCGCCAGCACCTCGGGCCTCGGCCACACCGTCGTCCTCTTCCAGCGCGGCTTCGCCATCCCCGAGATGTGGAGCGGCATCGTCGTCCTCGGCCTGCTCGGATTCGGCCTCTCGCTCGCCTTCCGGGCCGCCGAACGCCGCATACTGGCCTGGCACTTGGCGCGCGGCGAGGAGCGGGGGCGGCGTGCTTGAGATCACCGGGCTGGGCAAGACGTACGAGGGGCGCGGCGGCGTCGAGGCACTGCGCCGGATCGACTTCCAGGTGGCCGGCGGCGACCTGGTGTGCGTCGTGGGGCCGTCCGGCTGCGGCAAGACGACCCTCCTGAAGTGCGTGGCCGGGGTGCTGACGCCGACCACGGGCGAGGTGCGGGTCGCGGGCCGCCGGGTCACCGGCCCACCGCCGGGCATGGCCGTCGTCTTCCAGGAGTACGGGCGCAGCCTCTTCCCCTGGATGACGGTGCGCAAGAACGTCGAACTCCCGCTGCGCGAGAAGAAGGTCCCGGCGCCGCGCCGCCGCGAACTGGTCGAGGGGGCGCTGGCCGCCGTCGGCCTGTCCGGCGCCGCGGCGGCCCACCCGTGGCAGCTGTCCGGCGGCATGCAGCAGCGCGTCGCCATCGCCCGCGCCATCGCGTACGAGCCGCAGGTGCTCCTGATGGACGAGCCGTTCGCCGCCGTGGACGCGCAGACCCGCGCCGAGCTGGAGGATCTGCTGCTCACCCTGTGGCGCCGGCTCGGGGTGACGACGCTGCTGGTCACCCACGACATCGACGAGGCGGTCTACCTGGGGCGGCGGGTGGTCGTGCTGTCCGCGGCGCCCACCGTCGTCCAGGAGGATCTCTCCGTCGACCTGCCGGCCGCCCGCGACCAGATCACCACCCGCTCCGCCACGCGCTTCGCCGAGCTGCGCGCGCACGTCTACGCCCAGATCAAGCACGCGAAAGGGGCGGCGGGAGAGGCCGACGCGGCCCGGCGGGACCCGGAGCCCTCGCCCGAGCCGCGCGGCCTCAGCAGGGAAACAGATGGCCGCACACGATGAAGGCCAGCAACAGCACCGAGCAGAGCACCTCCACGGCACCGACCACCGCCACCCGCAGGTCGCGCCCGGGCAGCGCCATGGCCCGCAGGAAGAACACGACGAACGGCACCGCCAGCCACGGGTCCAGTGACACGGCGGCCACCACCGCCAGTCCGTGGTAGACGGCCGACGCCACCCGGAAGGTCTCGCTCCCGCGCTCGCGGATCATCGTCTTCACATAGAGAACGGTCCCGGTGAAATACAGCAGACAGGCCGCGGCGGCCGGCCAGGCGCCGGAATCGACCGTGCCGCTGCCCAGCCGGTACGCGACGAGCAGCATTCCGCAGGCGGGTACCACCGCCGCTATTCCGTTGACCGTGGCGCGTTCCTTGTTGCGGTACGCGTACCCGATATTCACGGCGAAGAAGGGCGCCGCACACAACGCGGCGAGCACCAGCCAAGGATGGGCCACGGCGAGCGGTACGGCACACACCACGAAAGCCGCCCCGAATCCGGCCAGCGGTGCCAGATGGCGGCGCGGCGCGCGGGGATTGCGGGAAAGGCGGCGCAGCCGGACGTATTGCTGGCCGTGGAACGCCGTGCAATAGGCCAGCAGCCACGCGGGCAGCAGCAGGGCGTGCGCACCGTCGAACCCGCCCAGCAGCGTGCCCGCCAGGAACGGCACGAGCAGCATGGCCCAGGCGCCGTGCTGGTTCGGTATCCAGCGGCGCAGTACACGCCGTCCCCGCGAGGTGCTCATGCCACGAATATATGGGGTGCGCAACCCGGTCCGGGCAGCCGAAGGTCCGGGACCAACGTCCCGGAAACGCGGGTGACACGCCTTCCGCACCGCCTGCGACAGGCGGCAATTCCTCCGGCACCGCCGCCGTACGGAACGCGGAATACGGCCGGAAACGGCGGACACCGCCCGGTGACCCGCAGTGATCACCTGTATGGCGCACCCGCGAAGCCCCGGGAAAAGGAGCGGAATACGCCAAACTGGCGCCCGTTGTCGTCCGTTCGGGCGGCGGGTGAGGAGGTTTGTCGTGGCTATTTCGATCTCGGTCGTCGTGCTGCTCGTCGTGCTGACCGTCGTCTTCCTGCGCAGCGGACGGCTGAAATTCACCCATGCCCTCGTCTGCATGCTGCTCGGTTTCTACCTGGCGGGCAGCAGCCTGGCACCGGACATCCAGAACGGCCTGTCCGGCGCGGCCGACGTGGTCAGCAGCGTCCGGCCCTGAAACCTCGTCCGGCCGAGCGCCGGTGCCGGATCAGCCCCGCGCGAAGACGCCGATGGCGTTCGGCACCGGCCGTTCCGCGCCGCCCGAGGGGTGGTTGCGCACCGTCGCGCCGGGACTGCCCGGCTCCCGCGTGACCAGCGTGGACGAGCCGCCGCCGTCCAGATTGATCGCGTCCCGGGCACCCAGCCGGTCCATCACGTCGGCCAGTTCGCGTACGGTCATGCCCGCCCGCCCCGGCGCGCCGTCCAGCGCGAGCAGCAGCAGGCGGCGTCCGCCCGCACCGACGCCCGCGGAGGTGCGGACGGCCGGAGTGACGGTGTCCAGGCCCGGCAGCGGCTCGTCGCCGCGGACGATCGGGTAGCCGCCGACGGCGAAGCGCAGCGGTCCGGGCCGCCGGCCGGTCAGCCGGTGGCCGATCCCGACCCGGTCGCCGATGTGCAGCTTGCGCAGCTGCCGGGCGCCCTCCTCCCGGCCGACGAGCATCGTCGTGCCGCGGGCGATACCGCCCCGGCCGGGCACCTGCGCCACCTCGGTCACCCGGCCGCGCCGGACCGTGACCTCGTACGTCTCCGTGCTGCACGGCGCCGCGCGGTCGGTGTCCGTGCCGCAGGTCGCCCGGATCCGCGAGGCGGGCCCCCACTTGGAGGTGAAGGCGCCGATGCCGTGCACCGGCAGCGCGTACTGGTTCAGGCCCGTGAGCGGGAGCGCGCCGCCCGCGGTCAGCACGGCGCCGCGCAGGGACAGCCGGTCCAGCCGGGCGCGCCGGTCGTAGCCGACGCCGATGACATCGCGGGTGTTCGTGCCGGGCGGCAGGGCCGGGCCGAAGCGCTGGCCGTCGGGCACCGCCGCCTTCAGGTGCCGCCCGGCGGCGATGGCCGGGCCCACCGGGGCGCCGGTCGCCTCCACACCAGGGTGCTGGGTCTCGCTGATGTTGAAGAAGTCCGCGTTGACGGCGGCCACCGCGGCCCGCGCGTCGGCCAGCCGGGAGACCGGGGAGCGGGCCGCGACCACGCCGGGGTACAGCAGGTCCACCGTGACCCGCCGGTCGGTCAGGTCCGCCGTCACGAGGTGGCCGTGCGCAGTGCCCCGCCCCACCTCCACATCGAAGGCGCGGTACGTCACTCCCGGGGCGACGCGGACCGCCCGCCCCAGGCGCGGGGTGCCGCCGTCCGTGGCCGCCGGGGCCCCGGCGGCCACCCCGCTGCCGGCCAGTACGCCCCATGCCGTGAGCGCCGTCAGTACCGCCTGTGCGCGAACGAATCGATTCTTCACGATCCCCCCAGACGTCCCGGCAACTGTCCCATGGGTGCGAGACGCCCACTATGGCCCGGAGGTATCAGAAATCCGTACAACCGCCGTACGGTCGTCGTGTCGCCCCCGTCACCCGCCCCGTGCCCCGCCCCGTCACCCGGACGCCGGAGTGGCCAGCCCTGTCTCCCAGGCCCAGGCCGCGATGCCCACCCGGTTGCGGACCGCCAGCTTGGCCTGGATGTTGGCGATGTGGGTCTTGACCGTACCCGCGGAGATGAACAGTTCGGCGCCGATCTCGGAGTTGGTCAGCCCCCGGGCGACGAGCCGGGCGATCTCCCGCTCCCGGTCGGTTAGCGGATCCGGGGCGCGCAACGTGGGCGGCGGGGCCAGGCGGCGCAGCAGCCGGACCGTCACCTGCGGGCTGATCAGCGTGTCCCCGGCCATCGCGGCCCGTACGCCCTCGATCAGCAGGCCGGGGCCGGAGCGCTTGAGGAGGAAGCCGCAGGCGCCGTGGCGCAGCGCGGTGTGCACGTACGCGTCGTGGTCGAAGGTGGTGACGACGATGACCCGCACCGGGTGCGCGGCCTCCGGCCCGGCCAGCAGGCGGGTGACCTCCAGGCCGTCGAGGCGGGGCATGCGGATGTCGGCGAGGACGACGTCCGGGGCGAGTGAGCGGGCGAGTCCGACGGCGGCGGCACCGTCGGCCGCGGTGCCCACGACGGTCATGTCCGGCTGGGAGTCGAGGATCAGCCGGAAGCCGCTGCGGACGTCGTCCTGGTCGTCGGCGATGAGGATGCGGGTGGGGGAGGCGGGTCGCTGCGGCAGGGTCACGGTGTGGGTCCAGAAGTGGGGGAGGCGGAAGTGGTGAAGGAGTCGGCGGGGAGGAAAGCGGTCAGGCGCCAGCCGCCGTCGTGCGGCCCGGCGTCGAGCGAGCCGCCGAGCGCCCGCACCCGCTCGGCCAGATGACGCAGCCCCTGCCCGCCACGGTCCCGGCGGCCCAGCGGGGCACCGTCCGTACGCCGCGGCGAGTCGTTGGTGACGCGGACTTCGACGGCCGGCCGGTCCGGCGTCCCGGCGGATTCCACGGTGACGGTGGCGAGGACCGCGTCCGGCGCGTGCCTGCGGACGTTGGTCAGCGCCTCCACGACGACCCGGTACGCCGTCGCCGCGGCCTCGCGCGAGAGCGCGCCGGCCACGCCGGGCGCGACGCCGAGACGGGCACGCGTGCGCCCGGTGTCACCGAACCGCTGCACCACGCCCGGCAGTTCATCGAGGCCGTGCGGGACCTCACCGACGCCGCCCGCGGCCTCAGCGCCGTCGTCGTCCGCGGTACGCAGCATGCGTACCGTACGGTCGATGGCCGCCAGCGCCCCGAGACCGGCCCGTTCTATCCGCTCCAGCGCCGCGACCGCCGCGCCCGGGTCGTGTTCGGCGACGAACCGGGCCGCCTGCGCCTGGACCACGATGCCGCTCACGTCATGGGCGACGAAGTCGTGCAGGTCGTGGGCGAGTTCGAGCTGCTGGGCGCGGCGCGCCGCGAGCACCGCCCGACGTCGGCGGGCCTCCATCGCCCGCGGGTAGCCGCCGACGACCGTCGCGCCGAAGACTGGCAGTGACCAGAAGGCGGCTATGCCGAGCCGTTCGAAGAAGGGAGCCTCCGGTATCAGGGACAGGTTCCACAGGGAGATGGCCGCCCCCGCGCACACCGCGCCCGCCACCGTCTGGCGGGGTGTCGCCCAGCGGAACGTCGCGGTCAGCAGCAGGGTGAGCATCCCGGACGCCGCGAGCAGCCAGTACGCGCCCGTCCGGTCGACCAGGTCCGGCCGGACGAAAGCCCCGGCGAGCAGCAGGATTCCGGCACCGGCGGTCGCCGCGCCGATCCATGCGCGCGCCCGCGTCCGGCACCCGAGACCACCCAGAGCGACGGCACCGGCCGCGAGCGCGGGCAGAGTCGCGTACGGGGAGACCGCGATCGTGCGGTACAGGGCGAGGGCCACGGCGAGACAGACGACGGCGAGCAGGCCCAGCAGGACATGGTCGAGGTGCCTGCCGGAAGGGATGCGGGTTCGCCGTTTGGGGGCGATACGGGGCCGCCGTCCGGAGGGGATGCGGGGCCGCCATCCGGAAGGGGTGCGGGGCCGCCGTCCGGAAGGGGTGCCAGGATTCCCCCGGTTCTTAGGTGGGCGTTGGTCCCACGGGATGTCAGGTGTGCCTTGGCTCGGCCACCCGTCAGGTGTGCGTTGGACCCACCGGGCGACAGATGTGCCTCGGCTCGGCCACCCGTCAGGTGCGCCTCGGTCCGGCCGCGTGCCGGGCGCATCCCGGTCCGGCCACCTGCGAAGCACCCCTCCGCGCAGCCACCTGTTCGGGTGGCGGATGCCCCATCGGCTACCCGGCTCGGCTCCCCGCGCCGAACCACCGTCCGCATCGTCCGCACCGCCCGCGTCAGTGATCCCCCGTACGCCCAGCCGCACCTCGCCCGACCGCTGCCCGTCCGCACCCCGCCGCATTCCGCCCGCCCCCGTGATCGTCCCCGCCCGTTCCCGTCAGCACGAGCATAAGGAGCCGCGTGCGCACCCGCCCTCCGCCGACCGGCAGAGAAACGCCCCTGGTCGGCACCTCGTATCTGCCGATCGGCGGATGGCCGTAGGCCCCGGTGCCCGCGGAAGCTGATCACGGCGCTCGGCACGGCCCATCGGCCGGACGCCACCAGCAACGGTTGCTTCGGCCGGGTGCCACCACCAACGGTGCGAGCGGCCGTGCGCCGCCACGACAGAGGAGTTCACCATGTCCTGTTCACTCAACGCCCCGCGCTCCGGTGCGGCCCGTACGGACCGGGTCCCGGGCGCCGGCAGCCGCGCGCCCCGCCGCCTCGTGCCGGGCCTGGTCGCCGCCGTCACCGCTCTGGCCGCCGTCGGGACCTGCATGGCCGGCACCGCCACGGCCGATGCACAGCCCGGGCCCACCGCCCGCCCGGCAGCGGCTTCGGAGGCGAGCCTGACCGGCTCGGCGAAGATGTACCGCGCGGACGGCCAGCGCGTCCACTTCTCCTTCGACGCGCACGGCTTCGGCCCCGCGGAAGCCGGCGGCACCTCGCGCGGCACCTTCCGCTTCAGCCACTTCACCTCCGACGGCAGCCAGGGTGCGCACTTCGAGGGCCGTATCGACTGCCTGATCACCGGCGGTCCGGTCGCCACCGCCACCGGGGTCATCACCCGCTCCGACCACCCGGACCGGCGCGTCGTCGGCAAGCGCGTCGGCTTCACCGTCCTCGACCAGGGCAAGCACGACCGTGTCGGCTACAGCTGGGCGGGCAGCTCCATACCTGTGATGAACGTGCCCAAGTGCCTGAGCGCGGCGCCGTACGAGACCGTGGAGACCGGCGACTACACGGTGCGGCACGTCATGCCACCGGTCACCACCGGCCGTTGACCCGGCAGCGCGCGGGCCCGCCGTCCGGCGCCCCGCCGCGACACGACAACCGCCCCTCCGGACCAGGGGCGTGGCCACGGCCCTGGACCGGAGGAGCGGGAAGCTGATGGGGACGTAACGCGTCTGAGGGGCGCGCCGGTGCGGTGCCGGATGGGGAAGCGGACCGGAACGCGCGGAACGTGCGGCCTGTGTCAGGCCTGGGCGCCCACCGGCGGAGTGGTCGGGCAGATCACGCGCGTGGCGGGGGTGTAGAAGGTGCCTTCCTTGGCGGGCAGGCCGCCGGCGAACTCGTAGTAGATGTACGAGTAGAAGGCGACGTCGGGATAGCCGCAGGAGGAGTCGGCGGCGATGTTGTAGGTCATGGTGACCTTACGGGTCGCGCCGGGAGCGATCGGCACGGAGTACGAGGCGCCCTTGCCCGCGGTGCACGTGACACCCGGGTCGGCCGTACACGTGGTCCAGGTGTACTTCAGGCCGCTGGTCGTAGAGGTCTCCCACGTGGGCTGGAACGACTGCCACACGAAGCGCACATCGGCGCTGCCGGTGTTGGTGAACGTCATGGTCAGCGTGACGTCGGAGCCGGGCGTGGCCTGCGTCTTGTCCACGGTGAAGGCGAGCGCCGGGGTGTCGGCGGCGGCTGCCGGGACCGCGGCGCCCAGCCCGAGGACGGAGACGACGAGGGCGAGGAGGGCGGCGAGGCCGGCCCTGCTGAATCTGCTCGTTGTTCTGCGCATGACCAGGGAGCGTAAGGCGTGATCCGCTTTTTGGAGTGATTCCCGGAGAACCTGTTTTTTCGACCGAAAAGGTCTGGCCACGCCCCAAAAGGCGCTGTGGCGACTGGTTTTCCGCGAAGCGGCCGAATCCGGGTGCTGGGCACCACGCGCCGGAACGGCCGCCACCGGGCGTCGTACGCCGGCCGCCGAAGCCCCCAGGACGCTCCGCGTCCGCGATGAGCCGGGCGGGCGGCGACGCACAACGGCCGCCCTGCTCCCCACCGTTGAAACCGGAACCGGAACCGGAAACGAACACGCAGGCCGGCCGCAGGAGCGCCGCCCCGGCTGTGACGCATGTGCCAGATGTGTCGTACGGAGGCCCAGCGGCAGAACCGGCAGTACACCGCAAGATCCGCCGGGCCTGGCGTGAAGCCTCCACACCACGCAGCCGGAAAACGCGCTCCCACACCCCTGGCGCTCCTGCCGCCGCACCATCAACGCTCCACAGCACCGGGCCCGAGTCCGCCCGCTGCCCGGGGTGGGACAGCGGGCGAGAGCGGGCGGGAGGTGCGACCTAGTGGCCGATTTCCACGTCCTCCAGGATGCCCAGGGCGTCCGGGACCAGGACGGCTGCCGAGTAGTAGGCGCTCACCAGGTAGTTGATGACGGCTTGTTCGTTGATGCCCATGAAGCGGACCGACAGGCCGGGCTGGTACTCGTCGGGGATGCCGGTCTGGTGCAGACCCACGACACCCTGGTTCTCCTCGCCGACGCGCATGGCGATGACGGAGCTGGTCTGGTCCGGATTGACGGGGATCTTGTTGCAGGGCAGCAGCGGGATGCCGCGCCAGGCGCGGACGGCGGTGCCGCCGATCTCCGTGGTGGCCGGGTAGATGCCGCGGGCGTTCCACTCGCGGCCGATCGCCGCGATGGTGCGCGGATGGGCCAGCAGGAACTGGGTCTTGCGGCGCCGCGAGATCAGTTCGTCCAGGTCGTCGGGGGTGGGCGGACCGCTGCGGGTGTGGATGCGCTGCTTGAGGTCGGCGTTGTGCAGCAGGCCGAACTCGGGGTTGTTGACCATCTCGTGCTCCTGGCGTTCACGCAGTGCCTCGATGGTCAGCCGCAGCTGCTGGTCCAGCTGGTTCATCGGGTCGTTGTACAGGTCGGCGACCCGGGTGTGGATCTTCAACACGGTCTGCGCGACGCTCAGTTCGTATTCTCGGGGCGCCAGCTCGTAGTCGACGAAGGTGCCCGGCAGCGCGGGCTCGCCGACATGGCCCGAGGCGACGTCGATGGCCGCCTCGCCGTGTTTGTTCTGCGGCGGGAGCTGGGCGGTGCGGTAGCGCTCCAGGTGGTCGCGCAGGCCGGGGGAGCGGTCCGCGAGCTGTTCGTACTCGGCGCGGGGCAGCGAGAGCACGGTCACCCGCGTCACGGCCCGTACGGAGTGCTCCCAGGTCGCGTCCGGCGACAGCAGTGCCGCCTCGCCCAGATGGTCGCCGTCCGCTAGCACGCCGAGGACCGTTTCGTCGCCGTACTTGCCGGTGCCGACCCGGTTCAGCTTGCCGTGGGCGATCAGGATGACCCGGTCGGCCGGTGTGCCCTGCTCGACCAGGACGTCGCCGGGCGTGTGCTCCTCCTGGACGAACCGGCCGGCCAGCGCCTCCAGCGCCGCCGGGTCGTCGAAGTCGCGCAGCGGTGGGAGTTCGCGCAGCTCGGCGGGGATGACGCGGACCTCGGAGCCGGTGCTGGTGAACTCGACCCGGCCGTCTCCGAGGGTGTGCGTCAGGCGCCGGTTGACGCGGTACGTACCGCCGGAGACCTGGGTCCACGGCAGCACGCGCAGCAGCCAGCGGGAGGAGATCCCCTGCATCTGCGGCACGGTCTTGGTGGTGGTGGCCAGCTTGCGTGCCGCGGCTGTCGCGAGGCTGGTGCGCGCCTGCCCGGTGTCCGGAGACGTACCGGGTCCGGACGTCGGGTCCGCCGAAGTGGTCATGGGGGTTCACCTGTTCCTATGGATCGAAGAGCGGTCATCGCCGCGGGCCGGGCGCGAACCGGCCGCGCGGCACACGGCCGGGGGCGGGGACTGCTCGCGGGCCGCGTATTTCACGCCGGGTTATCGGTGGCTCTGCTGCCGGATTGCCGGAGCGTCATATCTCGGTAAACGGTTCTTCAACCGTTCCTCATGGCTGGAAAGGGGTGGTTCACTGGCCGGTCTGTACGTCCTCCAGAATTCCCAGCGCGTCCGGCACCAGGATCGCGGTGGAGTAGTAGGCGCTCACCAGATAGTTGGCGATGGCCTGGTCGTTGACCCCCATGAACCGGACCGAGAGCCCGGGTTCGTATTCGTCCGGAATTCCCGTCTGGTGCAGGCCGACGACGCCCTGCTTCTCCTCGCCGGTGCGCATCACCAGGAACGAACTGGTGCCGTCCGCGGCGACCGGAATCTTGTTGCACGGGAAGATGGGCACCCCGCGCCAGGAGGGCAGCGAGTGCCCCATGAAGTCGACCGCCGTCGGGTACAGGCCGCGGGCGCTGCACTGCCGGCCGAAGGCGGCGATCGCCTTGGGGTGGGCGAGCAGGAAGCCCGGGTCCTTCCACACCGTCGCGAGCAGTTCGTCCAGGTCGTCGGGGGTGGGCGGACCGCTGCGGGTCCGGACGCGCTGCGTCAGATCGGCGTTGTGCAGCAGGCCGAACTCGGGGTTGTTGACCATCTCGTGCTCCTGGCGCTCGCGCAGCGCCTGGATGGTCAGCCGCAACTGCTGCTCGACCTGGTTCATCGGGTCGCTGTAGAGGTCGCCGACCCGGGTGTGGGTCCGCAGCACCGACTGCGCCACGCTCAGTTCGTACTCCCGCGGTGCCAGCTCGTAGTCGACGAACGTGCCCGGTACCGGCGGCTCGCCGTGGTGCCCGGAGGCGACCTCGATGGCCGACTCGCCGCTGGCGTTGCGTGGCGGCGCGGTGCCCGTACGGGCCGCCGCGAGATGGTCGCGCAGCTCCGGCGAGCGGTCCGTGATCTCTTGCGCGTCCTGCCGGGGCAGCGCCATGACCGTCACCCGGGTGACCGCGCGGTAGGTGTACTGCCACGAGGCGGCGGCGTCGGTGAGCAGTTCGTCGCCGAGGTGGTCGCCGCCGGCGAGGGCCCCCAGGACCGTTTCGTCACCGTATTTGCCGGTGCCGATCCGGTCGACCCGGCCGTGCGCGACGAGCACCAGACGGTCGGCGGGCGTGCCGGCGGTCGCGATCACGTCACCGGGCGCGTACTCCCGCTGGACGAAGCGCTCGCCGAGCGCGCCGAGCACCGCGCCGTCGGTGAAGTCGCGCAGCGCGGGCAGTTCGCGCAGTTCGTCGGGGATGACCGTCACGTCGGTGCCGGAGACGGCGAAGTCGATGCGCCCGTCGCCGACCGTGTAGGTCAGGCGCCGGTTGACGCGGTA
This sequence comes from Streptomyces sp. NPDC018019, assembly GCF_044327805.1. Classification (NCBI taxonomy): domain Bacteria; kingdom Bacillati; phylum Actinomycetota; class Actinomycetes; order Kitasatosporales; family Streptomycetaceae; genus Streptomyces; species Streptomyces sp. NPDC018019. Next base: position 148,835 of record NZ_JBIRGD010000002.1, on the reverse strand, counting down.
CGTGCCGCCGGAGACCTGCACCCAGGGCAGCAGCCGCAGCAGCCAGCGCGAGGTGATGCCCTGCATCTGCGGCACGGTCTTGGTGGTCGTGGCCAGGTTGCGTGCCGCGGCCGTGGTCAGGCTGGAATTCTGTGTTTCGCCATCCGGGCCGGGAATTGTCTCGTCCGTAACCGTCACGGCTGCGCCACCAATCTTGGGAGGATTGACAAGGGGACGGCGGCCGGCGCCACGGCCGTTCCGTAAGACGAGGTCCGGACCGCTCGTCGCACTGAACATAGGCGTGTTGTTTTAATCGGGGCAATCACTCAAAAGGGTGGCATGAAAAATAATTGAGATGGACAGGTTTAATGGAATCCATCGTTGGAAAGGGTGCCGGGGTGATTCCGGCCGCGGACCGGTGGGCCGGTCGGGACGGCGAAAAGGCGCCGAGGTGACGGAGCGGTTTATTCTCCGGAGAGCCGCCGGGAAACGGCGTCGGTCCGGTGCCGGCCCAGGGGATCGTCGAGAACGGCGCGCAGGGCGGCGTGAGCCGCGCCGAGCAGCGGCCCGTCGGCGCCCCAGCGCGAGGCGGACACCTGTACCCGCGACGCGGCCCCCGGGTGCGGCGCGACGGCTGAACGGGCCGTCAGCTCCCGTTCCAGCGACGGCAGGAGCCAGGGTGCCAGCCGGGCCAGCGCCCCGCCGAGCAGCACCACCTCGGGATCCAGGAGATGTACGGCCCCCGTCAGCGCGATGCCGAGTGCCGTCCCCGCGTTCCGCAGCGCGGCCGAGGTCGCGCGGTCCCCGGCGGCGGCGCGGCGCGCGAGGAGTTCGACCCGGGCGCGCGGGCCGGAGTGGTCGGGATCGAGGCCGGCTGCCCGCAGTACGGCCGCTTCGCCCGCGTACTGCTCCAGGCAGCCCCGCGCGCCGCAGCCGCACGGCCGCCCGCCGGGGTACACCGGTACGTGGCCCAGCTCGCCCGCGAAACCCCGTACGCCTCGCAGCAGCTGTCCATCCACGACGACCGCGGCGCCGATCCCCACCTCCGCCGAGACGTGCAGGAAGTCGGGCGGCGGTGTGCCGGCGCCGTCCGGCCCGCCGCCGAGCCACAGCTCGGCCAGCGCGCCGAGGTTCGCCTCGTTCTCGACGGTGAGCGGCTGGGGCGCGGCGGTCAGGGCACGGAGTACCGGGGCCGGATCGACGTCCCGCCAGCCGAGGTTGGGGGCGTGCACCACGGTCGTCGCACCGCGCGCCACCAGCCCCGGGACCGCGACCGTGAGCCCGGCGGGCCACAGCTCCAGCGCCGCGATCCGGTCCGTCACCTCCGTGATCATCCCGGCCAGCCGGTGCAGTACGGGGCCCGGCGCGCTGTTCCGGTTGGCCGCGTCGGCCGTCAGCCGGGCCCGTATCCGGCCGCGCAGGTCGATCGCGCAGACCGCGAGGTGGTCCACGCCGATCTCGGCGCCGATCCCCGCGGGCCCGGTGCCGCTGACGGCCAGTCCGCTGCCCGGCCGCCCCCGTCCGCTGGGCACGGCCGGTCCCGTCTCGATCAGCAGGCCCGCCCGCAACAGCGCGTCGACGAGCGTGGAGACGGCCGCCCGGGTCAGCCCGACCCGCGCCGCGACGCCCGCCCGCGACACCGGCCCGTCGGCGGCCACGGCCTGGATGACCCGCGCCAGGTTGCGGCGGCGGATACCCTGCTGCGTATCGGCACCGGGGGCACTCATGGGGCACCTGTGGTGGATGTGACGGACGTGCTGGACATGCGGGCCGGTGCTCTCCGGGGCTCGTCTGGTGGTGCGCGCGGGGGCACGTACGGGTACGGGCGGAACGTCGGCCAGGCTTCAGCCGGTGGCCTCCGGCCGGCCGGGCCCGAGCGGCCCGTACGCCTCGGCGATCACCATGTCGGCACACCGCCCCAGACTCGTCAGCAGCCCGGTGCAGCTTTCCTGGGCCGTGCCGGGGGCCGCCGGGTCGGCGTACTCCTCCAGCACCAGGTAGGCACCGGGTTCGGGCAGGGTGAACCAGCGGTAGGTCGGGCTCACCGGCTCCGGCCCGGCCGCCTCGTGCAGCGCGGTGGCACTCCGCTCGATGCCGTCCTGCCGGCGGTCGCGGACATCGAACCGGGCACGAACAAAGATGCTCATGCCCGGCACCCCATCACAACTCCCGCTCCGGCGGTACGGCGGCGTCCGAATCCGCTTCGCGGATCCGGGTTTCCGGCCACCGTTTCCCGGGCGGGTTTTCGGCCCCGCCACGTCCCTCGCCACGCCCTCCGTCACCCCTCCCGTCACACCCCCAGCAGCGGACCGCCCGCCGCGAGCGTCTCCGCAAGCCGCTCGCGGGCCGCCGTGTCACACGGCACCGCCGCGTACTCGGCGCCGCGCGCCGTCCCCCACCGCCGCGCCACCGCCGCCGGGTCCTCGCCCAGCAGCAGCCCCGCGGCCTGCGCCGCCGCGCCCAGCGCGACCAGTTCGCGGGCCTCCGGCACCACCACGGGCCGCCCCGAGAGACGGCGTACGGTGTCCCGCCAGGCCCGTCCGCGCGCCCCGCCGCCGATCAGCAGCAGCGGCGCGTCGGCCGGCACATCCTCGTCCACGATCCGGTCCAGCGCCTGGAGCAGCGCGAACACCGCACCGTCGTAGGCCGCTTGGAGTACCTGTCCGCGTGTCGTGTCGTGCCGCAGGCCGTGCAGCAGCCCGGAGGCGTGCGGCAGGTCCGGTGTGCGCTCGCCGTCCAGGAAGGGCAGCATCACCGCCGTCCCGCCCGACTCGACGTCCTCCCGTTCCAGACCGAGCAGGGCGGCGACCCGGTCCACCGCCAGTGTGCAGTTCAGAGTGCAGGCCAGCGGCAGCCAGTCGCCGCGCGCGTCGGCGAACCCGGCGACCGTGCCCGTCGGATCACCGGACGGGCGCCGGGTGGAGACCGTGTAGACCGTGCCCGACGTACCCAGGCTCAGTACGGGCTGCCCGGGGCGCAGCCCCAGCCCCAGCGCCGCCGCCATGTTGTCGCCGGTGCCCGCGGCGACCAGCGCGCCCTGCGGCAGCGACAGCTCACCGGCCCGTACGGTGCCCGCCGCCTCGCCCGGCCGCGCCACCCGCGGCAGCGCCTTCGGGTCCAGGCCGACGTGCCGCAGGATCTCCTCGTCGTACGTCTCGTCGGCCGGCGACCACCAGCCCGTCCCGGACGCGTCGCCGCGGTCGGTGACCGCCTCGCCGGTCAGGCGCTCGGTGAGGTAGTCGTGCGGCAGCCGTACCGCGGCCGTCGCATCGGCCGCCGCGGGCTCGGTCGCGCGCAGCCAGGCCCACTTGGTCACGGTGAACGCGGGCAGCGGCACGCTCCCCGTCCGCCGCGCCCACGCCCGCGGCCCGCCGAACTCCGCCAGCAGGCGCCGTTGCTGGGGCGCCGACCGTACATCGTTCCACAGCAGCGCCGGACGCACCGGCCGCCCCGCCGCGTCGAGGGTGACCAGGCCGTGCTGCTGGCCCCCGACGGAGACGGCCGCGGCCTGCCGCGCCGCGTCACCGCACTGGCCCAGCGCCTCGCCGAGCGCCTGCCACCACTGCTCGGGGTCGCTCTCCTTGCCCGCGCCGCCCGGATCCGTGCCGCCGGCGACCGTACCGCCGGTGACCACGTGCGGAGCCTGGCCGCGGGCGACGACCTCGCCGGTCGCGGCGTCCACCACGAGTGCCTTGGCGGACTGGGTGGAGCTGTCCACGCCGACGACGAGCGGGCCCGTTGCCTGTGTGCCCATCGCGTTCTCCCTCCGGGCCGCGGGACGGCCCCGCCGGACGCCGGGCACCACGCCCGCCGAAGGGCTTTCCCGGTGTGCTGCCGCATATTAGTTTGGGCCCGCCGCAATTTGTAAAGCGCCATGACGAATTGGCCGAGGGAGCCGCGATGAGCTACCAGCCCGTGCCCGAGGACAAGTTCAGTTTCGGCCTGTGGACGGTCGGCTGGCAGGGCCGCGACCCCTTCGGGGACGCCACCCGCCGCCCGCTCGACCCGGTCGAGTCCGTCCACCGGCTGGCGGAACTGGGCGCGTACGGCGTCACCTTCCACGACGACGACCTGATCCCGTCCGGCTCCGGCGACATCGCCCGCGAGGCGGCCGTCAAGCGCTTCCGCCAAGCGCTGGACGCCACCGGCCTGACCGTGCCGATGGCGACGACCAACCTGTTCACCCATCCGGTCTTCAAGGAGGGCGCTTTCACCGCCAACGACCGCGACGTCCGGCGCTACGCGCTGCGCAAGACCCTGCGCAACATCGATCTGGCGGCCGAGCTGGGCGCCCGTACGTATGTGGCGTGGGGCGGGCGCGAGGGCGCGGAGTCCGGCGCGGCCAAGGACGTGCGCGCGGCCCTGGACCGGATGAAGGAGGCGTTCGACCTGCTCGGCCAGTACGTCGTCGAGCAGGGCTACGACCTGCGGTTCGCCATCGAGCCGAAGCCCAACGAGCCGCGCGGCGACATCCTGCTGCCCACCGTCGGCCACGCGCTCGCGTTCATCGAGCGGCTGGAACGGCCGGAGCTGTTCGGTGTCAACCCGGAGGTCGGCCACGAACAGATGGCCGGGCTGAACGTCCCGCACGGCGTCGCCCAGGCCCTGTGGGCCGGCAAGCTCTTCCACATCGACCTGAACGGGCAGTCCGGCGTCAAGTACGACCAGGACCTGCGCTTCGGCGCCGGCGACCTGCGGGCCGCGTTCTGGCTGGTGGACCTGTTGGAGACGGCGGGCTACCCGGGCCCCCGGCACTTCGACTTCAAGCCGCCGCGCACCGAGGACCTGGACGGCGTATGGGCCTCCGCGGCCGGCTGCATGCGCACCTACCTGATCCTCAAGGAGCGCGCCGCGGCCTTCCGCGCCGACCCGGCCGTCCAGGAGGCGCTACGGGCGTCCCGGCTGGACGAGCTGGCCCGGCCCACCGCCGAGGACGGCCTCGCCGCCCTGCTCGCGGACCGTACGGCGTACGAGTCCTTCGACCCGGAGACGGCCGCCGCCCGCGGCATGGCCTTCGAACGGCTCGACCAGCTCGCGATGGACCACCTGCTGCGGGCGCGCTGACCCGCGCCCGGTACCCGCAGGCGGGGGAGCGCCCGGTACCCGCCGTCTACCGGGCGCGCGCCCCGTCGGGCGGTCACGGCCCGGCGCGCTCCTCGGGCGGCTCCGCCTCCGCCACCTCGCTGATGTCGGCGGCCGCCGGATCGAGCACCCGGGCCAGGAACGTCCGGGTCCGCTCGTGCTGCGGATCGGCGATCACCCGCTCCGGCACGCCCTGCTCGACGATGACCCCGCCGTCCATGAACACCACCCGGTCGGCGACCTCCCGCGCGAAGCTCATCTCGTGGGTGACGACGAGCATCGTCATGCCGTCCTGCGCGAGCGAGCGCATCACCGCCAGCACGTCACCGACCAGCTCCGGGTCGAGCGCCGAGGTCGGCTCGTCGAAGAGCATCAGTTCCGGCTCCATGGACAGGGCGCGGGCGATGGCCACCCGCTGCTGCTGGCCGCCGGACAGCTGCGCCGGATACGCGGACTCCTTGTCGCTCAGACCCACCCGCGCGAGGTTGGCGCGGGCAGTCCGTTCGGCCGCCGCCCGGTCGCGGCGCAGCACCCGCCGCTGGGCGATCGTCAGGTTCTCCAGGGCGGTCAGGTGCGGGAAGAGGTTGAAGGACTGGAAGACCATCCCGATGCGGCGCCGCACCCGGTCGATGTCCACGTCCGGGTCGGTGACCTCGGTGCCCGCCACGGTGACCCGGCCCGCGGTCGGCTCCTCCAGCAGGTTCACACAGCGCAGCAGCGTCGACTTGCCCGACCCGGACGGGCCGATGACGCACACCACCTCGCCCCGCTCCACGCGGAAATCGATGCCCTTGAGGACCTCCAGTGTGCCGAAGGACTTGTGCAGCCCTTCGACCTCGATCGCCCGGCGTGCCGTCACCGGCTCCTGGTCGGTGTGCACAGCGGTCACCTGGCCTTCGCGGTCCGGGCCTCCAGCCGCCGGACCAGGTGGCCCAGGGGGAGGGTGATGACGAGGTAGAGCAGGCCGGCGATGAGGATCGGCGTCAGGCTCTTGTGTTCGTTCAGGGCGTCCCGCCCGAAGTTGGCCAGCTCGAACTGGCCGAGCGACAGGCCCAGCAGATACACCAGGGACGAGTCCTTGGTGAGCAGGATCAGTTCGTTGGTGAGCGGTGGCAGCACGATCCGGAACGCCTGCGGGATGACGATCGACCGCATCGCGCGGCCCGGCGACATCCCCAGCGAACGGGCCGCCTCGGTCTGCCCCTTGGGCACGGCCTGGATGCCGGCCCGGATCGTTTCCGCCATGTAGGCGGCACCGACCAGGCCGAGCGAGAGCATCACGGTGATGTTCATGTCGAGCGCGACCTCGAAGGCGAGCGGTACGCCGAAGCCCAGCGCGATGAACACCAGCAGTGCGGGCACCCCGCGGAAGAACTCGATGTAGGTGACGGCGAGCCAGCGGTACGGCGGCACCTGTGAGAGCCGCATCAGCGCCAGCACCAGCCCGAGCCCCAGGCCGAACCCGAAGCCGAGCAGGGTGTAGAGGAGGGTGTTGACCAGCGCGGTGGTGATGATGTCGGGGAACAGCGCCTTGGCGACCGTCACGTCGAAGAACGCGTGGCGCAGCGTTCCCCAGTCGGCGACCAGGGCGAGGACGAGCACGGCGGCGGCCAGCACGGCGTACTGGGCGCCGCGCAGCAGGCGGGCCCGCCGGCGTCGGGACAGGGGCATCGGGGTGCGGCTCCTCATCCTGGCGGGGTCAGCCCTGCTGGGGCGCGGTGCCGAACCACTTCTTGTAGATCCGGTCGTAACTGCCGTCCGACCGGGCCTTCTTCAGTACTTCGTTGATCTTCTTGCGCAGCGCGTCGTTGCCGGTGCGTACGCCGATCCCGTAGTGCTCGCCGGTGTCGAACTCGGCGGTCACCGCGGTGTCCGGGTTCTGCTTGACGTAGTCGAACAGCACCCCGTTGTCGTTGATGCCCGCGTCCACCTGCCCGGACTTCACGGCGGTCAGCAGCAGCCCCAGGTCCTCGAACTCGACCAGTTCGACGCCCGCTCCGTGCTTCTTGGCGTACTCGGCGCCGGTGGTGGCCTTCTGGTAGCCCAGCTTCCTGCCCTTGAGGTCCTCGATCTTCTTGTAGGACCTGCCCTTCTTGGTGAGGAGCGCCTGGGTGGCGTTGAAGTACGGGTCGGAGAAGTCCATGACCTTCTCGCGCTTGGCGTTGATCGTCATGCCCGCGGCGGCCAGGTCGCACTTGCGGATGTTGAAGTCCTGGCCGGTCTCGATGCCCTCGAAGGGCGTGTTGACGATCTCCTGCGGCACCTTCAGTTCCTTGGCGACCAGGTCGACCAGGTCCACGTCGAAGCCGACGATCTTGCCGCCCTTCTTCACCTGGAACGGCGCGTACGGCAGGTGGGTGCAGGTCTTGAGCGCGCCGGGGGAGACGAGCTGGACGCCCGAGGCCGACTCCCCGCCCGAACCCGCACCGGCCTTGGTGCTGGTGCACCCCGCGGCGAGGAGGGCGGTGGCCGTGGCGAGGGCTGCCGTGGCGGACATCGATGAGCGAGCGGACACAGGTCCTCCGGATCAGGATGCGGCCCAACACCTACCGGTCGGAGGTGAGTTGGCTGCATCCTGCCACCGGCCAGGGCCGCTGTCGCCGCCGCCGGTGTTGCGACCGGGTAACGACCCGCCGCCGGTCGGGGCCGCGCATCGCGTCGTAGGGGCACGGAGACACGCTGCGCATCGCGTCGTACGGGCCCGGGGGCACGCCGCGAGCCGGGGCGCGAGACGGCTCTCAGCCCGCCAGCTGCCGGGCCAGCGCCGCTATCGCGTCCGGCCCCACCCGGCAGCAGCCCCCGACCAGCCGGGCCCCCGCGGCGGTCCAGGCCGCGACGCGGTCCGCGGTGAAGGCCGGGGTGCCGCACCAGGCGCGTGCCCGCGCGTCCCAGTCCTCGCCGCTGTTCGGGTAGACGACCACCGGTTTGCCGGACACGCGGGCCGCCACGGCCACCGCCCGGTCCGCGTCCTCGGGGGTGCAGCAGTTCACGCCCACCGCGACCACCTCCGGGACGTCGGCGGCGAGCGCGAAGGCGTCGGCCAGCGGCTGCCCGGCCCGGGTGTGCTCCCCGGCCGCGCTGAAGGACAGCCAGGCCGGTACGCCCAGGCCGCGCACCGCGCGGAGCAGGGCACGGGCCTCGTCCGCGTCCGGCACGGTCTCCAGCGCCAGCGCGTCGGGTCCGGCCGCGGCCAGTACCTCCAGGCGCGGGCGGTGGAAGCGCTCCAGTTCGGCCACCGAGAGTCCGTAGCGGCCCCGGTATTCGGAGCCGTCCGCGAGCATCGCGCCGTACGGACCGGCCGACGCGGCGACGTACCGCGGCCCGGGGGTGCCGGCCGCCGATGCCTGACGCGCCGCCTCGCGCGCCAGCTCCACACTGCGGCGCAGCAGCCCGGCGGCCTCCGCCGCCCCGATGCCGCGCGCGGCGAACCCCTCGAAGGTCGCCTGGTAGCTGGCGGTGATCGCCACCTGTGCTCCGGCCTCGTAGTACGCGCGGTGCGCCGCGACCACGGCGGCCGGGTCCTCGGCGAGCAGCCGCGCCGACCACAGCGCGTCGCTCAGGTCGTGCCCGGCGGACTCCAGTTGGTTGGAGAGGCCGCCGTCCAGGACGAGCGGGCCCGCGGCGAGGGCGTCGGCGAACGGCGGGACGGCGGCGGTGCTCATGCCCCCAGCCTCTCACCCCGGGGCCGGCGCCCGCCCGTGCGGGCTCACTCCGCCTGCACGGCCTGGATGTCCAGTTCCACACGGATCGTGGCCCCGATGGCCGCGATGCCCCGGGCGAGCATCTTGCGCCAGTCGAGCGTGAAGTCCTCGCGGTGCAGCTCGGTCACCGCGCTGCACGCCGTACGCGTCTCGCCGCTCATGCCGGTGCCGATGCCCAGATAGCGGGTGTCCAGCTGCACCGACCTGCTGACGCCGTGCAGGTGCAGCACCCCCTGCACGGACCAGCGGGCGCCGCCCTTGTGCACGAACCGCTCCCCGGCGAACTGGAGATACGGGAAGCGCGCCACGTCCAGGAACTCGGCCGACCGCAGGTGGTCGTCGCGCATCTTGACGCCCGAGTCGATGCTCGCCGCGTCGATGGTCACCTCCACCCGCGAGTTCCGCATGTCCGGGGCGATCCACAGGCCGCCCTCGAAGTGGTTGAACCGGCCGTGGATCTCGGCGAGCCCGATGTGCCGGGCGGTGAAGCGGATGGACGAGTGGTCCGGGTCCAGCCGCCACTGCCCCGGCGTGGGCATCGGCGGCACCGGCGCCGGCTCCAGCTGGAGCGTCCGGGGCGCGGTCCGCTCGCCCTCGGTGACCAGGCTGTCGAACCGCTCCGGCCGGAAGCCGTCGCAGGTGACCACCACGTGGTACGCGGCGGGCGCGAGCGTGGCGGTGAACATGCCGTTGGGGTCCGTCTGGCCACGGGTGACCTCGGTGCCCTCGCCGTTGCGCACCGATATGCCCGCCCCGGCCATCGGCAGCCCGACGGGGTCCTGGACGCTCAGATCCAGCGCCCCCGCGCCGCGCGGGATCGGGGCCGGGGCGGAAGCTCTGCGGGCGGAGCGGTCACGAAGGCGGGTGAGGATGGCGAGCGCCATGGCAGGACGGGGCCTCTCGGTCAGTTGTGTCGAAAAAGGTGCATCTCCATCCTGTCATTGGTTTAGACCGCTGATGACGACACCTGTCAATACCCGCTGAAACGTGATCTATCGCACTGTCCGCATCTCGTCCCGCGGCGCGCGGTGAACGCCGGCTCGGTGCGGGGCGGAAGCCGGCGCGCGGCGGCACGCGCTCGCAGGCCGGCGATTCGGCGTCGCCTCGCGGAAGGCGTCACGTGGCCACCGCAGGTCCCGGTCCTCCAGGAAGTGTCCCGGCTCCTGTGCCCTTGAAGTGTCCGGTGGCGCGCCGCGACTGCCCATGAATGGTTGATCCCTGAAGTATTCGTGCTGCGTCGAACCTTCCCCGAGTGCCCGCGTCCCCGTGGCGTACATCCCGGCCCGCCCGTTCCGGTTCCGGCGGTGAGAACCCGCCGTCCCCGGGCACCCGGGCAGCATGAACGATTCACCGAAGAACCCGGACCCGGCACCGGAGCACACCGCCGGCCTGGAGCCGGGCGGCGGCGTGCCGCCGGGCGAGACGCCGCCCGCCGAGGGCAGCACTCCGGACGCCGGGCCGCTGGAGACCCACAACCCCACCCGGGGCTGGTCCAAGGGCCCGGTGCTGGTGCTCGCCGTCGTGGTCGTCCTGGTCGCGGCCTTCTTCATCGCCCGTATCTGGGGCGCGTAGGCGGCAGGTCCGCAAGCGGGCCGCCCCCCCGGCACCGAAGTGCGCATGCCGCCCCGGCGCCGGGGGGGGGCAGCCGTACGCCCATACGTGCGTACGGAAAAGGGCCTCACAGGGCACCCACGGACTCCTCCGCCCCACCGCGCAGTACCGCGAGCGCCGCGGCCGGGTCCTCGGCCGCCGGTCCGGCGGGTGCCCACTGCCCGCGCTCCTTCCGGTACGGCCACCAGCGGCCGTCGCGCCCGTACCTGAGCTGGGCGTCGCCGCCCACCACGGTCCACCGGTTGCGGTCGTGGCGCAGCCGTGGTGGCGCCTCGTCCTCGTCCCAGGCGGCGGCGAGCTGGGCGGTGGCGCGGGCCATGGCCGTCGGCTCCGGCGTCCACTCCTCCTCCAGGACCGCGAGCGCCGGGGCGCCGCCGTACTCCCATGCCCGTACGGCCAAGGCCAGTGACCTCGCCGTACGTCCGGAACCTGCCGCCAGCCGCGCCGCGATCCGCGGTTCCGGACCCGCCGCCGCCAGCCGCACGGCGTCCTGCGCACCGGTCAGCGGCGTCTGCGGCGGGCTGTCGGCGTGGCCGGGGGACAGCGCGTCGGCGAGCAGCCGCTGGGCGCGCGCTGCCGTGTCGCTCACCAGGAATTCCAGCGCTGCCACCTCCACCCCGGGCGCCGGATCGGTCCCGCCACCGAGGACGGGCGCTGCGCCCGGCTCGTCCACGAACGGCGGGGGCGCGGGCAGCGGCGGCAGGATGTCGCGCGCCGTATACGCCTCCGCCGCCGGTATGCCTTCAGGCTCCGCCGGTTCTTCGGCCGGGGCACTGGACGTGCTTTCCTCCGCGGCTTCCCGCGCGCGCGACGCGGTGCGGGCCTGAAGGTCGTCCAGCAGCTCCCGTTCACCCCGCCCGCGCATCAGCAGCAGCACGAAGGGATCCTCGTCCAGCAATCGCGCCGTCTGATGGCAGAGCGCGGCGGTGTGGGCACAGTGGTCCCACGCTCCACAACCGCACTCCGCCTCCAGGTCGCCGATCCCCGGCAGGAGCTCGATGCCGACCGCTGCCGCGTCTTCCACCAGGTGCGGCGGCATGTCGTGATCCAGCAGCGCGGCGATGTGCCCGGCGCGGTCCGCGACCAGGTCCAGGAACCGGTCCCAGTCCGCCGCGTCCAGCTCCTGGAGCAGCACGTCACAGCGGTGCGGTGTGCCGTCGCGGTCCTGGACCACCGCGGTGATCCGGCCCGGCCGCACGGAGACCGCGCCCACCGCCCCGGCCCGCGCGTGCCGGCGGCCCTGTTTGACCTGCTCGCCGTCGAGCGCGCTGTCGGCCAGCGCCTTCAGCCAGGCCAGCCCCCACCAGGTACGCGCGAAACCACGGCCGTGTGCCGGCGGCAGCGCGGCGAAGGTACGCTCCCGGCCCGGATCCGGCGGGCACCCGCCCTCCTGGTGGGCCGCACGGGTGTTCTCAGAGGTGTCGGTCATCGCTCGCTCCCTCGCAGTGCGACCAGGTCCGCCAGCTCGGCGTCGGAGAGTTCGGTCAGAGCGGCCTCGCCGGAGCCGAGCACCGCGTCCGCCAGCCGCTGTTTGCGCGCGAGCATCCCGGCGATCCGGTCCTCGACCGTGCCCTCGGTGACCATCCGGTGGACCTGCACCGGCCGTGTCTGGCCGATGCGGTACGCGCGGTCGGTGGCCTGCGCCTCGACCGCCGGGTTCCACCAGCGGTCGAAGTGCACGACATGGGAGGCCCTGGTCAGGTTCAGACCGGTGCCCGCCGCTTTCAGCGACAGCAGGAACACCGGGACGTCACCGTCCTGGAAGCGGCGCACCATCTCCTCGCGCCGCGCGACCGGGGTGCCGCCGTGCAGCAGCTGCGTCGGCACCCCGCGCCCCGCCAGGTGCGTTTCGAGCAGCCGCGCCATGCGCACGTACTGCGTGAACACCAGCACCCCGGCGTCGTCCTCGGCGAGGATCGTCGTCAGCAGCTCGTCCAGCAGCTCCAGCTTCCCGGAGCGGCCCGCGATCCGCGGCCGGTCCTCCTTCAGGAACTGCGCAGGGTGGTTGCAGATCTGCTTGAGCGAGGTCAGCAGCTTGACCACCAGGCCGCGCCGCGCGAGGCCGTCCGCCTCCGCGATCTCGCCCAGCCCCTCGCGCACCACCGCCTCGTACAGCCCGGCCTGTTCCTTGGTCAGCGCCACCGCGCGGTCGGTCTCCGTCTTCGGCGGCAGTTCGGGCGCGATGCCCGGGTCGGACTTGCGGCGGCGCAGCAGGAAGGGGCGGACGAGCCGGGCCAGCCGGTCGGCGGCGGCCGGGTCCGTACCGCCCTCGACGGCGGTGGCGTAGTGCGTGCGGAAGCGGCCCAGCGGACCGAGCAGGCCCGGCGTGGTCCAGTCGAGGACGGCCCACAGCTCCGACAGGTTGTTCTCGACCGGTGTGCCGGTGAGCGCCACCCGGGCGCCCGCCGGCAGGGTGCGCAGCGCCCTGGCCGTCGCGGAGAACGGATTCTTCACGTGCTGGGCCTCGTCGGCGACGACCAGCCCCCAGCGGGTGCCCGCCAGCTTCGCCGCGTCCAGCCGCATCGTGCCGTACGTGGTGAGGATGAACTCGCCGTCCACCAGGCCGTCGAGGCTGCGCCGGTCCGCGTGGAAGCGCCGGACCGGCGTGCCGGGCGCGAACTTCTCGATCTCCCGCTGCCAGTTGCCCAGCAGCGAGGCCGGACAGACGACGAGCGTGGGACCGGCGGCGGCCGGGTCGCCCTGGCGGTGCAGGTGCAGCGCGATGAGCGTGACCGTCTTGCCCAGGCCCATGTCGTCGGCGAGACAGCCGCCGAGACCGAGCGAGGTCATCCGGTGCAGCCAGCCGAGCCCGCGCAACTGGTAGTCGCGGAGGGTGGCGGCGAGCGCGGGGGGCTGGGCGAGGGGCGGCTCGGAGGACGGACCGGGCGTGTCCTTGTGCGCCGCGTCGGCGTCCGCGTCTGTCGTTCCGGGGGCGGCGGTGTCCACGTGTGCCGTGCCCGCGTCCGCTTCGGTCGTTTCCGGACCGGCCGTGTTCGTGTGTGCCGCGCCCCTGTTCGTCGTTCCCGGACCGGCCGTGTCCGGTGCCGCGAGCCGGTCGCGGAGGCGGGCCAGCCAGCCGGACGCCTGTACCGCCACGCGGGTGCCGTCGTCGGACTCGACGGTTCCGGTGAGCGCCGCGCCGAGCGCGTCGATGGGCGTCACCTTGCGGTCCTGGCGGTCGCGGGCCGTACGCAGCGCCTCCGGATCGACCAGCACCCACCGGTCGCGGAGCCGTACGAGCGGACGCCCCGACTCCGCCAGCCGGTCCAGTTCCGCCCTGCTGATCTCCTGGTCGCCGACGGCGAAGCGCCAGCTGAAGGAGAGCAGCGCGTCGGCGGAGAGGAAGGACGGCAGGCCGGACCCGGCCCGGTCCGGCCCGGTGGGGTCCGGTGCGGCGGGGCCGGGCGGCTCGGCGTGGTCCCGGCCGTCGTGCGCCTCGTGTGGTGCGCCGTCCTGATCGGGCGGCCCCACCACGGCCCGGGTGCTCAGCCCGCGTACCAGGCCGGCGGGCCAGTGCACCTCCACACCGGCGGTGGCCAGCGCACGGGAAGCCGGGCCGAGCAGTTCGGCGATCTCCTCGTCCGCGAGGTCCACGGCGTCCGGTACGGCTGCGGACAGCAGGGGCGTGAGCGGCGTCCAGGCCGCGGCGGCGCGGCGCAGCGTGAGCAGGGTGTCCATCCGGGCCCGCGGGCCGAACGCCTGCCCGGCCGGTGTGGTGCCCGCCCACACCTCGGACGCGTCGGCGACCCGGGCGGGATCGGTCGGGTCGTGCAGTTGGAGGACTGCGGTGAAGCCGGTGCCACCGGGAACGGAGGAGCCGGTTCCGGTGGGTGTGGCTTCGGTGGTCGCGGTTCCGGCGGGTCCGGTTCCGGTGGGCGTGGTTTCGGCAGGCCCGGTTTCCGTCCCGGGCAGCCCCGGGACCTCGATGCGCAGGGATATCCGTACGCCCGCGTCGTGCCCGGCCGCCACGTCCGCGGCCCAGGCGCGCTGTTCGGGGATGTGCTGCGGTTCCGGGGCGGCGAAGGCCGGACCACCGGTGGCCAGGGCGGCGGCGGGGGAGCGGGGCAGCCCGTCCGCCACCGCGTCGAGGAAGTCGCGTACCAGACGCTCGGGTTCCGGCAGCAGGACGGGACCGGCGGTGCCGGGCAGCGGAACGGCGTGCGCCTGCGGCGGCAGTGCCGCGGCCAGTTCGCGCAGCCGCTCGATGTCGGCGGGGTCGAGCGGGCCCATCCGCCAGGCGTCGTGCCCGGAACGGCTCACTCCGGGCAGCAGCCGCCCGCGGGCGGCCAGATGCAGCGCCAGCACGGCCGCGGCGCCCCAGAAGGCTGCGGCCGGGTCGGCGGTACGGGCCGTACGGGCACGGGTGAGGACGGGAAGGGCGGCGGTGACGGGCAGCACGACGGCCGGTACGTCACGGAGTTCGATGCCGGAATCCGCGCTGCCGGTGCGGAGTTCCGCGCCGGGGGCGGGCACGGCGACGGTCAGCGTCTCTGCCGGGAGCCCGGCGCCGATGCCTGCTGCTGGGGTTTCGATGCTTTCGGGGTCTCCGGGGTCTCCGGGGTCTCCGGTGTTCCCGGTGTTCCCGGTGTTCCCGGTGTTCCCGGTGGTCGGGGCGCTTCCGGTATCTCCGGCGGCTCCCGTACCTCCGGCAGCTCCCGTACTTCCGGCTGCGTCGAGGGGTTCGTCGACGGGACCGCCGTCCGGACGCCAAAACGCGACCCGGCCCATACGGGGCGGATCGGCGGGGAGGAAGACCGCGGCCCAGCGGGAGAGCGCGGACGTCGGGGTGGTGGGTGCCGCGGGAGGGATGGCCACGTGCAGCTAGCTCCTCAAGTTTGACTACTGGCGACCGGAGCGCCGAGGGTACAGCACGGCCGGGCGTTCTGCCGACCGCGGTCGCGGCACGGGGGATCACCGGCGCGCGGAGGGAACCCATGGGGCCGGAAAGGCGTTCACCGGGGTAGAGAGAGCGCGGCATCCGCCGCGGAAGGGACGGCAAAGATGTCCGTGAACGCAAAGGTCGCCGTCGGCGGCGTCGCGGTGGGCGTGATCCTGCTGTGGCTGCTGCCGTTCTGGGCGGCGCTGCTGGTCATGGTGGGTGTGCCGGTGGTGGCCTACCTGGCGCTGGACCCCTCGCAGCGGCGCCGGCTGCGGCGTGTGACCCGCAAGGAGATAGGGCGCTGACCACCTGGCCGGTGACCGCGCGCCCGGCGGCGTGAGCCGGGCGGTCGGCAGACCGCGACGACGTCCCCGTCAGCGGACCCGTGGAGCAAGGAACGGTCCACGGGTGGGGCGGCGCCGCGCCATCCCAGTGTCGTCCTCACGCGATCCCGCGTGCCGTCCCCGCGCCGTCCTGTACGCCTCCTCCGTACCGTCTCAGGCCGGCCGGACCGCCAGCGCCTCCAGCGAGCGGAGCAGCCCCGGCAGCTCAGGCCCGCGCCCCACGGGCAGCACCTCGCCCGGCTGTTCGTCCAGGAGGACGAACGCGATGTCGTCGGTACGGGCCACCATGCTCCACCCGGGTCCGTCCACCCGCAGCGTACGGGCCCCGCCCGCGGCGAAGGACGAGCGCACCCGCCCCGGCGGCGGAGGCTTCGCCTCGTAGGCGCGGGCTTCGGCCAGCGCCCGCTGCACCCCGGCATGCGGCCGGGTCCCCGGATCGACGAACGTGACCCCGTCCTCGACCTGCTCGCGCCAGGCCGCCCACCTCAGCGCGATCTCGTCCGCGCCGAGCCGCCGCTGCGCGGGCCCCCACTGCGTGGCGTCCGGCGGCCTGAGTACGGCCGGACCGCCGTCCTCCGGTTCGGGGTCGTGCGGCGCCGGCACGCCCGGTGCCGCGACGGCGAGCGCGAGCGGCCAGCCGGGCAGCGCCTCCACGACGGTGTCCTCGCCCGGCGAAAGGTCGTATTCCATCCCGCAGTCCCAGGCCGCGACCGCGCATGCGACGAGCGAGACGTCGTCCGTCACCACCGTCCAGCGCGCGCCCTGCCCGTCCTGTCCGAGGACGAGCCCGTATCCCTCCGCGTACGGTTCCAGGCCGAGCCCGGCGCACACCTCGGGATAGTCGTCACCGAGCACGCTCGGGAACTGCGCGGGCGTGAGCAGCACCGCCGTCAGTACGAGCAGTTGGTCCTCGGCGGTGCCGTCGGGCACGGCCCCGCCGGCGCTCCCGGCCGTGGACGTACCGGCGCTCTCGGTCGACACTCAGGGCCTCCCCATCCGACGCGCTCCGCTCCGCCCGGCTCCGTACCGCGCCGCGGGGGCCGGCCCCGGGGCGGCCCGCGCCGGACCCGGACCGGCCCGATCGCTCCGATCAGTCGTCGGCGCACCCTAGTTGGCCGGGAGCCGGTTGTCACCAGCCGTACCGGACGGCCCTCGGGGCGCCGGCAGGTTCAGCAGGTGCCGGGCCACGGCCTGCGGTGACTCGCCGCGCTCCCGCGCGAGCGCGATCACCGCCCGGCAGGCCAGCTCGTTGATGCCGAAGGCGAGCGCTTCGGGGGAGACCCATTCCGCCGTCTCGGCACTGCGTTCGTCGTCGTCCTCGGCGCACGCCGCCACATGGGCCGCCGCGGCCTCGAATATGTTGTGCCGGCGCCCCCTCGCCCCCGGGGCCCGGGGCGGGTCCTCGTCCCGCATTCGCCCGGCCGTGCGGGCGCGGGTGAAGAAGTCCTGAAGGCTGCGGAGCAATCCGGAGATCCCGCGCAAGAATCCGGTCATCGTGTCCCCCATTCCCGGTTCCCGTTCCGGTCGTTCCAGTGTGCACCGGCCCCTTACGATGGGAACTTCGACGACGAAAGGGTGAGGTTCCCGGTGCGGCGATATGACTGGCTCAGGGAGATTCAGCGGCTGGACCCGGAGCGGGACTTCCTGCGCATCCACCGCATCACCACGACGTACGAATTCCCGTGGGACGTCGCCCGAGCACTGGAGCTGGCGCTCTACCGCACCTACGCCGTTCCCCGCATCGGCCGGCTGCTCGCCGAGACCGCGGAGCTGACCGACCGTACGCAAAAGCGCTACGACGACACCGCGCTCCTCCTGGACACGGTGATGGAACACGGTTTCGACTCCGAGGACGGCCGGACCGCGATCCGCCGCATCAACCAGATGCACCGCAGTTACGACATCACCAACGACGACATGCGGTACGTGCTCTGCACCTTCGTGGTGGTCCCGAAACGCTGGCTGGATCTGTACGGGTGGCGGCGGCTGAGCGAGCACGAGAAGCACGCCGCGGCCGTCTACTACCGCACGCTCGGGCGCCACATGGGCATCACCGGTATTCCGCAGACCTACCAGGAATTCGAGCGCTGCCTGGACGACTACGAGCACGCGCACTTCGGCTGGGACGAGGGCGGGCGGCGGGTCTCCGACGCGACGCTCGGCCTGATGGCGGGCTGGTACGGCCCGCTGGCCCCGGTGGTCCGCGGCGCGAGCATGGCCCTGCTGGACGACACCCTGCTGGACGCCTTCCGGTACGAGCGCCCCAAGCCCGCCGTCCGCGCCGCGGTGCGCGGCGCGCTCCGGCTGCGCGCAAAGTCCGTCCGCCTGCTCCCGCCGCGCCGCCGCCCCCACTACGCCCGCCAGAACCCGGAAATCAAGGGCTACCCGAACGGCTATACCGTCGCCGAACTCGGCACCTTCCCCAAGGGCCGCCCCACCGGGGGCTGCCCCGTGCCGCACTGAGCCGACTCAGGCGCCGTGACGCACGGCCATCGCCAGATAGCACGCGTCCTCGTCCACGTAACGCACCAGGTGCCACCCGGAACGCGCCAGCAGCGGCCGCAGATGGGGCTCGGCCCGTACATCGTCGGGGGTGATCCGGCGTCCCTTCCGCGCTGCCAGGGCGGCGCGCCCGACGGGATGGAACAGCGCCAGCCGGCCTCCGGGCCGTACGGTTCTGGCCAGTTCGGCGAGGCCCGCCCCGGCGTCATCCAGGTGGGACAGCAGCCCGGCGGCGAAGACCGCGTCGAGCGCGGCGTCCGGCAGCGGGAGCCGGTGCACGTCCGCGAGCAGGAGGGGCGCCAGGCGCCCGCGTCCGGCCCGTACGGCCGCCGCCAGCATCTCGGGCGTGAGATCGGCGCCCAGCACCGTACCGCCCGCCCCGACGGCTGCCCGCAGGGCGGGCAGCGCCCGCCCCGTGCCGCAGCCCGCGTCCAGGACCCGGTCACCCGGCCGCAGCTCCAGCGCGGCGACGCCCGCCTGGTAGGCGGGACCGTCGTCGGGGAACCGCGCGTCCCAGTCGTGGGCGCGGGAGGCGAAGAATTCCCGTACGTCATGGACCTGATGAGCGCCCTCGGCCGCTCCGGCGGTGTCATCGTTCATACGGGAACTGTAGAGGCCGCTGGTGACGGGGCCGGAGGGGACGCGGACGGCGCCGGGGCGGCGGTCGGGCGGCGGTGCCGGGGCGGCGATGGTCGGCGCGGCAACCGTTTCCCCTCGATGTCTTACGTTCCCGGCCGCCCGGGGTAATCATGCTGGCATGACGGACACGGGGAAGTGGAATTTCGTCGACCATTTCGGTGCCGATCCCAAGGGCCTCGTCGACGCGGCGGCTCTCCTGCAGAACGCGGTCACCACCATCTGCAATGCCGGCGGCGGAACGCTGGTGATTCCTCCCGGCCGCTACCGGATGCACAGTCCGGGAACGACGGTACCGGGCACGGGAACAGTGGTACCGGACTCGGGAAACCTGACCGTGATCGCGTACGGCGCTCATGTCTTCCGCAGCGACACCTCCACCATCGACACGCTCTGGGGCGGTGGTTTCTCGCACGACGGCTACAACGGTCCGTCCAACATCAGTATCCGCGGCGGCCTGTGGGACGGCGGCGCGAATAACCCGCTGCATCTGGACATGTTCGCCTTCTGCTCCGCCGAGAACATCCTCTACGAGGACCTGGTGGTGGAGAACATTCCGGACTGGCACGCGATCGAGTTCCACGGCGTACGCAACGGTACGGCCCGCAACTGCACCTTCCGGCGCTTCAAGGCCACCACGCCGACGCGGTTCTTCTCCGAGGCGATAGAGGTGCAGGAGGCTCCGGACGGGACGCACAGCACCAACATCGTCGTGGACGGCTGCTCGGCGGACGGGTACGGAGCCCTGGTGGGCACGCACACGGCCACCTTCCCGGGCCGTTTCCACGACGGTATCCGCGTGGTGAACAACCGGATCACCAATGCCAAGAACTATGCCGTGCGCGCGCAGAACTGGCGCCACGCGGTCATCGCGAACAACATCATGGCGGACTGCAACAGCGGAATCCAGGTGCAGGTGGATCCGTCCGCGCAGTACCAGTCGTGGTTCTGGTCGCAGACCGAGGACATCATCGTCTCCCACAACGTCCTGACGCACATGGGCCTGACGAACCAGCCCGGACAGGGGCCCCGTTACGCCACCATCGGCGTCTACGGAATGTCGGACACGCCGATGGAGAACGTCGTCGTGACCGGGAACATCATCCGCGACTGGGCCAGTTCGCACGGCATCGCGCTGCAATACGTCCACGAGGGCGTCGTCACCGGAAACGTCGTGAAATACAGCCGGGGCGGCGACGGCACCGCCATCCTGTTCACCTCCTGCTCCGGCGGAACGGCCACGGGAAACAACATCCGCTACGCCGGTTCCGGCATAGTCGGCGCCGAGGTGTCCGCCGGAAACAGGGTCAGCCTGCGGTGAATCCGGCTAACCGGTCACCCGGGCCAGGGAGAATCCGTCATGGCCCTTGGCGCCCACGGTCTGTACGGCCGTCGCGGTCAGGTTCGGATGTTCGGCGATGAGTTCCAGGAAGCGGCGGATGCCGCGGATCGAGGGGTCCGTGCTGTCGGCGTCGGCGACCTCCCCATGGCGCACGACGTTGTCACCGACGATCAGGCTGCCGGGGCGGGTCAGTTCGAGGGCCCGCTCCAGGTAGTACGGATTGTTGGCCTTGTCCGCGTCGATGAAGACCAGGTCGAACGGCTCGGTGTCCTCGGCGGCCATTTTGGCGAGGCTGTCGAGCGCCGGGCCGACGCGGACCTCGGTACGCTCCGCGAGCCCGGCGCGGGCCAGATTGGCGCGGGCGATGTCGGCGTACGAAGGGTCGGCCTCCAGGGAGATCAGGCGGCCGTCGGCGGGCAGGGCGCGGCCGAGCCAGATGGTGCTGTAACCACCGAGCGTGCCGATCTCCAGGATCCGCCGGGCGCCCTGTATCTGGGCGAGGAGATGGAGCAGCTTGCCCTGGGTGGGGGTCACGTTGATGTGGGGAAGGCCGGCCGCCTCGCTGTCGCGCAGTGCGGCGTCCAGCGCCTCGTCGGCCGGGACGAGCAGGGAGTTGAAGTACGCGTCGACAGTGTTCCACCGTTGCTGGGACATACGGCCCTCCGCCTATCTAGTTAGGTTTGCTAATCAAGCTAGCAGGACGGATACGCCTGTTGGGGTGATTCACGCCGGGAAAGTTGACGTTGGACCGCTGTCCGGCCGGATGACTCCTCACGTCCCCGGATGACTCCTCACGTCCGGTGTCCCCGTACGTGCAGCGGCGTGAGGTAGTCGCACAACTCGCACCGCGGTGCGTCGCGGGCGGCCCTGATGCCGAGCAGCGGCTCTCCGCAGATGGCGACCAGCGGCCGCACGGGCGACTCCCGCGGATGGCAGATGCGGCAGACGTTGTGCCAGGGGCCGGCCTCGTTGTCTCCCGCGGCGGGCACGGCCGCGATGTCCGCGCCGGTACCGGTGGCCTCGTGGGTGGACATCATCAGCCTTCTTTCTCGCGCCCCGCCGGTGCGGCGACCGGCCCGCGGCGCGGGTTTCCCGCTGGTGGTGCCCGGCCGGGCAGCGGCCGGGGCTTTCTCCCGAAGCGTACGAACTTGTCAACTCCGTGCCACGCTGTGTAGCGAAAGGAGTACGGTCCTCGCCATGGTTTTCGACGTGCGTGACGCACCCCGCGAGGAACCCCACGACGTACCTGTAGCGCCTGCCGACGGGTCCGCAAACACCTCGGACGACACCGAGATGGCCTTGAAGATCCTGGTGGCGGGCGGTTTCGGGGTCGGCAAGACGACCCTGGTGGGTGCCGTGAGCGAGATCCGGCCGCTGCGCACGGAGGAACTGCTCAGTGAGGCGGGCGCCGCGCTGGACGACGCCCGGGACGTGGTGCGCAAGACCACGACCACGGTGGCGATGGATTTCGGCCGCATCACCATCAGGTCCGGGCTGTCCCTCTACCTCTTCGGGACACCGGGACAGGACCGTTTCTGGTTCCTGTGGGACGACCTGGCGCAGGGCGCCCTGGGGGCCGTCGTCCTCGCGGACACGCGCCGGCTGGAGGACTGCTTCCCCGCCGTGGACTATTTCGAGAACCGCTCGATCCCCTTCCTGGTGGCCGTCAACTGCTTCGCAGGGACGCGCGCCTACGGCGCCGGCGAGGTGGCGCGAGCGCTGGATCTGGACCGGGGCACCCCGGTGGTGCTGTGTGACGCGCGTGACCGCGATTCGGGCAAGGAAGTGCTGATACGGCTGGTCGAGCACGCCGGGCGGGTGCACACCGCCCGGCTGCTGGACTCGGTGGGATGAGGAACGCCGTCTTCCGGTGGCACCGCCGCGACGCGGCCGGGTGTCAGGCGGCGAGGTCGGCGACCGCGACGACCTTGTCGATCCGGACCCGTACCAGCAGTTCGCCCGGGACGCCGTTGCGCGCCCCGTACTCCTCGGCGCGGTCCTCGCCCATGTAGCGGGCCGCGATGCGGGTCGCCCAGGCGCGCACCTCGGGCAGCTCCTCGCTGGTCTCGGCCCGGCCCTCCACGATCGCGAAGCCGAACGGCGGCCGGTCGTCGTCCACACAGAGCGCGACCCGGCCGTCCCGGGCGATGTTGCGGCCCTTGACCGTGTCCGCGCCGGTGTTGAAGACCAGGTCGTCGCCGTCCAGGAGGAACCACACCGGCGCGATGTGCGGGCTGCCGTCGGCCCGTACGGTCGAGAGCTTGCCCGTGCGGGTGCCCTCGGACAGGAAACTCCGCCACTCGTCCTTGTTCATTTTGCGTGCCATACCGCCATCCTGCGTCATCCGGCGCGAACGGGCCCCGCGAACGCGCCCGCGCGGCCGGGACGCTTGCCGGGACGGCAGGGGTGGGACAGGCTGGCACGGCAGTTGCCCAAGGGGACACGGGGAGGACGAAGATGGCGGCGAGCAGCGGACTCGACTGGTTGCTGGACGACCTGACCGAGCGGATGGACCAGGTGCGGCACGCCCTGGTGCTGTCCAACGACGGGCTCGTGACGAGTGCGAGCGAGCGGCTGGCGCGGGAGGACGCCGAGCACCTGGCGGCGGTCGCGTCGGGACTGCACAGCCTCGCCAAGGGCTCGGGGCGGCACTTCAAGGCCGGGCAGGTGCGGCAGACGATGGTCGAGTTCGACGGCGGGGTGCTGTTCGTGACGGCGGCGGGGGCCGGCAGCTGTCTGTGCGTACTGGCGGGCCCCGAGGCCGATATGGGGCAAATCGCTTACGAGATGGCGCTGTTGGTCAACCGTGTGGGGGAACACCTGGGCGTTGCGTCCCGTCGGCCGGAAGGTTGTCCACAGCCCTGAAGCCGGGGGTTGACCGGGTGTCGTACCTCGCCGCTATCGTCGTCACTGTCGGTAACGATCCGACGGGAATCCGCATCGGATTCCTCGACCAGGCGATGACGGGGGAGTGTGTCATGACGGTGATGTGCGACGGGCGGCAGGTGTCCGCGACGCTCACGGTGGAAGGACCGCCGACTGCGGGGGAGACGCTAGCACCAGGACGGGCGGCCCGTGAACTAGGGCTGCGCAGCGGAGAGTTCGAGCTGGCGATGCAGTTGGGGGAGATCGCCACGGTTCCGCCGGGACCCGAGGCGCGGCCCGGACCGACCGGACCGTGGTGGCGGCGCCGGGTGCCGGCGGAGGAGGTCCGGCGGCTGCGCGCGGAGGAGGGTTTCCCCGACACCCTGCGTGAGCGCCTTCGGACGGTCGGCACGGCCGAGGCCGCCGAGCTGCTGGACATCGGTGCGGGCCGGTTCCTGCGGCTGGCCCGCGCGGGCTGCTTCGCCCCGGTCCGCTTCTACGTGAACCGCTACGGCGTCATGGTCTGGCTCTACCTGGTGGCGGAGCTGACGGACTTCGCCGAGCGCGAACCGGAGCTGCTGCGGGGCAGCGTCCCCGCGGTGATGCGGGTCATGCTCGACGGAGGACAGGACTGGCGTGGCCGCAAGTGGCGCAGCCGCCGGGTCGCCCAGCTGATGGGCCGGGCGGCGGACGGCTGGGAGTCGGCCGCGGTGATCGCGGCGGTACTGCCGCCGGAGGAACTGGCCTCGGTCGCGGACGACGCTCTGGAGCGTTCCGTGCTCCGCCGCCTGCGCCCCGCCCTCGCCCCACCCGCCACCGGCCCGGCGGCCCGGGAAGCGGTGGAGCGGGCGACGACGGCGGAAGAGTTCGACGAGGTGCTCTGGTACCGCGTCAATCTCTCCCGCGCCCTGGACCAGGCCCGCCGCCATCAGCCGGCCAAGGAGCGCCTGCGCCACCCCCCGAGGCCCGACACCTCGCCGGGACCACGGAGCGAACACTTCCGGACGGCCATGACCCCTGCCGTGACACCCCACCCGCCCGTACCGGCGTCGGCCTCACCCCCGGCCTTCCGCTCGACGCCACCTTTCCGGATCGGGGGCGACGACTGACGGGGGCGGACAGGGAAGGCCAGCGGCTCGGCTACCCGGTGGACTGGACCGTCTGACCGGCGACACCGCTGCCCGCCTCCCGGCGCCGGCCTGCACACCCTCACCCCCTCACAGAGAGGAGAAGCGGTCCCGGGACAGGGCGTAGACGGTGCACGGGCGGCCGAGGACGGTGTCCTCGCGCAAGGGCGTGAAGCCGAGGCGCCGGGCCACGGAGGACGACGCGGTGTTGTCGGGGTGGACCATGGCCGTGATCTGCCGCAGCTCCAGCGTGCCGAAGCCCCAGTCGAGGACGGCGCGGGCGGCTTCCGTGGCATAGCCGCGGCCCCAGTGCGCGCGGGCGAAGGTCCAGCCGATCTCGGTCTCGTCGAACTGCTCCCACCAGTTCAGCCCGGACCGTCCGATCGTCTCGCCGGTGCTCCTGAGTTCCACGGCGCACAGCCCGTGGCCGCGTTCGGCCCACTGCTGCTGTATGTCGTCCAGGCGTGCCGCGGCCTGTTCATGGGTGTACCTGCCGACGAACCGGCTGACCTCGGTATCGGCGTGCAGCCGCACCCACCATTCGGTGTCGGCTCCGGTGAGCGGGCGCAGACGGAGGCGTTCGGTGGTGATCATCGTCGTGGAGTCCTTGCCGATCATGGTGTGCCGGTGGGGTGTGTCGCCTCGTGGGGAGTTCGGTCTGGGGCCGGGGCAATGGTTCAGTCTGCCCGGCGGGCGGCGCACCCCGCCCGGCGGGCCGTGCCACCGTTCCGTCGGATCGCTCACCCTCCCGTCGGGCCGCTCACCGTCCCGAGTCGTCGCCGTACGGGCGCTCCACGTTGGGGGCGTTGGTGTGGGGGCGCAGCAGTCCTTCCTGGACCACGGATACGAGCAGGTCGCCGGCGCGGTTGTAGATGCGGCCGCGGGCCAGGCCCCGGCCACCGGTGGCGATCGGGGACTCCTGGTCGTAGAGGAACCACTCGTCCGCGCGGAAGGGCCGGTGGAACCACATCGCGTGGTCGAGGGAGGCCATGTCGAAGCCGCGCGGACCCCACAGCGGCTCGATCGGGATGCGGACGGCATCCAGCAGGGTCATGTCGCTGGCGTAGGTCAGCGCACAGGTGTGGATCAGCGGGTCGTCGCCCAGCGGCCCGACCGCCCGCATCCAGACCGCGCTGCGCGGCTCCGCGCCCTCGATCTCCTCCGGCGTCCAGCGCAGCCGGTCGACATAGCGGATGTCGAAGGGCTGCCGACGGGCCATCCGCTCCAGCGCCTCGGGCAGCCCGCCCAGGTGCTCGCGCACCTCGTCCGCGACGGTCGGCAGCTCCTCCGGGGGCGGCACCTCGCGACGCATCGGCAACTGATGTTCGAAGCCCGGTTCGGGCGCATGGAAGGAGGCGGTCAGATTGAAGATCGTGCGTCCCTGCTGGACGGCGACGACTCGGCGGGTGGTGAAGGACCGGCCGTCGCGCACCCGCTCGACCTGGTACACGATCGGCACCCCGGGCCGCCCGGGGCGCAGGAAGTACGCGTGCAGCGAATGGACGGGCCGGTCGCCCTCCGTGGTGCGCCCGGCCGCGACCAGCGCCTGTCCGGCCACCTGCCCGCCGAAGACGCGCTGGAGGCTTTCCCGCGGGCTGCGGCCGCGGAAGATGTTCACCTCGATCTGCTCCAGGTCCAGCAGATCCACCAGGCGCTCGGCGGGGTTGGTCATGACCGTACGTCCTCCGTCAGGTGTCCCGGCAGCGTCACAGCTGCCCCACGTCGGTGACGCGCACGACCGCGCGCCCCTCCTCGTCGGAGGCCGCCAGGTCCACCTCCGCGGAGATGCCCCAGTCGTGATCGCCGCGGGGGTCGGCGAACGTCTGCCGTACCCGCCACAGCCCGTGCTCGGGCTCCTCCTGAATCTGCAACAGCTTGGGGCCGCGCGCATCCGGACCGGTGCCCAGTTCGTCGTACTCGTCCCAGTACGCGTCCATCGCCTCGCCCCAGGCGTCCGCGTCCCAGCCCGACTCGGCGTCCAGCTCGCCGAGCTCCTCGACCTTGTCCAGCGCCGCCAGCTCCACCCGCCGGAACAGGGCGTTGCGCACCAGCACCCGGAAGGCGCGCGCGTTCGCGGTGACCGGCTTGACCTGGTCCGCCCGCTCGGCGGCCTCCTCGGCCGTCTCCTCCTCCGGGTTGGCCAGCTGCTCCCACTCGTCCAGCAGGCTGGAGTCCACCTGCCGGACCATCTCACCCAGCCAGGCGATGATGTCCTCAAAGTCCTCGGACTTCAGGTCGTCCGGCACGGTGTGGTCCAGCGCCTTGTACGCGCTCGCCAGGTAGCGCAGGACGATGCCTTCGGTGCGCGCCAGCTCGTAGAACGAGGTGAACTCGGTGAAGGTCATCGCGCGCTCGTACATGTCGCGGATGACCGACTTCGGCGACAGCGGGTGGTCGCCGACCCACGGATGGCTCTTCCGGTAGAGGTTGTAGGCGTGCGAGAGCAGTTCCTCCAGCGGCTTGGGGTACTCGACGTCCATGAGGCGCTCCATGCGGTCCTCGTACTCGACGCCGTCGGCCTTCATCTGGGCCACCGCCTCGCCCTTGGCCTTGTTCTGCTGGGCCGCGAGGATCTGCCGGGGGTCGTCGAGGGTGGACTCCACCACCGAGACCATGTCCAGCGCGTAGGAGGGCGACTCCGGGTCGAGCAGGTCGAACGCGGCCAGCGCGAAGGTGGAGAGCGGCTGGTTGAGCGCGAAGTCCTGCTGGAGGTCGACGGTCAGGCGGACGATCCGCCCCTCCGTGTCCGGCTTGTCGAGGCGCTCGACGATCCCGCCGTCCAGCAGCGACCGGTAGATCGCGATGGCGCGGCGGATGTGCCGCAGCTGGTTGCGGCGCGGCTCGTGGTTGTCCTCCAGCAGCTTGCGCATCGCCTCGAAGGCGTTGCCGGGCCGCGCGATCACGGACAGCAGCATCGCGTGGGTGACCCGGAAGCGGGAGGTCAGCGGCTCCGGCTCGGAGGCGATCAGCTTCTCGAAGGTGTTCTGGCCCCAGTTGACGAAGCCCTCCGGCGCCTTCTTGCGGACGACCTTGCGGCGCTTCTTGGGATCGTCGCCGGCCTTGGCGAGCGCCTTCTCGTTCTCCACGACGTGCTCGGGCGCCTGGGCGACGACGAAGCCCGCGGTGTCGAACCCGGCCCGCCCCGCGCGGCCCGCGATCTGGTGGAACTCCCGCGCCCGCAGCGTGCGCACCCGCGACCCGTCGTACTTGGTCAGCGCGGTGAACAGCACGGTGCGGATGGGGACGTTGACGCCGACGCCGAGCGTGTCCGTACCGCAGATGACCTTCAGCAGACCGGCCTGGGCGAGCTTCTCGACGAGCCGGCGGTACTTGGGCAGCATGCCGGCGTGGTGGACGCCGATGCCGTGCCGGACGTAGCGGGACAGGTTGCGCCCGAACTTGGTCGTGAAGCGGAAGTTGCCGATGAGCGCCGCGATCTCGTCCTTCTCGGCGCGGGTGCACATGTTGATGCTCATCAGCGCCTGCGCCCGCTCCACGGCCGCGGCCTGGGTGAAGTGCACGATGTAGACCGGGGCCTGCCGGGTCTCCAGCAGCTCGGTCAGGGTCTCCGTCAGCGGGGTCGCCCGGTATTCGTACGACAGCGGCACGGGCCGGGTCGCGGACCGTACGACCGCCGTCGGCCGGCCGGTGCGCCGGGTCAGGTCCTCCTCGAATCGGGACATGTCACCGAGCGTCGCCGACATCAGCACGAACTGTGCCTGCGGCAGTTCCAGCAGCGGGATCTGCCAGGCCCAGCCGCGGTCCGGCTCGGCGTAGAAGTGGAACTCGTCCATGACGACCTGGCCGATGTCGGCGTCCTTGCCGTCGCGCAGCGCTATGGAGGCGAGCACCTCGGCCGTGCAGCAGATGACCGGCGCGTCCGCGTTGACGGAGGCGTCGCCGGTGAGCATGCCGACGTTCTCGGTGCCGAAGAGCTTGCACAGGTCGAAGAACTTCTCCGAGACCAGCGCCTTGATCGGCGCGGTGTAGAAGGTGACCTCGTCCCGGGCCAGCGCGGTGAAGTGCGCACCCGCCGCGACCAGGCTCTTCCCGGAGCCGGTGGGGGTGGACAGGATGACGTTCGCCCCCGAGACCACCTCGATCAGCGCCTCCTCCTGAGCAGGGTAGAGCGCGATGCCCTGCTGTTCTGCCCAGCTCGAAAAGGCTTCGAAGAGGGCATCGGGGTCGGCGTTGTCCGGGAGATGATCGATGAGGGTCACGCCCCCATACTGCCTTGGCCGGGTCCGGATCGGACAACCGGCCGGTCGGACCTAGATCATCTGACGCTACGCTGTGTCGCCGACCCGGCGTCAGGAACCCGGGATCCGAGCTTCGTGTCCAGACAATCCGGGATGGGGAACGACCATGATGGGACCGGCGCACTCGCTGTCCGGGGCCGCGGCCTGGCTGGGGGTGGGTGCGGCGACGGCGGCCGCGGGGTATCCGATGCCCTGGCCGGTGCTCGTCGTCGGCGCGCTGATCTGCGCCGGCGCGGCGCTGGCACCCGACCTGGACCACAAGTCGGCCACCATATCGCGGGCCTTCGGTCCGCTCTCGCGAGGGCTGTGCGGCATCGTCGACACCCTCTCGCACGCCGTCTTCAAGGCCACCAAGATGCGCGGCGACGCGCACCGCTCCGGCGGGCACCGCACCCTCACCCATACGTGGGTGTGGGCGGTCCTGGTCGGCGGGGGCATGTCACTCCTGGCGGTGCAGGGCGGGCGCTGGGCGGTGCTCGGCATCCTCTTTGTCCACATGGTGCTCGCCATCGAGGGCCTGCTGTGGCGGGCGGCCAGGGTCTCCAGCGACGTCCTGGTGTGGCTGCTGGGCGCCGCGACGGCCTGGATCCTCGCCGGGGTCCTGGACCAGCCGGGCAACGGGGCAGGCTGGCTGTTCACCGACCCCGGCCAGGAGTACCTGTGGCTGGGGCTGCCGATCGTGCTGGGCGCGCTGGTCCACGACATCGGCGACGCCCTGACCGTCTCGGGCTGCCCGGTCCTGTGGCCCATCCCGATCGGCCGCAAGCGCTGGTACCCGGTCGGCCCGCCGAAGGGCATGCGCTTCCGCGCCGGAAGCTGGGTGGAGATCAAGATCCTGATGCCCGGATTCATGCTGCTGGGCGGTATCGGCGGACTGGGCGCCCTCGGCTACCTCTGACGGGCGGCGGGGGTGGGGCTCCGGGGCGGCCGCCCCGTGCCCGGGCCGCGGCTCCGGGGCCACCCCGGCCACGGACGGACGGTGCCCCCGCCCCGTCGCACCACCTCGACCGCGGCCCCGCACTCAGCATCGCCCCTGCGCCCGAGCACGTCGGCCCGCCGACCCGGGCGGGGGCGCCCCGTTCACCCGTGCCAGGACCGCCACAGCGCCGCATACGCCCCGTCCGCCGCGACCAGTTCGTGGTGACTGCCGAGTTCGCTGATCCGGCCGTCCTCGACCACCGCGATCACGTCCGCGTCGTGCGCCGTGTGCAGCCGGTGGGCGATGGCCACGACCGTACGGCCGTCCAGCACCCGGCCCAGCGAGCGTTCCAGGTGCCGGGCCGCGCGGGGGTCCAGCAGCGAGGTCGCCTCGTCCAGGACGAGGGTGTGCGGGTCGGCCAGTACCAGCCGGGCCAGCGCGATCTGCTGGGCCTGGGCCGGGGTGAGGGCGTGGCCGCCGGAGCCGACCTCGGTGTCCAGGCCCGACTCCAGCGCCCGTGCCCAGTCGTCCGCGTCCACCGCGCCGAGCGCGGCCCACAGTTCCGCGTCCTGCGCGTCCGTACGGGCCAGCAGCAGGTTGTCGCGCAGCGAGCCCACGAAGACGTGGTGCTCCTGGTTGACCAGCGCGACGTGCGCGCGCACCCGCTCCGCGGGCATCCGGGACAGCTCCGCGCCGCCGAGTGTGATCTCGCCGGTGCGCGGCGCGTAGATCCCGGCGAGCAGCCGTCCGAGCGTCGACTTGCCCGCCCCGGACGGTCCGACCAGCGCCATGCGTGTGCCGGGCCGTACTCGCAGCGAGACCTCGTGCAGCACATCGACGCCCGCCCGGTAACCGAAGCGCACGTCGTCGGCCCGTACGTCCCGGCCCACCGGCTCGGCGCGCTCGTCGGCGGCGTCCGGCTCGATCTCCCGTACGCCCACCAGCCGCGCGATGGAGACCTGGGCCACCTGCAGCTCGTCGTACCAGCGGAGGATGATCGACACGGGTTCGCTCATCATCTGCGCGAGCAGCGCCCCGGTCGTCAGCTGGCCGGGCGTGAGCCAGCCGCGCAGCACGAACAGGCCGCCGAGCAGCAGCACCGAGCCCAGGATCAGCACGTGCGTCACATTGACGACCGGGAAGAGCACCGAGCGCAGATAGAGGGTGTAGCGCTCCCACTGGGTCCATTCCCGGATGCGGCGTTCGGACAGCCGGACGCGGCGCCCGCCCAGCCGGTGCGCCTCGATGGTGCGTCCCGCGTCCACCGACTCGGTCAGCGCGGCGGCGACCGCGGCGTACCCGGCCGCCTCCGAGCGGTAGGCGTGCGGGGCCCGCTTGAAGTACCAGCGCGCGCCGATGAGCAGTACGGGCAGCCCGACGAGCACGGACAGGGCCAGCGGCGGCGCGGTGACGGTCATGCCGCCGATGAGCAGCGCGATCCAGACCACGCCGATCGACAGCTGCGGCACGGCCTCGCGCATCGCCTCCGCCAGCCGGTCGATGTCCGTGGTGATGCGGGACAGCAGATCGCCGGTCCCGGCCCGCTCCAGCACGCTCGGCGGCAGAGCGACGGACCGTACGAGGAAGTCCTCGCGCAGGTCCGCCAGCATCTGTTCGCCGAGCATCGCGCCGCGCAGCCGCACCAGGCGCACGAAGGCGGTCTGGACGGCCAGCGCGCCGACGAACAGCCCGACCGTCCACTCCAGACGCAGGTCGCGGACGCCGTTGCCCAGGTCCTCCACCACGCCGCCGAGCAGGAAGGGACCGGCCATGGAGGCCAGGACGGCCACCGCGTTGACGGTCACCAGCAGGGCGAAGGCCCGGCGGTGCCGGCGGACCAGCCCGCCCACGTAGGCGCGTACGGTCGCGGGCGAGCCGACCGGCAGGGTGGTGGCCGTCCGCGGGGCGTCCGGATCGTGCTCCGGTGGCGCCAGGCCGATCATGCGGTCTCCTCGATCTGGTCGGTGCCGGTACGGGCGAAGTGCCCGCCGGACGCGGCCCGGCCCGCCGGGGAGGCGGCCTCCGGCCCGTCGTCCTCGTCGGTCTCGCGGGTGACCACGGCGCGGTACGCGGCGTGCGTACGCAGGAGTTCGCGGTGGGTGCCGGTGCCCGCCACCCGGCCCTCGTCGAGGAGGACCACGTGGTCGGCGCGGTCCAGGAGCAGCGGGCTGGAGGTCAGCACCACCGTCGTACGGCCCGCGCGCAGCGTCCGCAACCCGTCCGCGATCCGGGCCTCGGTGTGCGAGTCGACGGCGCTGGTCGGCTCGTCCAGGACCAGCACCTCGGGGTCCGCGACCAGCGACCTGGCCAGCGCCAGCCGCTGCCGCTGCCCGCCGGACAGGGACCGGCCGCGCTCGGTGATGTGGCTGCGCATCGGGTCGCCGGAGTCGTCGGCCGAGCCCTGCGCCAGCGCGGCCAGCACATCGCCGCACTGCGCCGCCGCCAGCGCCTCCTCGGCCCGTACGGCCCCGGACGCCGGGATGTCCAGCAACTCGCCGAGCGTCCCGGAGAGCAGGACCGGGTCCTTGTCCTGGACGAGTACGGCGGTGCGGGCGGCCTCGCGCGGCACGTCGTCCAGCGCGGTGCCGCCCAGCAGGACCGACGGCGTGCCCTCGGGCGCGTCGGCGGGGTGGCCGCCGAGCCGGTCGGCGAGCCGCCCGGCCGCGTCCGGGTCGCCGCACACCACGGCGGTCAGCCGCCCGGCCGGTGCACGTACGCCGCTCACCGGGTCGAACAGGTCGCCGCCGAGCGTCCCGGGCGCGGCGATCCGCCCTTCGGCGGACCGGCGCAACGCCAGTACGCGGGCGGCGCGCTTGGCCGACGGACTGGCGAAGGAATAGGCCATCGCGATCTCTTCGAAGTGCCGCAGCGGATACAGCAGGAAGGTGACCGCGCTGTAGACGGTGACCAGTTCGCCGACCCCGACCCGGCCGTCCAGGGCGAGCCCGGTGCCGTACCAGACCACCGCGATCAGCAGCAGGCCCGGGAGGACGACCTGGACGGCGGAGATCGAGGCCCACATACGGGCGCTGCGCACGGCGGCCCGGCGGACGTCCTGGGAGGCGCGCCGGTAGCGGCCGAGGAAGAGTTCCTCGCCGCCGATGCCACGCAGGACACGCAGACCGGCGACGGTGTCGGAGGCCAGCTCGGTCGCCCGGCCCGCCTTCTCGCGCTGCTCGTCGGCGCGGCGGGCCGCGGGCGGCAGCAACGGCAGGACGGCCAGCGCCAGTACGGGCACGCCGATGGCCACCACCACGCCCAGCGCGGGCTGGTAGATCACCAGGGCCGCACAGACGCCGACGGAGGTCAGCGCCGCGGCACCGAACCGGGACACCGCCTCGACGAACCAGCCGATCTTCTCCAGGTCGCCCGTGGAGACCGCCACCACTTCCCCGGCGGCGACCCGCCGGGTCATGGCGGCGCCCAGCTCCGTGGTCTTGCGCGCCAGCAGTTGCTGGATACGTGCGACGGACGTGATCCAGTTGGTGATCGCGGCGCGGTGCAGCATCACGTCACCGACCGCCACCAGGGTGCCGAGCAGCAGCAACAGGCCGCCCGCGAGCAGCAGCCGGGAGCCGGAACGGTCCACGACGGCCTGCACCGCGATCCCGACCGGAACGGGGAAGGAGGCCACACCACCGGTGTGCACCAGCCCCCAGCACAGGGCCTTGGACTGTCCGCCGAGCTGCTGCCGGTAGAGCCACAGGAGCAATCGGCCACCGGAGCGGACGTCCGGGACCCCTGGGTCGTCATGAGGAAGGTCGCGAATGTGCATGATGTCCAAAGTTCAGGGTCGGAGTGCGGCGTTGACGTCGGGTGTTCGGCGTTCGAACCTGCGGGCGACGGCCGGTGCGGAAGAGCGGCGGCCGGTCCGTCCGCGTCGTGGTGAGGTGTTACGTCGTGGTGGTGCTGCGTCGCGTGGTGGTGCTGCGTTGTATGGGGTGCTGCGTCGTGATGAGGTGCCGTGCTGCGTCCTGGTGAGCTGCGGCCGGCGCGCGCGGAAGGGAGGAGGGGCACGGCCGTGCAAGGGCCATGGAAGACTGGCGCGTCACGGCGCCCCGGTTCAACAGGTTTTCCGCGCGGACGCCCCCAACGGGCTCCGCGTGCCGGGCCCGTACGCGCCGCCCGGATGCGACCATGGGAGCCATGCGAACTGCGGGCTGCATGGTACGAAGGGCTGCGGTGGCGGCAGTGGGGCTGACCCTGCTGGCGGGCTGCGGCACGAGCGGCGGATCGACGAACGACGAGGGCAAGGGCGGCGCCAGGCGCACCGCCGAGGCAGCCAAGTACTCCAGAACCATCCCGGGCGTGGGTGCGCAGCTCCGCGCGCGCATCCCCGCCGACACACGGCAGGTCGTCGCCGTTCGCGGCGAGGGCGCCGACTCGCCCGACGCCACGCTGGCCCTGTACGAGAAGACGGCCAAGGGGTGGCAGCGTACGGCCGACTGGCCCGCGCACAACGGCAGGAAGGGCTGGACCAACGACCACCATGAGGACGACCTGCGCAGCCCGGTCGGCGTCTTCGGCCTCTCCGACGCGGGCGGCGTACTGCCCGACCCGGGCGCGAAGCTGCCGTACACCCATTCGGCGGCCTTCACCCCGCCCCCGTACTGGGAGAAGAAGACCCGGCACGATTTCGACCACGTCATCGCCATCGACTACAACCGCGTCCAGGGCACCTCGCCCCTGGACCCGACCCGGCCGCAGGGCCGGAAGAAGGGCGGCGGCATCTGGCTCCACCTCGACCACGGCAGCGGCACATCCGGCTGCGTGAGCATTTCCAAGGCGGGCATGGTCGCGCTGCTGCGCACCCTCGACCCGCGGCAGCACCCTGTCGTGGTCATGGGCGACACGGCGCACCTCGCGGCCTGAACGACCGCTGTACGTTCTCGCCTCGGAGACCGCGGGAAGGCCCTGCCTCCGGCACTGCGTCATGCCGGAATCAGAACGTGCAGGGCGTGACATCACTTGCCGTCGGGTACTATTCCTGGGCCGTCATCTTCCATTGACGCCCCTCTTCCGCCAGAAGGTCGTAGAGCCTGGACAGGCGGGCGTCGTACTGCGAGCCGGAACGCGTCGCGAGATAGAACGTATTGATCGGCGGTACCTCCGGGTCCAGCAGCGTCACCAGTTGCCCGCCCGTCAGTTCACGGGCGCACAGATAGGTGGGGACAACGGAGAAACCGGCGTCCGCCACGACGGCGGCGACGACGGCACGCAGGTCGGGTACGACAACGGCAGGGTGGGCCGGTGGCGGAATCTCGAATACCGTCCGCCAATAGCGGCGTATGATCGGCACGGTATCGGCATAGGCGATCAGCGGGACCTTCTCCAGCGCCCGGGTGAAATCCGCGGCGGCCAGTCCCGCAGGCAGGCTGTCGGCGATGCGGGGCGAGGCCACGAGAGCGAACTCTTCGTCGGTCAGCGGCAGGCCCTCGACACCGCGGCAGCGGGGCTGGATGGTGGAGATGGCGATGTCCAGCTGACCGTTCTTCAGGGCGGCGAGCAGTTCGGGCGATTCTCCGAGGCTGATGCGTACGTCGATGCCGGAGGCGATGAGCGGGCTGATCGAGGGAAGCACGCGGGCGGTGACCAGCTCCGCGGGCCCGCCGATATGCACGGGGCGGTTGCTCGACGTCTGGTCCAGATACCGGTCGACGGCCGCGTTGATCTGGGTGATGGGGGTTTCGATGTCGTGCGCCAGGGCTTTGCCTTCGACCGTGGGTTCGGCTCCCTGCGGAGTCCGGTCGAACAGCGGCTTCCCGAGATCCGCTTCCAGACCTCTGATGTGCTGGGTGACAGCCGGCTGCGTGATACCCAGAAGCCGCGCCGCCTTGGTGAATGATCCGGTGTGGTAAACGGCTATGAAGGTTTGTAACCAACCCAGTTGCATGTCGTCCGGCCCCCCGTTGCCGGCGGGGAAGGCTGCGCGCCGTTCAGCGTAATCCATACCGTCCCCCTGGTCATTGTGCCACGTAGATGATTCTGTCAAGCGCCGGCGGGCGCATCGCGCCCCTCCCCACATCCGGAATTCAACCTTTTCGCCCGCCGGTCACCCTCCGAAGAAAAGCAGGTCAGGCCGGGGTGGCCTGGAGAATGGCCAGTTCGGCGACCCTGGTGGCCGAGGCCGGATTCTGGCCGGTCACCAAACGGCCGTCGGCGACCGCGTGCGCGGCGAAATTCTCCACCTTGGTGATCTTCGCGCCCTTCTCGATCAGTGCGGTCTCCAGCGCGAACGGGACCACGTCGTCGAGGCCCACGGCGGCTTCCTCCTCGTTCGTGAAGGCGGCGACCTGCTTGCCCTGCACGATCGGGCTGCCGTCGTCCAGATCGGCCGAGAGCAGGCCGGCCGGGCCGTGGCAGACGGCCGCGACCACACCGCCGCGCGAGTAGATCGCGGAGGCCAGTGCGGCGAGATCGGTGGCGCCGGGGAAGTCCCACATGGTGCCGTGGCCGCCGACGAAGTAGATCACGTCGTAGTCGGCCGGATCGAGCTGGTCGGCGGAGGGGGTGTTCTTCAGCTCGTCGGCGTAGGCGGCGAGGAACGCGGCGGAGACGGTGTCGCCCTCCTTGACACCGTCCCGGGGGGCTTCACCGCCCTTGACGGATACCACGCCCACGTCCCACCCGGCCGCGGTGAACACCTCGGCGGGGTGGGCGATCTCGGGCACATAGAAGCCGGTGCGCCGGCCGGTGTCGCCGAGCCGGTCGTGGGAGGTCAGGGCGAAGAGAACCTTCGGCATGACGGTGTCCTTTCTTCGTGGATCAGGCTGTGAGAGCGGCCAGTTCGGGCAAGTAGATGCGTCGTTGCCCGCGGGCGACGGCGCGTTCGATGTGCTCGTCGGTGTGATAGCCCCACCAGGCCCACAGGGAGCGGGCGCCGGTGTCGCGTACCGCGAGCGCGTTGGTGATGTGATCGTCGACGAAGGTCACCGCGTCGTTCGGCAGGCCGTCGGCGGCTGCCAGGGCGAGGACGGCCGAGCGCTTGTCGGAGCAGTCACCGACCACTTCGACCACGGTGTTCTCCAACCGGTGGTGGGCCAGGATCTCCCACACGGAGGCGGCGTCCTTCGCGGTGACGATCGACGTGCCGCGTCCACGATGCCGGTGCAGCAGCTCGTGTACGCCTGGGTAGAGGGTGTGCATGTCCAGCCAGGGGCCTGGCTGCGCCGTACGCAGCGCGGCCCGGACGGCGCTCGCCCCCGAGGCGAGGGCGGCGAGCTTCTTGGGCGACAGGCGGGCCAGCAACGCTTCGTGGTCGGCCGTGCTGCGGATGGCCTCGGCGGCCGGATCGCGGGCCGCCATGAAGTCTTCCAGCAGCCGTGCGTACTTCCGTACGGTGCGGAAGCGGACCAGGAAGCTCTTGGGCAGCGCGTCGGCCAGGTCCCGGACCGGTCGGGCGGCCAGCTGCTCGGGATCGTGCTCGGCGTAGTAGGTGACCAGG
This sequence comes from Streptomyces sp. NPDC018019, assembly GCF_044327805.1. Lineage (NCBI taxonomy): Bacteria > Bacillati > Actinomycetota > Actinomycetes > Kitasatosporales > Streptomycetaceae > Streptomyces > Streptomyces sp. NPDC018019. The sequence continues at coordinate 112,145 of NZ_JBIRGD010000002.1, read as the reverse complement.
GCGCATTCGAGGAACGCGTCGGCGATGACGCCGTCGAAGTCGAGTACCAGCAAAGGTGGTTCACCTCCAGGATCGTCGGCTGTGCGGGGCGCCGGCTCGCCGGCCGGGGGAAGCCTCCGGCGGCGCCCCGCACGCATCAGGGCGGCGTCCTGCCGGTCCGAAGATGCGCGGACGGATAGGGGTCAGCTCGCCGTCCGGGCCCGGTCCGGGTGCTTCGCGCCGACGGTGGCGAAGACCTCCCGCATGAACCGGCCCACGTAGGCGTAGTAGGAGCAGGTGATGATGTGGCCGTCCACGATCACATCGGAATCGACCACGTTCGCGCCCGCATTGATCACGTCGTCGCGGAGGCCGATGTAGGCGCAGGCGGTACGTCCCTTGAGAACTCCGGCGGAGACCATGATCCAGGGGCCGTGACACAGGCCGGCGACGACCTTCTCGGCGGCGTCCATGGCGCGCACGAATGCCAGGACGTGGGGGTCCTGGCGGACCCGGTCGGGGGCCTCGTGGCCACCGGTCAGGATGACCGCGTCGTAGGTGTCGGCATCGAGCCGGTCGAAGGCGACCAGCGGCTTGGCGGTCTTGTCCATCGGCAGCGGGACGCCGTACTTGCCGATGACATCGGCGCCGTTCTTGGTGGCGACATCGACGTGCCAGCCCTCTTCGATGAACCGGTAGTAGGTGTAGACGACGTCGTGGTCCTGGAATCCGGGCCCGGTGACGATCACCGCGTGGGGCATGGGTGTCCTCCTGGAGTCGGTGCGAAAGGTATCGGTGTGCGTGGTGCCGGGTCAGGCGAGGGCGAGGGAGAGGTAGTACTGATCCAGCGCCGGGCGCCGGTCGTCTGCCCTGGCGGGGGCGAGAACGTCGATCTCACCGGTGACCACGCCGGTCAGGCCCAGCGGTACGTGGAAGAGGTCCGCTGCCCGGCGGCGGTAGAAGATGTCGGCGCCGGCGCGGATGGAGAAGGCGAACTCGCCGTCGGGGGACCGCTCGCGCAGTCGGGCCTGGGGCAGGTAGGAGACCGGCTTGGCCGGGAGTTCGGGCACGTCGGCGTGGTCGGTCTCGTACGCGGTGTTCTCCCGGCTGTAGTGGTCGCGCAGCCGGATCAGGTCGAACTTGTTGCGGGGGGCTTCGAGTTCGGCCAGCCACAGCGGGCCGGGGCCCAGGCTGCGGGTGGAGTGGAAGGCGCCGCCCCCGATCCGCAGGATCGATCCGGCACCTACCGGGTACTGGGCGGTGAGGGTGTCGGTGACCCCCTGTCCGGCCAGGCAGAGCAGGTAGGTGAGCTTGCGCGGGTGGACATGCATCGAGGTGGCCTGATCCTCGTCGATTTTCAGATTCCACACGTCGATGAAGTCGTCCACGTAGATCCGGAACTCCATGCCCCAGGGTTTGGGGATCACTTCGTTGAGATGGTCGTCACCGTCGAGGCGTTCGTTGCCGATACGGCTTCCCTTGCGGACGACCTCGCTGAGTGCGGAGAAGTCACGCGGACCCGGATCTATCCGGGTGATGCGTTCGTGGATCTGGGCCGCCATTGGGCGGTGCGTCAACTCGGACATGAGCATGCTCCCCGTTGGTTGTCGGCCGCGTCCCCCGGCCGTCAACGAACCTAGGGATCAGCCGGGGAAGAGCCAAATAGACGGCACACCAGCCCCCCATAACGCCCCTTGACCCCGAAGCTTCCCTGATGCCCCCTGTCCGACTGGTTATTTGATTCCGTTGGTCAGGGGGTGTGAAGGTCGTCGGCAGGCCCCGGCAGGGGCACAGGCCGTTTCCTTCGAGGAAGGGAAAGCACACTGTGAATGCGCCCACTCCCATGCGCGAACGCCGGACCGCTCCGGAGGCCCGGACGCCGGGAACCCGCACCACTCAGATCGACTCCATCGGTGTCCTGGGATACGAATCGGTCTCCGAACAGGACTGCCTCACCCCCACCGAGATATTCAAGGGCACCGCGATGGTCCTCAACGGTTCCATCGCCCCCTGGCAGCGGGAAGCGGCTCCCCGGGACCTGAGCGTGCGTCTGATCGCCCTGGAACCCGGCGTGATCAAAATGCAGATGGGCACCAACGTCGTTCCCGACGGCGTCCTCTCGGAGGACGACCTGTTCGACATCTTCTATATCCCCGGCGGCGTCGGCTCGGCCGCGCTGCTGTCCGACGAGCGCGTCCAGAAGGCCATTCGGCGCCATCACGAGGCCGGCAAGGTGATCGCCGCCAACTGCTCGGGCGTAGGGGCGCTGACCCGCTCCGGCATCATCAACGGAGAGGTCCTCACCTCCGTCGCCGCCATCGCCCGCGGTATGCGCAACGAGGGCTTCAACGTGCCGGAGAACCGGCGCATGTGGTACGGCGATCCGGTCTCCCGCATCTGGACCTTCACCGGCTCCTACGGCATCAACGGCGGCGCGGTCGCCCTGGTCGCCCACTATTTCGGCCGGGAGGTCGGCACCATCGTCTCGATGATGTTCGACACCTACGGCGGCATCGGGGACGCGATTTTCGAGGAGACCGGCCCGGAGTTCTACCACCACCCGGAGCTGGAGGAGGCGTTCCAGAACCTCTTCGAACCGATGCTGTACCCGGCCAGGACCGACGACGAGCTGTGACCGGAAGGGATACCGCTCCCGTGGCTGCCCAGGTGACGCCCGTCTTCCTGCGCGACATCAGCTGGATTCGCGGAGCCCTCCAGACCGCTGTGGCGCTGGAGCACTCCACCATGCCGCTGTACTGCGCGGCCATGTATTCCCTGGAGGTACAGAACTACCCCTCCTACAACACCATTCGCTCGGTGCTGATGGAAGAGATGGTCCACATGGCCATCGCCGCCAACATGGTTGCCGCCCTAGGCGGCACACCGCGCATCGCCACCCTGGACCCGGCCTACGCCACCCGCGGTCTTCCCGGCGGCGTGGCACCCGACCTGCCGGTCATCCTCGCGCAGCTCTCCCCGCGTTCGCTGGAGAACTTCATGCGTCTGGAGGCGCCGGACTATCTGCTCGACTCCCGGCAGCGCGCTGCGGTCTACCCGACCATCGGCGCCTTTTACGACGCGATCCGCGAGGCGATCGACAACCACAAGGACGCCCTGCGGCGTGCCGTCGAACAAGGCGGGCCGGCCAATCAGATCGGTGGCAATCTCGGCTACCTCACCTTCGAGCCGGCCGAGGGCGCCGATCCCGTGGAGAAGTTCCACGCCGGGCTCGATCTCATCACCGAACAAGGCGAGGGCCGGGGAACCGGAACAGTGGAAGCCGGTGAGGACTTCCAGCGGGAGGGGTCCCACTACGCCCGCTTCGCCGAACTGCGGTACGGCCGGCGTTATCTCGCTCCCGAAGAGGGCATCGGGATCACGCGGGAGAACGAGGCCGCCTTCTTCCAGGGTGAAGAGATCGTGTGGCCGGTGGTCATCAATACCCTCGCGGTCCCCTCCGACGGCTATGCGGCCGTACTGGCCGAAGACCCGGACGCGGCGGAGGTCCGTAAGGAACTGGCAAGGTTCGACGACGCCTACACCGAAATGATGGCCTGTCTCGACCGCGCGTGGAACGGCCCGGCGGAAACCTGGTGGCCCTCCCTGGGGGCAGCGGTGACGCAGATGGACCAGATGCGGGTGAGGTCGTGTTTCACCATCATGCGCCACCGGGTGCCCGCGCAGGTCATCGGCCGCCTCGAAGAGCTTTACCCGCGTCAGTACAAAGCGCTTGCGCGGTACACCGAGCTGAGTCGGCCGGTTTTCTACGGACCCCGCTTCATCAACAACAACGGCGTCCGCTGATCCCCTAGGGTCTCCTGGCGGCTTCGGCCGTGAGGCCACCGGACGGCCCTGCCGTACTTCCGCGCCGCGCGGGGCCCACCAGACACTGTTCAACAAGGGGGAACGTCACCGTCGTGACACGTACACGTGGCACCTTTCCATTAGGTGGTCTGCTGGCCCTGGCCACTGCCGGGTTCCTGACCATGCTGACCGAAACCGTCCCTGCCGGTCTCCTGGGTGATGTCGGTCGCGGACTCGATGTCTCCGAGGCCCAGGCCGGTCAGCTCCTGACCGTCTACGCTGCCGGGTCCGTCATCGCCGCCATACCCCTGACCTCGCTCACGCGCGGTCTGCCCCGGCGGCCCCTGCTCGTGGCCACTGTCGCCGTCGTGGCACTGGTCAACATCCTCACCGCCGTATCCGACTCCTACGCGCTGACCATGGCCACCCGGCTCGTCGCCGGTATGGGGGCGGGGGTCCAGTGGGCCATGATCGCCGGATACGCCATGCGGCTGGTCGACGAGCCGGTCAAGGGCCGGGCCCTGGCCGTCTCCATGGCCGGCGTGCCCACCGCCCTGGCCTTCGGCGTCCCCGTGGGAACGTACGCCGGAGATCTTCTCGGCTGGCGCTACACCTTCGCCGTCATGGGCGGACTCGCCCTCCTCGTCGCCCTGTGGATCCTCACCACCGTGCGCCCCTTCCCGGGCGAGGAGGCCGCCACCCGCATGCCGCTGCGCCGCGTCTTCCTACTGCCGGGCCTGGTGGCCATCCTGGCCTCTGCCCTGCTGTTCGAGATCGGCCACATGAACCTCTACACCTATGTCGACCCCTACCTGCGGCGCGCCGGTCTCGGGGACGCGGTGAGCCCGGTTCTGCTCGCGTTCGGCGTCGCCGCCATGGCCGGGCTGTTCGCCGCCGGAGCGTTCATCGACAGAAACCTCCGTGCCGTCGTCATCGGTACGCTCGGCCTGTTCGCCGCCTGTATGGCCCTGTTCGGGCTGCTCGGAACCGAGGCGTGGCCGGTCGTCGTCGTGATGTTCGGCTGGGGATCGGCCCTCGGTCTCGCCCCGACCATGTTCCAGGCCGCGTCCGCCCGCGCCGCCGGACCGGCTGCCGATGTCGCCCAGTCGATGATCGTCACCGTGCTGAACGCGGGCATGTCCATCGGCTCCGTCACCGGCGGTGTCGCTCTGGGCTTCGGCGGTGTGGCCGTCCTGCCGTGGATCTCGTGCGCCGTCTTCGTGCTGGCGGCCGCCATCGCGGTGGGCGCGCGCCGCAACGCCTTCCCCGCACCGGTCACGGCACACGCGGCGCAGCCGGAAACCGAGCGGGAGAATGTGGCGTGAGCGACTTCTACCACGTCTGTTTCACCGTCCCGCATCTGGAGGCGGCGATGCGGGACCTGACCACGGCGGCAGCCGTCCAGTGGAGTGAGCCGGTCGAGGCATCGATCGGTGAGTGGGACTACCGAATCGTGTTCACCGCCGGCGGGGCGCCGTACATCGAGCTGATCGAGGCCCCGCCCGGCGGCCCCTGGGGTGATACGAGCAGGCCCGGATTCCACCACCTGGGGTGGTGGACCTCCGACTTCACGTCCGGTACGGACAGGCTCTCCGCGGCCGGCTTTCCGCAGACGTTCAGTGGCTGCCCCTTCGGGCGGCCGTTCGCCTACCACCGCCTCGACAGTCTCGGCGGGCACGTCGAACTGGTCGGACTCGGCCGCCAGCCCGTCTTCATCGACACCTGGAACCCCGGCGGAGACCCGATGCCCGCCATCAACGAGGAGGCATACCCATGGAACCCGTCACGCTGATCACCGGCGGCTCCACCGGAATCGGGGCCGAAACCGCGCGCCGGCTCCTCGAGCGGGGACACCGGGTGGCCGTCACGGCCCGCCGCGCCGAACGGCTGGCGGAGTTCGCCGACAGTACCGGCGCGGCGAAGGACCAGCTCATGACGCTGCCCGGGGACACCGCCGACGCCGAGCACGTGCGCCGGGCCGTCGACCTGACCGTGCAGTCCTGGGGGCAGCTGGACAACGTCGTCGTCAGCGCCGGATTCTCCCTCCCGGGCACGCTCGCCGACCACGTGCCCGAGGCGATGCGTTCGATGATCCTCACGAACGTCCTCGGGCCCGCGCTCGTCGTCCAGGCCGCCCTGCCGCATCTGAAGGACACCAAGGGGCGGCTGGTTCTGGTCGGTTCGGTGGCCGGCGTGAAGAACACGCCCGGCAACCTCTACTCGGTCACCAAGTGGGCCGTGCACGCCCTCGCGGAGAACACCCGGCTCATGGCCACCCCCGACGGAGTGGGCGTCACCCTGGTGGCGCCGGGCATGGTCGACACCCCCTTCTGGGAGAACCGCGGCGGACGTCCCAACGCACCGGTCATGACTGCCGGGCAGATCGCCGACTGCGTCCTGTTCGCCCTGGACCAGCCGGAGGGAATGGACATCAACCACATCCAGATGCGCCCCATCGGCCAGATCAACTAGTGCCGGGACCGGCCCGGGGGCCGGGCGCGGCATCAGGCCCGCCCGGCCCCGGCGCCGCTACCCCTTCGGCCTGGGAGAGTCCACCCCCGGGCGGGGCTTGTGCCACAGTCCGCGGGTGAAGTCCGGTATCTCCTGCGGCTCGCCCTTCGCCTTGATCGAGGCGTGGCTCAGCGGCACCGGCGCGCTCCACACCGCCGCGTCGTAGACGTCGAAGTCCGGTACCAGCCCGAGCTGGAAGCACTGCATGAGCCGGAACAGCATGATGTAGTCCATGCCGCCGTGGCCGCCGGGCGGGTTGGCGTGCTCCTTCCACAGCCAGTGGTCCCACTCCGCGTACTTGCTGAAGTCGCCCCACTGGTCGTCGGTGTGGTCGGGCTCGATGTAGATCCGCTCCGGGTAGTCCTCGAAGACGCCCTTGGTGCCGCCGAGGCTGTTGATGCGGCTGTAGGGGTGCGGCGTGGACACGTCGTGCTCCAGCCGCAGCACCCGGCCCCTGGCGGTCTGGATGAGGCTGAAGGTGCGGTCGCTCTCGATGTACGACTCCTTCCAGCTCGGGTCGCCCGGCGGCATGTGCGCCGCGCGGTACTCGGCGAGTCCCAGCGCGGGCGTGCCGAAGCTGGAGATGCGCAGGACCCGGTCGCCGCGGTTGACGTCCATGTAGTTGGCGATCGGCCCGAAGCCGTGGGTCGGGTAGAGGTCGCCGCGCAGCCGGGTGTGCCACAGCCGCCGCCACGGGCCCTCGTAGTAGTCCGGGTCGAACATCAGCTGGCGCAGATCGTGGTTGTACGCGCCCGCGGCGTGCAGCAGTTTGCCGAAGCGGCCCGCGTGCGCCATCCGCAGGACGCGCATCTCGTTACGGCCGTAACAGCAGTTCTCCACCTGCATGCAGTGCCGGCGGGTGCGCTCGGAGAGGTCCACCAGCTCCCAGAGGTGGTCCATGCGCATGGCGAGGGGACACTCCACGCCGGCGTGCTTGCCGTTGAGGAGCACGGCCCTGGCCATCTCGAAGTGCCAGTCCCACGGTGTGGCGATGTAGACGAAGTCGAGGTCGCCGCGCTTGCACAGGTTCTCGAAGTCGTGTTCGCCCTTGCTGTAGACGGCCGGTGCCGGCTGCCCGGCGCCGGTGACCAGCTGAACGGCCTTGGCCGCCTTGTCCTTGACCGGGTCGCAGACCGCCACGACCCGTACGCCCGGGATGGCGAGGAAGAGGGGCAGCATGCCCATGCCGCGGTTGCCCAGGCCGATGATGCCGACCCGTACGGTGCTGCGCCGCTCGAACGGTACGCCGATCATGGTCTTGTACCGGCGTCGGGGAGCCGCCGCCCCGGCCGCCGCCGCTTCCGCCGCCGACCGGCCGGCATCGGCCGCCGCGGCGCTGCCCGCGCCCAGTCCGCCGATCCCCAGGCCCGCCCCCGCCGCTCCGGCGGTCCACAGGACGGAGCGCCTGGTGGGTCTCGGTCCGTCGTGACCGGCGCCGTCCTCGTGACCGTCGTGCTCGTGGGGCTCGTGGCGCTGCGATGGTGCCTCGTGCATCGGTCCTCCAAAAGGAACGGATGGTGCGTGGCGGAAGCGTGAACCTCGGAAAGGACCTTGACGGTTGAGCGGTACGAGGCACAAGAGGGCCGTTCGGACGGATTTCCCGGGTGGGCGGCCTCGGCACCGGCAGCGACCGGCGCGCACCACGACCGCCGGACGCGTCGGCGACCTGCGGGTGCCGGGTGGGGACGGCTTACGCGTGGACGCCGCGCAGTACGTGGCTGCCGCCGGTTACGTCACGGGCTGAGGAGCCGTACGGCACGTCCGTCTCTCCCTCAAACCCCCACCCGCGTCGCCTTCTCCAGGGCGATCAGGGCCGAGTGGTAGCCCCGCCCGCCGGTCGCGTGGTCCATTCCCACCTCGCACATCCGGTTCGCCGACAGGTGCGCGTCGAAGTGACGGGACGTCACCTCGGCCGCCTCCTTGGCGGTCGCCGCCTCGGTCAGTTCCTTGTGCAGCAGGCCGCGGTCGCCCGCGAAGGCGCAGCAGCCCGCGTCGTCCGGGACGACGACCTCCGTCGCGCACGCCTCGGCGACGGCGCGCAGCTGCGCCTCGTCGCCCAGGTGCCGCATGGAGCACGTCGGGTGGAGTACGGCGGAGCCGACCGTACGCCGGATCTCCAGGTGCGGCAGCAGTTCCTCGGCCGCCCAGACCACGGAGTCGACGACGGTCAGCTCGGCGTGCAGCTCCCGGTTGTCCGGGGTGAGGTACGGGACGACCTCGTGGGCGATGCCCAGGGTGCACGAGGACGCGTCCACGACCAGCGGCAGCCGTCCGCCCGCGGTCCAGCCCCAGGCCGCCTCGACGATGCGGTTGGCCATCACCGCGTTGCCCTCGTCGTAGCCCTTGGAGTGCCAGATGGTGGCGCAGCAGGTGCCCGTGACGTCGTCGGGGATCCACACCGGCTTTCCGGCGCGCGCGGACACCGCCACGACCGCCTCGGGAAGGGAGGGCCCGTCGAAGCCGTCCGGTTCCCCGAAGATGCGGTTGACGCAGGCCGGGTAGTAGACCGCGCTGGCTCCCACCCGCCGGGTGACGGGCAGTTTCCGGGCCGCCGCGCCGGGGATCTGCGGCAGCCATTCCGGTACGAGGTCGGGCCGTACGGCCTTGCGGGCCGCGACCGTCAGGGACTTCAGCAGCCGGTCGCCGCGCTCTCCGCCGAGCCGGTCGCCGATCTTCGCGGCGGCGGCCACCGCCAGCCGCGCCGACCGCTCCACCGCCGTGAAGTGCCGGGCGGTCAGCGCCGCGGCGCGTTCCTCCGCGGGGGAGTGGCGCCGGTGCCGGAACTCCTTCATCATCGCGCCGGTGTCGATGCCGACCGGGCACGCCAGCTTGCAGGTCGAGTCGCCCGCGCAGGTGTCCACCGCGTCGTATCCGTACGCGTCCAGCAGGGCGCCGGTGACCGGTGACCTCGGGGTCTGGCGCATCATCTCGCGGCGCAGCACGATGCGCTGGCGCGGCGTCGTGGTCAGGTCCTGGCTGGGGCAGGTCGGTTCGCAGAAACCGCACTCGATGCACGGGTCGGCGACCGCCTCCACCTGCGGGATGGTCTTCAGGCCGCGCAGGTGCGCCTTCGGATCGCGGTCGAGCAGGACGCGCGGGGCCAGGATGCCGTGCGGGTCCACGGTCTGCTTGATACGCCACATCAGCTCCGTGGCGCGCGGCCCCCATTCCAGCTCCAGGAACGGCGCGATGTTGCGGCCGGTGGCGTGCTCGGCCTTCAGCGAGCCGTCGAAGCGCTCGACGGTCAGGGCGCAGAACTCGTCCATGAAAGCGGCGTAGCGCTCGACGTCCGCGGGCCGGGCGGCGTCGAAGGCGAGCAGGAAGTGCAGGTTGCCGTGGGCGGCGTGGCCCGCCACCGCCGCGTCGAAGCCGTGCCGGTCCTGGAGTTCGAGGAGCGCCGTGCACGCTTCGGCGAGCCGGGACGGCGGTACGGCGAAGTCCTCGGTGATCAGCGTCGTACCGGAGGGGCGGGAGCCGCCCACCGCGGTGACGAACGCCTTGCGGGCCTTCCAGTACCCGGCGATGACCGCGGCGTCGCGGGTGAACGTGTTGGTGACGGACGCGACGGGGGCGACCAGCTCCAGCCCCGCCAGCACCTTCCGCGCGGCCTCCTCCTGGGCCTCCCGCGCCGCTTCGTCGGGCGCGCGGAATTCCACCAGCAGCGCGGTGGTCGTCTTCGGCAGCTCCGCCCAGTCGGCGGGCACCCCGGGCACGCTCACCGAGGCGCGCAGCGTGTTGCCGTCCATCAGCTCGACGGCGATTGCGCCCGCCTCGTTGAACAGCGGTACGGCCGCCGCCGCGGCGCTCAGCGACGGGAAGAACAGCAGGGCGGTGGAGGTGTACCGGTTCAGCGGCAGCGTCTCGAAGACGGTCTCCGCGATGAAGCCGAGGGTGCCCTCGGAGCCCACCGCGAGCCCGCGCAGGATCTCGGCCGGTGTCGCGCCGTCCAGGAACGCGTCCAGCCGGTAGCCGTTGGTGTTCTTGATCTCGTACTTGGCGCGGATCCGGGCCACCAGGTCCGGGTCCGCCTCGATCTCCGCCTTCAGCGCCAGCAGGCCCGCGCACAGGGCGGGCTCGGCGTGCGCCAGTTCCTCGTCCGCGGCCGGGTCCCCGGTGTCCACGATCGTCCCGGAGGGCAGGACGAGCGTGACCGAGGCGAGCGTCCGGTAGGAGTTGCGGGTGGTGCCCGCCGTCATGCCGGACGCGTTGTTGGCCACCACCCCGCCGAGCGTGCAGGCGATGGCGCTGGCCGGATCGGGGCCGAGCAGCCGGCCGTACCGGGCGAGTGCGGCATTGGCCCGTACGACCGTGGTGCCGGGCCGGATGCGGGCCCGGGCACCGTCGTCCAGTACCTCGACGCCCGCCCAGTGCCGCCGCACGTCCACGAGGATGTCCTCGCCCTGCGCCTGCCCGTTGAGCGAGGTGCCGGCGGCCCGGAAGACGACGTTGCGGCCCTTGCCGTGCGCGTAGGAGAAGACCGCGGAGATGTCGTCGACGTCCTCGGCCAGCACGACGACCTGTGGCACGAAGCGGTACGGGCTCGCGTCGGAGGCGTACCGGACCAGGTCGGAGACGTGGTGCAGCACCTTGTCCGGGCCGAGCAGCGCCACCAGGTCGTCCCGTAGCCGTTCCGGTGTGCCGGACGCCTGCCGGTCGGCCACCCGGTCGTGGTACGGCCCTTCGGTGGCGGCCGGCCGCAGCGCCTCGGGCTTCGGTTCCAGCAGGGGCATGACGACGTACCTCCGGTCCGCTCGGCTCGCTCAGGTGGCGTCCCGGCGTCCGGAACGGCCACCCGGGCCAGTGTTTCAGCAGCGTGCCGCCGACCCGTCGACCAGGGTGGACAACAGGCCGCCGAGCACGTCCCGCTCTTCGGCGGTCAGTGGGGCCAGGATGTCCCGTGCGGCGGCCCGGCGCGCGCCGCGCAACGCGCGCAGCGTCGAACGGCCGGTGTCGGTCAGTTCGATCCGTACGACCCGGCGGTTGGCGGGGTCGGGCACCCGGCGCACCGCGTCCTTCGCCTCCAGCGCGTCGACCAGCGTGGTGACGGCCCTCGGGACGACCTCCAGGCGCGCGGCCAGATCGGCCATGCGGGGCGGCGCCTGGTCGTGGTAGTGGTCCACGATGCGCAGCAGCCGGGTCTGCGCGGGGGTGAGGGCGATGTCGAGCGATGCCATGTGCCGCTGCTGCGCGCGGTGCATGCGGCGGGTGAGGCGTACGAGTTGTTCCGCGAGGTCGGGTTCGGTGGCGGCCGGGTCGGGGAGGGACATGGCCGGAGGGTATCAGGACCAAGCTCATTGTGAGTATAGGTAACAATGAACTATGCTCGGCGGGTCCCGGCCCCCGTACCCCTTCCGAAGGAGCCCATGCGCCCCGACGAACCCGAGTGGACCCCGCCGCCCCGCGACCCGGCCCAGCCGGCCCAGGTGCGGCGCATCCTCGCCCTCTTCCGCCCCTACCGCGGCCGGCTGGCCACGGTGGGCGTGCTGGTGGCCGCCTCCTCCCTGGTCTCGGTCGCCTCCCCGTTCCTGCTCCGCGCCGTGCTGGATGTGGCGATCCCCGAGCGGCGTACCGGCCTGCTCACCCTGCTCGCCGTCGGCATGATCACCACCGCCGTGCTGACCAGCGTCTTCGGCGTTTTGCAGACCCTGATCTCGACCACCGTCGGCCAGCGCGTCATGCACGACCTGCGCACCGCCGTCTACGCCAAGCTCCAGCGGATGCCGCTGGCGTTCTTCACCCGCACCCGCACCGGCGAGGTGCAGTCCCGCATCGCCAACGACATCGGCGGCATGCAGGCCACCGTCACCTCCACCGCGACCTCCCTGGTCTCCAACCTGACCTCGGTGGTCGCCACCGTCGTCGCCATGCTCGCCCTCGACTGGCGGCTGACCCTGGTCTCCCTGCTGCTGCTCCCGCTCTTCGTCTGGATCAGCCGCCGGGTCGGCAACGAGCGCAAGAAGATCACCACCGCACGGCAGAAGCAGATGGCCGCGATGTCCGCCATGGTCACCGAATCGCTCTCGGTCAGCGGCATCCTGCTCGGCCGCACCATGGGCCGCGCCGACTCCCTCACCGGGAACTTCGCCGCCGAGTCCGAGCGGCTGGTCGGCCTGGAGGTCCGCGCCAACATGGCCGGCCGCTGGCGGATGGCCACCATCGGCATCGTCATGGCCGCCATGCCCGCCGTCATCTACTGGTCGGCCGGACTCGTCCTCCAGCTCGGCGGCCCCGCGTTCTCCCTCGGCACCCTCGTCGCCTTCGTCACGCTCCAGCAGGGCCTGCTGCGCCCCACCGTCTCCCTGCTGTCCACCGGCGTGCAGATGCAGACCTCGGTCGCGCTCTTCCAGCGCATCTTCGAATACCTCGATCTGCCGGTCACCATCACCGAACCGGCCCACCCGGTACGCCTGGCCGAGCCGCGCGGTGAGATCCGCTTCGAGAACGTGACGTTCGCGTACGACCACCAGGACCGCGGCCCCGACGCGCCCGCGGTGCCCGCCGCGGCGACCCTGCGCGACATCGACCTGACCGTCCCGGCCGGCAGCAGCCTGGCCGTCGTCGGGGCGACCGGCAGCGGCAAGAGCACCCTGAGCTACCTGGTGCCGCGCCTGTACGACGTGACGGCGGGCCGGGTCACCCTGGACGGCACCGACGTGCGCGACCTGGACTTCGACTCGCTCGCCCGCGCGGTCGGCGTGGTCTCCCAGGAGACGTACCTCTTCCACGCCTCCGTCGCCGACAACCTCCGCTTCGCCAAGCCGGACGCCACCCACGAGGAACTCGAAGCCGCCGCCCGCGCGGCGCAGATCCACGACCACATCGCGGCCCTGCCGGACGGCTACGACACCCTCGTCGGCGAGCGCGGCCACCGCTTCTCCGGCGGCGAGAAGCAGCGGCTGGCCATCGCCCGGACCATCCTGCGCGACCCGCCCGTCCTCGTCCTCGACGAGGCCACCAGCGCGCTGGACACCCGGACGGAACACGCGGTGCAGCAGGCCATCGACGCGCTCTCCAAGGGCCGTACGACGATCACCATCGCGCACCGCCTGTCCACCGTCCGCGACGCCGACCAGATCGTCGTCCTCGACGCGGGCCGGATCGCCGAACGCGGCACCCACGAGGAACTCCTCGCCGCCGGCGGCCGGTACGCGGCCCTCGTACGGCGTGACGCACACCTCGTGCCCCACGGTGACCAGCCCCTGTCCGCCGACCTGACCCCCGGGTAGGGGCGGCCCCGGCCGCACCGGACCGCCCCCGAAATGCGCGGGTGCGCCACCCGGCTGCGCCTCTAGGGTGAGCCGCATGCCTTCCCACCCGGACCTGCCGCCCTTCGAGTTCGCCTATCCGGGCCCGCTGCGGGACCGGCTCGTCGCCGCCGTCCTCTCCGGTGCCAAGACCACCACGACGGGCCTGCTGGCGGACTACGGGCACGCGGGCGATCCGCTGCCGCGAGCCGGTGACCGCTACCAGGTTCCCGCCTCCGACGGCCGCCCCGTCGCCGTCATCGAGGTGACGGACGTACGGGTGCTGCGCCTGGTCGACGTGGACCTGCGCCACGTGCTGGACGAGGGGGAGGGCCACGCCACCGTGGCCGACTGGCGGGCCGACCACGAGAGCTTCTGGCACGGCCCGCAGATGCGCGAGGCCCTCGGCGACCCGGAGTTCAGCGTCGACGACGACACCCTGGTCGTGGCGGAACGGTTCCGGGTCGTCGAGCGTTTGTAGGGCGGCGGGGCGGGTTCAGAGCTCCGCCAGGCCGATCGCCTCCGCCATCGCCCGGTATCCCGCGTCGTTCGGGTGTTTGTGGTCGCCGCTGTCGTAGGCGGGCCGCAGGGCGTCCGGGTTCGACGGGTCGGCGAGGGCCGTCGCGAAGTCGGCGACCGCGTCGAACGCGCCGGAGCCGCGTATCCACGCGTTGATCTCCCGGCGCTTCGCCTCGGATGCTGGGGTGTGGTATTCGGCGCCCTCGAACGGCAGGAGCGTGCCGCCGATGATCCGTACTCCGGCCGTGTGGGCTTGCGCGATCAGGTTGCGGTAGCCGGTGATGACCGCTTCGGCGGACCGGTCCGGGTTCGGGCGGTACGTCGGGTACGTGGCCGGGTCCACCTCGCTGAAGCCGATGTCGTTGAGGCCGGCGAGCACGATCACGGTCCGTACCCCGGGCTTGTCCAGCACATCCCGCCGAAAGCGCGCTGCGGCCCGCTCGCCGAACCATGGCGCGTCGCTGAGCAGCAGGTTTCCGCCGATTCCGGCGTTGAGGACCGGGCGGTCCAGGCCCGCTTCGGCCAGCCGCCCGGCGAGCGCGTCCGGGTAGCGGTGGTCGGTGTCGGGGGTGGAGGAGAAGCCGTCGGTGATCGAGTCGCCGAACGCCACCACGGTGTCCCGCCGGGCCGGGCCGGCACCGGCCAGTTCGACGTCGGCGAGGAAGTACCAGGAGACCGTGGTCTCGGTGAAGACCGCCGGGTCGGCGGCGGTCAGCTGGTCGCCCGCGGCGCGGTAGGCGGTGGCGAACGCCTGGGCGTGGAAGGTCGCGGGGCCGGTCGGGCGGGCGAAGTACAGGCTCACCGTCAGCTTGTCGAAGGGGGCGGCGGGGACGTCGGCCGCGTCGCTCCAGACCTCGCCGCCCGCCGGGACGCGCACGGTTCCGGCGCCCGCGAAGGTCAGCCGGCGTGTGGTGCCGTCCTGGACGGCCGCGCCCCGGTCCGTACGGGCGAGGGTGGCGCCGGTGATCTCCAGCGGGGCCGTGCCGTAGCGGTTGGAGAGCTTCACGCGGGCCGCCGTGCCGGAGCCGGTGACCCGGACGACCTGACGCACCGTCTGGTCGGCGAACCCCTCCTCCGCCCAGTTCTTGTCGAAGCCGGAGCTGGGGCGCTGTACGGCGGTGCTCCAGCCGGCCTGCCACACGATGGCGTCGCTCATGACGGTCACTCTCTTCCCGGTCGTCGGTGCGGTGATCATGAGTCTGCCGAGCGGGCGCGCGGCCACCCAGCCCTCCGGGCTGCGTACGCACCGGGTGCCTACCCATGCGAGGGTCACCCTGCGGCCGAAGGCGGGAGCCGGGGACGGCGAGCGGGTGAGCGGCGCGTCACCGCCCGGTCGGTCGAAGTTGGCGCAATCTTGATCGTGATAGGGCAGAGGGCGTGCCGAGGGGAGTTTCATGCGGTCACCCCCGGCAAGGCACCCGACACAGACCTCTCACCGGACGGCACGCACACCCCTACGGACACACGGAGGCGACGTGGTCGACAGCGCACCCGGCCGGCCCGCGGCCGACGACGGACACCCGGCGGCCCGGCAGGCGGCCCGCGCACCCACCGGCCCGAACGGCCCCACCAGCTCGACCGGCCCGACGGACGCGACCGGCCCCACCGGCCCGACCCATGCGACCGCCTCGAACGGGCGCCCGGCGCGCGAGCCGGGCCGCCGCGGCGTCCTGACCGCCACCGCGGCGGCCGGCCTCGGCCTCCTCACCGCGTGTGCCGGCAAGTCGGACGGCGACGCGGCACCGGCCGGCGCGGCGCCGCCCCGGACCGCGGACGCCGGGAAGAGCAGCCCCTCGCCCGGGCCGGCCAGGAAACGGCCCCAGCTGCCGCGCGGGGGCCGGGAGCTGTTCCCCCGTCACCGGCTCGTCGGCTTCTGCGGCCTGCCGGGCTTCGCGGCCCTCGGCCGCCTCGGCACCGGCGGCCTGGACGAGCGTGCCCGGGAGATCGAGAAGCTCGCCCACACCTACGCCGCCGACCGCGAGCCGCTGCCCGTCCTGGAGCTGCTGGCGGTGGTCGCCAACGCCGAGCCGGGCTCCGACGGCACCTACCGCTCCCGTACCTCCGCCGACACCGTCCGCCGCTTCCACGCGGCGGCCCGCAAGCACCGCGCGCTGCTGCTCCTGAACATCCAGCCCGGCCGCGCCTCGGCCCTCGGCGAGGTCAAGGCGCTGCGCGAGTGGCTGGTACACCCGGACGTGGGCATCGCCCTGGACCCCGAGTGGGAGATGGGCCCCGGCGAGACGCCCGGCGACACCTACGGGAGCACCGACGGCCGCGAACTCACCGAGATCGCCCGCTATCTCTCCGGCCTGGTCCACGAGCACGACCTGCCGGAGAAGCCGTTCATCTTCCACCAGGTGGCCGGCTCGGTGGTCCGGGACCAGTACGCCTTCCGGCCGCAGCCCGGTGTCGCCGCCGTCAAGTGCGCCGACGGGATCGGCTCTCCGGGGCTGAAGCGGGAAACCTGGAACCACCTGGTCAGGAAGCTGCCGCAGGGTATGCACACCGGCTTCAAGCTCTTCTACGACGAGGACACCGAGGGCAGCCGCCTGATGACGCACAAGGAGGTCCTGGCCCTGCGCCCGCAGCCCGAGTACATCATGTACGAGTAGGTCATGCACGAGTAGGGCGTCCCGTGTACGAGCAGGACGCCACCGGGCCACGGGCAGGGTGCCCCCGCCGGGGCGGGGGCACCGGCGTCACGCCGGCCGCAGCCGGTACGCGTAGCTGTAGACCCGGTCGGCGTGCAGCACGTACTTCTCCAGCGGCGGCGCGCCCCAGGAGTCGTTCCCGCCGACCCCCGTCTGGCGGTGGTTGACGCCGAGGAAGGTCTCGGGGCGCCGCTTCAACTCGTACGGGTGCTCATGCCGCTCGCTCTCCAGGTCGGACGGTGCGAAGTGCAGGGCGCTCAGCTCCAGCAGCGGCGCGCCGTCGCCGGGCTCCGCGCGCACGGTCAGCCCCGTACCGTCGCTGGCGGTGAGCGAGGCGCTGCGCACATCGGTCACGTTGCCGGTCTGCTGGGGCCGGACGTACGGGCCGAACTGGGCGTCCACGCTGCTGCGGTAGCGGCCGACGAACGCCGCCGTACGCCGGTCCCAGTAGTTCTCGTGCGGCCCCCGCCCGTACCAGCCGAAGGTCTCCAGCCCGGCCGGTACGGTCAGCAGCGCGCCCACCATCGGCAGGTCGGGCAGCCCGGCGCCCGGCGTGAGCGTGTGCCGGACCCGCACCTCGCCGTCGCCGCGCACGGTGAAGACGGTGTCCCAGCGGGAGGCGGCGGGGGCGGTGGGCAGGGTGGCCGAGACCTCGACGGTCACTTCCGAGGCGGACGGCTGCGCTGCCGTCACCCGCGTCACGGTCCGCTTGGCGCCCGCCTCGCGCCAGGTGCGCAGTGAGGTGTGCGCGCCGCGGCCGATGTCGTTGTCGGTGGGGCCGCGCCAGAAGTTGGGCACCGGCCCGGCGGTCAGCAGCGTCCGCCCGCGGTGGCGGTAGGCCGACAGGGTGCCGCTCGCCTTGTCCAGGACGAGTTCCAGGTCCCGCCCGCTGACCGTCACGGCCCGGTCCGTCTCGGTGAGGTCGAGCGGCGGCAGCCCGGCGGGGGAGGGGCCGGCGGGCGCGGGGGCGTGCCAGGGGAGTGCGAGCTGTTCGGCGGCGACGCTGTGGCCCGCGTCCGCCCACCGGGTGGCGTGCCGCAGGACGAAGGACAGGTTCAGCCAGTACTCGGCGCCCGGGGCGGGCCGTTCGGGCCGGGTGAAGGGAATCCGTACGGTCGCGTCCTCGCCGGGCGCGGCCTGTGGCGCGGGGAGTGTGCCGTGCTGGATGCGCTCGCCGTCCTGGGTGACCTCCCAGCGCAGCTCGTAATCGTCCAGCCCCAGGAACAGCTGCCGGTTGGTGATCCGTACCGTACCGGCGGCGAGGTCGGCGGCGGCTGCCCGGACGGCCTGGTAGACCTTCTTGACCTCGTGGATGGCCGGGTGCGGCACGCGGTCGGCGGACACGATGCCGTTGCAGCTGAAGTTCCAGTCGGTCGGGTAGCCGGGGTGCCAGTCGCCGCCGTAGGAAAGGTAGGTGCGCTGCGGGTCGCCGGGGACGGGGAGGCGGATGGCCTGGTCGACGAAGTCCCAGATGAAGCCGCCGTGCAGGTTCCGGTAGCGCTCGAAGACATCCCAGTATTCCTGGAAGTTGCCGGTGCTGTTGCCCATGGAGTGGGCGTACTCGCACAGGATGAACGGCTTGGGGTTGCCCGACTTCCCATAGCGCTCCACCTCGTCCGGCTTGGCGTACATCCGGCTCTCGATGTCGGCAACCGCGTTCATGCCCTCGTAGTGCAGCGGGCGGGACGGGTCGCGGCGGCGCGTCCAGTCGGCCATCGCCACGAACGTGAGCCCCTGGCCCGCCTCGTTGCCCAGCGACCACACCACGACGGACGGGTGGTTCTTGTCCCGCTCGACCATCGACCGCATCCGGTCCACGCACGCCCCCGTCCACGCCGGGAGGCTGCCGGGCAGCCAGTCGCGGACCCCGTGCGACTCCAGGTTGGCCTCGCCGACGACGTACAGCCCGTACTCGTCGCACAGGTCGAGCCAGCGCTGGTCGGCCGGGTAGTGGGAGGTGCGGACGGCGTTGATGTTGTGCTGCTTCATGAGGCGGATGTCCTGGAGCATCCGTTCCTCGGGGACGGCCTGCCCGTGGTCGGGGTCGGTCTCGTGCCGGTTGACGCCGCGGAAGACGACCGGCCGGCCGTTGACGGTGAGCCGGCCGGGCCCGTAGGAGACGGAGCGGAAGCCGACCCGGGTGCTCTGCACGTCCACGGTGCGGCCGGTTGGTCCGGTGAGGGTGAGCACGAGCGTGTAGAGGTTCGGGGTCTCGGCGGACCACAGGGCCGGGGCCTGGACGGTGGCCTGCGGAGCGACCGTGACGTCCGGCCCGCCGGTGAAGCGGACCGCGGCCGTCAGCGGCGCGGGCAGCACCGGCCGCCCCCGCCCGTCGTACAGCACCGCTTTGAGCCGGTGCTCGCCCGCCGCTGCCGCGCCCCGGTTGCGCACGGTCGCGGACACGGTCAGCTCCGCGTCGCGGTGCGCGGCGTCCAGAGCGGTGCGCACGTGCAGGTCCTGGAGATGCACCGGCGCGAGGGAGTACAGGTACACGTCGCGGAAGATCCCGGACAGGTCGATCATGTCCTGGTCCTCCAGCCAGCTGCCGTCGGACCACCGGTAGACCTCGACGGCCAGCACGTTCGTGCCGGGCCGCAGCCATTGGGTGATGTCGAACTCGGCCGGGGTGTAGCTGTCCTCGCTGTAGCCGGCCCGCTCGCCGTTGACCCACACGAAGAACGCGGACTTCACGCCCTGGAAGGAGAGCAGGGTGCGGCGGCCGTCCCAGTCCGCGGGCACGGTGAAGGTACGCCGGTAGGAGCCGACCGGGTTGAAGCCGTGCGGCACGTGCGGCGGGCGCGGGTCCTCGTACCCGATCCACGGGTACTTGACGTTGAGGTAGATCGGCTCCGGATAGCCCTCGATCTCCCAGTTGGACGGCACGGTGATGTGGTCCCAGCCGCTGTCGTCGTACCGGGGCGCGAAGAAGTCGCGGGGCCGCTCGCCGGGGTTCTTCGACCAGTGGAAGCGCCAGCGGCCGTTGAGCGAGCGGTAGTACGGGGACGCGGTGAACCTCCCGTCCAGCGCCGCCCCGGCGTCCGCGTACGGGACGAGGCGGGCGCGGGCCGGTTCGCGGTTGACCTGGAAGATCCGCGGCGCGGCGTCCCACGCGTCGCCGGCGGCGGGAGCGGCACCGGCCGTGGCGGCGAAGGACCGTTTCTGGGCGGCGAACGCCGCCCACCCGGCCAGCGCGGCGCCGGTGGTGAGGAACGACCGGCGGTTGATGCGGCGTACGTTCATGCGACAGCTCCGAACGCAAGGCAACAGGAAGCGTCAGGGTCGAACCGGCACGGTGCTCAACACAAGCCCACCGCTGGCCACTTCACGCCGCCGCCCTCCCGGGCGCCTCACTCCTTGAGGAGGATCACCTCCAGCTTCCGCGGCCCGTGCACCCCCTCCACCCGGTCCAGCTCGATGTCACTGGTCGCCGACGGGCCCGAGATCCACGTCAACGGCCGCGTGGGGTCCAGCCGTTCCAGCGCCTGCGGCACCGAGTCGACGACCTGGTCCGGGACCCGCACGACACAGATGTGGTGATCGGGGACGAGCGAGATCCGGCGGCGCCCCTGGTCGGGCGAGCCGTCCAGGACGATCGTGCCGGTCTCCGCGACGGCCACCGCGCAGCCGGTGACGACACTGTCCACCGCGTCGAGCCGGCGCGTGGTGCTCTCCGCCCGGTCGTGGACGGGGGTGGCATCGGCGGCGGCCGGCCACCGCGGGTCCAGCCCCGGCGGTACGAGCACGGAGCGCGCGCCGTGCTCGTTCAGCAGGCGCTTGATCAGCATGTGCACGTCGTCCTCGCCGGAGTGATGCACCAGCGCCCGGTACTCCGCCAGGTTCTCCGCCAGCAGCGCCACCCGCTCCTCCGCCGTGCGGGAGCCGTGCACACGCAGGTAGTCGCGCGGCACCGGCGGGTCTTCGGGCCCCTCGCCGCGCGGTACGTCCGCCAGCGCCCGGCGCACCCGCGCCAGCACCACATCCCGGCTGCTCACTTGCCCCGCTCCTCTCCACGCGTACGCCGCCACCAGTCGCGGAAGGACTCGGCCGGCACCGGCGGCAGGTCCCGGGTGTCCGACCAGGCGTGCCCCGGCCCCGGCAGCCAGCGCGGATGCAGCCGCCGGGTGCGGCCCGCCAGCCGCTGGCCCGCCCGCAGCACTCCCGGGTGGTCGAAGGCGAATCCCGCCGCGCGCATCACGGCCCGCTCCGCCGCGTGCCCCTTGGCCGGTTTGAGGACGGTCTTGACCCCGCGCCGCGTCACCTTGCCGCCCTGCACCACCCGCTCCCGCAGGTGCACCAGCACCTCCGGGATGTCGATGGCCACCGGACACACCTCGTAGCAGGCGCCGCACAGCGATGAGGCGTACGGCAGCGAGGCGTCCAGTTCGCTCGCCGTACCGCGCAGCTGCGGGGTGAGGATCGCGCCGATCGGACCCGGGTACGCCGAGCCGTACGCGTGCCCGCCGGCCCGCTCGTACACCGGGCACACGTTCAGGCAGGCCGAGCAGCGGATGCAGCGCAGCGCCTGGCGGCCCACCGTGTCGGCGAGGGTGTCGGTGCGCCCGTTGTCCAGCAGCACGAGGTGGAAGGTGCGCGGGCCGTCCCCGTCGGTCGTCCCGGTCCACATCGAGGTGTACGGGTTCATCCGCTCGGCGGTCGAGGAGCGGGGCAGCAACTGGAGGAAGATCTCCAGGTCCTGCCAGGTGGGCACCACCTTCTCGATGCCGACGACGGAGATCAGCGTCTCCGGCAGGGTCAGGCACATCCGCCCGTTGCCCTCGGACTCCACGACGACGAGTGTGCCGGTGTCCGCCACCATGAAGTTGGCGCCCGAGATGCCGACCTTCGCGTTCAGGAACTTCTCGCGCAGGTGCAGCCGCGCCGCCTCCGCCAGCTCGTTCGGCGCGTCGGACAGCCCCTCGGGCGCCGGGCGGCCCCAGCGGCCCATCCGCTCGCGGAAGATGTCCCGGATCTCACCCCGGTTGCGGTGGATCGCGGGCACCAGGATGTGCGACGGCAGATCGTCGCCGAGCTGCACGATCAGCTCCGCCAGATCCGTCTCGTACGCGCTGATGCCCGCCTCGGCCAGCGCCCGGTTCAGCCCGGTCTCCTGCGTCGCCATCGACTTGACCTTGACGACCTCGCGCTCGCCGGTCTCCCGCACCAGCCGGGCGACGATGGCGTTGGCCTCGGCGGCGTCCGCCGCCCAGTGCACCTGCCCGCCGGCCGCGGTCACCGACTCCTCCAGCTGCTCCAGGTAGTGGTCGAGGTGGCGCAGCGTACGGTCCTTGACGGCGGCGCCCGCGGCCCGCAGCCGCGCCCAGTCGTCCAGCTCGGCGACCGCCTTGGCGCGCTTGTCGCGGATGGTGTGGGTGGCGTACTGCAGATTCGCGCGCAGCCGGGTGTCCTGCGTGGAGGACGCGGCGGCCGCGGGGAAGGCGGGCATGCCGAGGTACGTGCCGCTCACCGCGGGCTCCCTTCCGTGGCGGAGGCGCGGGCGGGCTCCCGCGCGTCGGCTTCCGTGGCGGCCAGGATCTCCGCGATGTGCACGGGCCGGGCCGCCGCGCCCTCCCGCCGGAGCATGCCGCCGATGTGCAGCAGACAGGAGTTGTCGACCGTGCAGACCGCCTCCGCGCCCGTCTCCCGGACGGCCCGCACCTTGTCGGCGCCCATCGCGGCCGACACCGCCGGGTTCTTCACCGCGAAGGTGCCGCCGAAGCCGCAGCACTCCTCGGCGCCCGGCAGCTCGCGCAGCTCCAGCCCCCTGACGTGCTCCAGCAGCCGGCGCGGCCGGTCACCCAGGCGCAGCATCCGCAGGCCGTGGCAGGTGGGGTGGTAGGTGACGGTGTGCGGGTAGTACGCGCCCACGTCCGTCACCTTCAGCACGTCCACCAGGAACTCGGTCAGTTCGTACGTCTTCGGCACGGTGTTCGCCGCGGCCTCGGCCAGGTCCCGGCCGCCGCGCCCCTCGGCCGCGGCCCGCTCCGCGATCCGCGGGTAGTTGTCGCGCACCATCGCCGCGCACGAACCGGAGGGGGTGACCACGTAGTCGTAGTCCCGGAAGGCCCGGTCGAAGCGGCGCACCAGCGGCTCGGTCAGATGCCGGTAGCCGGTGTTGAACTGCGGCTGGCCGCAGCAACTCTGTTCCTCCGGGAATCCCACCTCGACGCCGAGACGTTCCAGCAGCGTGATCACCGCCCGGCCGGTGTCCGGGTGGAGCGTGTCGTTGATGCAGGTGACGAAGAGTGCTACACGCACGTTGCCATCTCCTTTCGGCCGCCGTGACCGCTGGCGGCGGGCCGCCCCACCGGTACATGATCACCTGTCGGCTCATCCTGCCCCAGCGGCGGGCCGAGGAGAAGGACCCCGAGCGGAGGACCATGACACGTGCGGAGCAGGCCGCGGACATAACGGAACAGGGAGCGCCGGACGGCGCGCCGCGACGGGTGTCGCAGCTGCGCCAGCTGGCCGCGGCGTCGGTCGGCAACGCGGTGGAGTGGTACGACTGGTACGCGTACTCCTTCCTGGCCGTCTACATCGCCGACCGGGTCTTCCCCGAGGGCACCGGCAACTCCCTGGTGCCGCTGCTGTCCACCTTCGCGGTGTTCGCGGTGGGCTTCTTCATGCGCCCGATCGGCGGGCTGCTGATGGGCGCGGTTGCCGACCGCCGGGGACGCCGCGCCGCGCTGACCGTGACGATCCTCCTGATGGGCGGCGGCAGCCTGCTCGTCGCCGTCACCCCCACCTACGCGGCCACCGGCGTGCTGGCACCGGTCGTGCTCGTGGTCGCCCGGCTCGTCCAGGGGCTCTCGGTCGGCGGGGAGTTCGCCGCCTCCACGACCTTCCTGGTCGAATCGGCGGGACCGGGCCGGCGCGGGCTGTTCTCCAGCTTCCAGTACGTCTCCACCACCGCCGGCCAGCTGCTCGCGTCCGGCACCGCCGCCCTGCTGGCGGGCGTCCTCACCGACGGCCAGATGGGGCAGTGGGGCTGGCGCGTGGTGTTCCTGATCGGCGCGGTGCTCAGCCTGATCGGTCTGTGGGTCCGCAGCGGGGCGCGCGAGACGCGCAGCGCCGAGCAGCGCGCCGCCACGCGCCCCGGCCTCTTCGAGGCGCTGCGCCGCCACCCGCGGCAGTCCCTGCTGATCTGCGGCATCACCGCGGGCGGCACCCTCGCGTACTACACCTGGACCACCTACCTGCCCACGTACGCGCAGGTCAACGCGGGCTTCGACAAGAGCCAAGCGCTCACCGCGGGCACCCTGTCGCTGCTCTTCTTCACGGTGCTCCAGCCGCTCGGCGGCATGCTCTCGGACCGGATCGGCCGCAAGCCGCTGCTGCTCGGCTTCGCGCTGGGCTTCGCGGTGCTCGCCGTACCGCTGCTGCACCTGGTGACCGACGCGTTCTGGTCGCTGCTGCTGGTGCAGTGTGCGGGCATGGTGCTGCTGACCGGTTACACGGCGGTGGCCGCGGCCGTGAACGCCGAGGTCTTCCCGGCGCGCGTCCGGGCCGCGGGCATCGGCTTCCCGTACTCGCTGACCGTGGCCCTCTTCGGCGGCACGGCGCCCTATGTCGGCACCTGGTTCAAGCAGGCCGGGCACCCTGACCTGTTCCCCTGGTACGTGTCCGCGCTCTGCCTGGTCTCCTTCGTCGTGTACCTGACGCTGCCGGAGACCGCGAAGCAGAAGCTGGAGACCTGAGGCACGGGTGCGCGCGGGCCGTCCGCGGTCCGCGCGCACACCGGACGGCCCGCCCGCCGGATCACGGCCCGGACGTCACCTGCGGGCGACGATGGCCGCGTTGGCGCCGGGCGCCTCGAACGGCACCTTGCGCACCTCGGAGAACCCGGCGTCGACCAGCCAGGAGCTGTACTCCGCCGCCGTGTAGTTGCGGCCGCCCTCGGTCTCCACCAGCATGTTCAGGCTCATCAGGGCGGCCGGCGCGGGCCCGGTCAGATCGTCGTCCACCATCAGCTCGCTGATCACCAGGGTGCCGCCGGGCGGCAGTGCCGCACAGCACTTGTCGAGCAGCATGCGGTTGGTGGCCTCGTCCCAGTCGTGCAGGATCATCGACAGCACGATGACGTCGTGCCCGCCGGGGAGCGCGGGCTCGGAGAGGAAGTCGCCGGGGTGGGTGCCGATCCGGTCGGCGAGCCCGGCGTCCGCGATGTTGCGGTCCGCGACCGGACACACCTTCGGCAAGTCGTAGACCGTCGCCTTCAGGCCCGGGTGCCGCCGGCACAGCTCGATGGCGTACGCGCCGGAGCCGCCGCCCACGTCCAGCAGCCGCGTCCCGGCGGTGAGGTCCACCACCTCGCCGAGCCGCTGCGCGGTCCACGACGACACCGCGTGCATCGCCTCCCAGAAGACGGACAGCAGCCCCGGGTCCTCGGTGTCGAACAGGTGCAGCTGCTTGTCCGGGTCCCAGGTCGTGGGCCGGTTGGTGCGCACCGCCTCGCCGAGCCGGCCCCAGCCCGGGTACAGCCGCTGGTCCAGCATCCGCAGCCAGCCGCTGAAGTGGTACGGGCGGCCGGGCACCAGATAGGCGTCGGCCAGCGGCGAGTTGACGAACCGGCCGTCCCCGCGGCGTTCCAGCAGGTCCAGCGCCGCGCAGCCGGTCAGCAGCATCCCCGCGGGCCGTGTGCCGATCTCCAGCTCCTCGGCGCACTCCTCGACCGTGCCGCCGCCCAGCCGGTCGAGCAGGCCGAACAGGCCCAGCTCGTCGGCGGTGGCCAGCGTCTTGAACGCCCAGAACCCGGTGGCTAACTGCATCAGCGGCAGCGGGGATGCGGTCGGCGCGACGGGGAGCGGGGATGCCATGGGATGCCTCCTGGGGATCGTTGCGGGGGGTGGTACGGGGGACGTGCGGGGGACGCACGGAAGTTCACGGACGCGAACATACGTCCGCGTCCGTGATCACTACCACCGCGGGGAGGCTGTCACACACGGAAAACGGGCACCGCTCGGCGGTGCCCGTTTTCCGGCCGGGTCAGGGCGCCCGGCCCTGTCAGGACGACCGGTCCTGCCCGGGGGCCCGGCCGTGCCGGGCGGCGGTGTGGCCGTGTCCGTCGCCCGTTTCCACGGTGCCGCCCAGCGCGGCCCGGAGCGGTGCCAGCGCGCTCGGGGACGGGCCGGTGACCGACCAGCGGGTGCCGACGAGATATGTCCCTCCGTACGCCTGCGCCTCGGTGAGCCAGGCGCGCTTCTTGGCGTCGCTGCTGAAGGTCAGGATGCGGAAGGCCCCCGCGCCGGTGGTGCAGCCGCCTTCGCGCAACTCCTGTGCGTCGACGATGATCTCGGCGCGGCAGCCGAGGACGGCGGCGATCCGCGCCATCGGCACCGGCGGGCCCGACGCGGCGGGGGAGGGGAGGGCGTGCGCGGTCCGCGGGGGGCGCTGGGCGGCCGGCGCCGGGCCGCCGTTCGCGTAACCGGCCACGACGATCGCACAGGACAGACCGCCCGCCGCGAGCAGGGGCAGCACCGGGCCGGACGGCGGTCTCATGGCACGACGACCGCCTTTCACCGGCAGTCGCGGCCGGAATTGACGCAGTCCACGGCCGTACGCATCAGCCGCTGCGGCATCACGTTGATGAAGTCACCGTGATCCGTCACCGGGTTGTGCAACTGGTCGGGAAAGCTGTCCACCGCGTACGGCGTGTTCGGCGGAATGGCGTAGGTCAGCCGCTGCACCAGCCGGGGAACGGCGCGGAATCCGTCGCGGCACCGTCCGTTTCCGTCCGGGAAGACCACATGCGTACGGTGATTGGCGCTGTCGATGTTGCGCCCGTCCCAGCAACTGGGGAACACCAGCGACCGTACGACCTTGCTGCCCCGGGGACAGACCGGGTACTTGTTCTTCAGCTGCCGGTCCTCGAAACCGGTGCAGCTCCACGACGCGTTCGCGTTGGCCGGTCCGTTCGTCAGCGCTTTCGCGTCACCGGTGAGATTCCGCAGGAACGGCGGCATGGCGGACACCTTTCCGGTGCCGGTCCCGTCGAAGGTCAGCGATACCTCGGCGGGACGCAGGATCGTGCCGACATTGCCGTCCTGCCCGCCGCCGGGTGCGTCGGCGTCCCGCTCCCGCCCGTTGTCCCGCAGCCGCAGCACCGGCCAGTAATACGTGGACCGGTCCCCGTTGCCGCAGGTCGTACCGGCCCCGGCCAGTTCCCGGTCGGAGGAGAACGCGTCCGTCGCCAGATTGCCCACGTAATCGTGCATGTGGTGGGCGCCGTTGCCGACACCCGGCGCGACGATCAGGTTGTCCGGGTTGTTGTGCCCGTTCTCGTTGCGCCCGCATTCCGAACGGAACGAACCGGAGGCCGCGCCGCGTCCCCGCTCGGCGCCGTCCCGGGTATTCGGCCGTACGGTGGTGATGTCGACGAAATCGTCGCGGAACGGGCCGTTGTCCGCGCTGTTCCCGTCCCGCGCGCCCCGGGGCACGTTCTGTGCGGCGGCGGAATCCCGCTCCGTCGGGCGGCAGGCGCTGAGCCCGTCGAGCGTGCCGGGTTGTCCACCGGCCCGGCGCAGCGCGTCCGTGATGCGTCCGATGGTGGCCTTGCGGTCCTGCTCCAGGCCGCGCAGCACCCGGTCCTGCGCCCCGGGATCGGCTGTCCACCGCTGGAACGCCCGGGCGACCTGCTCCTCCAACTGCCCGAGCTGCCGATTGACTTCGGGAGCCGCTGCGGTCGGCAGGCTGCGCAGCCGCTGTCCCACGTCCGGGCAGCTGATCGTCCGGCCGGCCACCGTGCCCGTGCCGCCGCCTGCCGGCGTGTCCGCGCGGCCGGTCCCGGGCGCGCCCGTCCCCGCCAGCGCCTGGGCGGCGATCACCGCCGTACCGCCGCACCCGGCCAGCGCCGTGAGGATCAGCGCACCGCTCCGCTTCGAGAGGCGGGCCCTTTTGTGCGGACGCGCCGATCGTGCAGATATCCGTTTCTGCCGTTTCATGTCATCACTTCCCGGGGGTCGGATGGAGTCCTGTGGCGTTTCCCGCGCCGGTTCCTGCGGCGATTCCTGGTGGGCAATGCCTGGTGCGGCAACGTGCTCCTGCGGGAATACGTAAGCGCGGGTGCGGTTGTTTCACGGGTGGCCCGTGATCGTATGGACGATTACGGGGGCGGTCACGCGGACGGCTGCGCGGGCGGCGGCGCAACCGTAGCCGTGCCCGGACCGCCGGATGCCCGGCCGTCGGCGAGTGCTGCGAAATCGACCAGTCCGGTCTGTTCCAGAGCCGTGATGTGATCGAGGACGACGGAATTGGCACGGGTGGCCAGGTCCCGGATCATGGAATTCTGGGTGTCCGCCCGCACCTGCGCGACCAGGGAGAAGACCTTTCCGTGCGCGCGGCGGGCCAGATTCGCGAACAGCCGCTCATAGGTGTCGCCTTCGGCCGCGTCGAGCTGGGCGAGCCAGCCCTGCTGCTCGGGGGTCGGCTGCCCGGGGAGCGTGATGTCCAGCGCGCGGGCCGTGTCGGCGGCACGCTGATTGAGATCGGTGTGGCCCTCCATCAAATGCCGGCCCGCGTGCTTGACGGCCTGCCGCGTCCCGCGTCGCAGCGCCTCCCGCCCCGCCGGCAGTTCCCAGAGCCCGGCCTGCCGTACTTTTCTGACGAATTCCCGGTCGAGCGGGGACAAGGGACCCCACGGCGTGTTCCACACCCCGAGCCCGTCGTCCTGCGCGGCGGGCGCGGAACGGTCCGCCGCGCTGCCGCTGCTCGCGAACAACTGCACCGGCAGCAGGATGGCCACGGCCGTCAGGGAAAGCCCGGCGACGACCAGCCCGGTGCCCACCGAGAACCGCGACCGGACACCGCCGGTCACCGAACGCCGCCGTCCGACGTTTCGCAACGTGACCTCCTTCTCCGGGGGACGGAGAAGAGGACGCTAATGCCGTACCGGGCCGTCTTCGCACGGTTGGCGCCAACCCGACAAAGACCCGCCACGGCGGTCCGCGCTTGCTAAGGTGCCGGGCCGCAGCCGTACCCCGGCCGTCGGCGCGCGCCGGCCCCGGAGCGCCGGTGCCCCCTCCCGCGCGCCCTCTCTTACGCTGCTCCGGCCCACCGCCCCGGGATGACACACCGGGAGTCATCGGGCGAACGGGTGATTCGCGGGCGGGGCCGTCACCACCGGGGCAGGGGCGTCAATACCTGTAACAAACACAGCAATGCCGCGGTCGTCCGCCGCTGCCGACCGCAGCCGTACGCGAAGGAGACATCCCCATGTCCGCACCGCGCCGCCTGTTCACCACGGCCTGTGTGACCGCGCTCGCCCTCACCGGGTCCCTGGGCGGCAGCATCTCCCTGGCCGCCGCCCCGGACGGCCCGCGCCCGGTGCCCCCGCCCCACCAGGAGCTGACCCGGTTGGGCAAGGGCGTCGGGAACTTCTGCCTGACCCCCGGCGCCACCCGCGCCCTGGCCAAGGCGCATGTGCGGCTCAACGCCCTCCGCCCGGCCCGTCTGACCGGCACCCGTGAGCGGCGGTGCGTCACCGCCCCGATCACCGGCGGCGCCTTCAACCGCGCCCTCACCAAGGGCGACATGGACTTCGACGGCGGCTTCGACTTCACACGCGGCGGCCGTTATCTGCGGGTCAACCACCTGAAGGCCGACTTCGCCACGGGCCGGGTCTCCGGGGACGTACGGGGCGCCCGCCCGGCGAGGACGGCGTTCCTGGCGTTCAAGCTGGACCCCAGGCAGGCCCGGGTCGCCGCGGACAAGCTCACCACCCGCGTCACCTTCACCGTGACGGAGCAGGGCGCCGCCTCCTTCAAGAGCGCTTTCGGTGCCGTCCCCGTCAAGGCGGGCGAGCAGCTCTTCGAGGGAGACGGCTCGGCGGAGGTCCGTACGCCGCACCCGTCCCACACGCTGCGCCCGGCCCAGCAGACGCTCGACGTCACGCAGTGACCGGCGGCGGCCGTACGCCCTCGGTGCGACAGCATCCCGGCGTACGGCTCACCAGCTGACCGGAAGGGTGAGCGGCGACTTGGCCGGGGAGGCGTCGTCCCAGGTGGGGCTGTGTCCCTCGGCCAGGCGCAGGTGCGGGAAGCGGTCCAGCAGCGCTTCCAGGCCCACGCTCAGCTCCGCCCGCGCCAGATGGGCACCGATGCAGTTGTGCGGGCCCCGGCCGAACGCGATGTGCGGGTTCGGCCGGCGGCACAGGTCGAGCTTTTCCGGCTCGGTGAACACGGCCTCGTCGCGGTTGGCGGAGGCCAGCGCCGGAAAGACCGCCTCGCCCGCCCGGACCGTCTGCCCGCCCAGTTCCAGATCCTCGGTGGCCTGGAGCACCACCACCCCGTTCATCACCGGCACGTAGCGCAGGAACTCCTCCACCGCGCCCGGCAGCAGGCCGCGGTCGTCGCGCAGCCGGGCGTACTGTTCCGGCTCGGTCAGCAGCGCCACGACGGCGTCGGACAGAAACATGGTCGTCGTCCGGTAACCGGCGACGAGCATCGACAGCCCAAAACTCAGCACGCTCTCTTCGTCCAGCTCGCCACGGTCGCACCTGCGGGTCAGAGCGCTGAGGATGTCGTCGGCGGGCGTCCGCTGTTTCCGGACGATCAGCGACCGGACGTACTCCCGCAGCAGCGGTGTGGCCCGCCGCGCCTCCTCCAGGGTGAGCAGCGCCCCCAGGGCCGCGTCCGCCAGGGGCAGATAGGAGTCGCGGTCCTCGTACGGGATGCCCACCGACTCGCACACCACCCGGAGCGGGAAGGGCTCGGTGTACCCGGCGACCAGATCACCGGGCGGGCCGCCGGCGGCGAACGCGTCCAGCAGCTGCTCGGCGCTCCTGCGGATCCGCGGCAGCCGGCGCCGTACGGACCGCGCGCTGAACGCCCCGGACAGGGCCCTGCGCAACGCCGTGTGCCGCGGGCCGTCCATCTCCATCATCGTGATCAGCTCCGGGCCGTCCGGCCTGTCCTCCTCCGGCAGGAACGACCAGCCGCTGACGCTCGGCCTGACCAGCCGCGGATCGCCGATCACCGCCCTGACGTCGTCGTACCGGCTCACGAACCAGCTGGGCGTGTCCGCGTCCCGCAGCCAGGCCACGGGGCACTCCCGGCGCAGCCGGACATACTCGGCGGGCGGCCCCATGGTGCCCGGCGGCGGCAAGGGGAGATCGATCGACGGCGCCCCACGAGGCGGCGACGAAGGGGAACCACCGGACGGCTGCGGCGTGCTCGGCACCAGACCACCCCACCTCTTCCACGTGCTGTCCGCCGCGACCGACGCCCCGGCCGTAACCGTGACCGCCTGGCGCAACTCCCCGCCCTCACCCGGAAATTTCCCCTTTGCCGCAGCAGTGCACACACAGGCGTACGAACGGGGTGGGTGTGCGAATCAGCCCGTAGCCTCCCGTCAGTCGGGCGTGACGGCCCCGGGCGCCGCCAGGGCCCCCGTCCCCACCCCGAGGAGCTGCTGGATGTCCCGCACCGCGGCACGTCCCGCGCGGTTGGCGCCGATGGTGCTGGCCGAAGGGCCGTAGCCGACGAGGTGGACGCGCGGGTCCCGGACCGTGCGGGTGCCCTCCATGCGGATGCCCCCGCCGGGCTCGCGCAGCCGGAGCGGGGCGAGGTGGTCGAGGGCGGCGCGGAAGCCGGTGGCGTACAGGACCGTGTCCGCCTCGACGGTACGGCCGTCGGCCCAGACCGCACCGGTCCCGGTGAGCCGGTCGAACAACGGCAGCCGCTCCAGCACGCCGCGCTCGCGCGCCCGCCGCATCGCTTCCGTCATCGGCAGCCCCGTGACCGACACCACGCTCTGCGGCGGCAGCCCCCGGCGTACCCGCTCCTCGACCCGGGCGACGGCGGCGCGGCCCTGCTGCTCGTCGAACGGGCCCTCGCGGAAGACGGGCGGGCGGCGGGTCACCCAGGCCGTCGCGGCGGCGGCCTCCGCGATCTCCAGCAGCTGCTGCACGGCCGAGGTCCCGCCGCCCACGACGATCACCCGCCGGCCCGCGAAGTCCCGCGGCCCCCGGTAGCCGGAGCTGTGCAGCTGCCGGCCGCGGAACACCTCCTGTCCGGGGAAGCGGGGCCAGAAGGGGCGGTCCCAGGTGCCGGTCGCGCTGACCAGGGCCCGGGTGGCGTACGTCCCTTCCGAGGTCTCCACCAGCAGGCGCCCGTCAGCGCCGTCACGCACCGCCCGGACGTCCACCGGCCGGTGCACCCGCAGCCCGAAGGTGCGCTCGTACGTGTCGAAGTACGCGCCGATGACCTCGGCGGACGGCCGGTCCGGGTCGGCGCCGGCCAGCTCCATTCCGGGCAGCGCGTGCATGCCGTGGACCTTGCCGTACGTCAGCGTGGGCCAGCGGAACTGCCACGCGCCGCCCGGCCGCGGCGCGTGGTCCAGCACGACGAAGTCCCGGTCCGGCTCGTACCCCACCCGCCGCAGGTGGAACGCGGTGGCCAGGCCCGCCTGCCCGGCACCGGCCACCACGACCTCGGCTTCCCGCACCCCGGTGTAGTTCATGTTTCTACCAACCAGGGTGCGGCCCGGAATCTTCCGGGCTCGCCATGACCCTCAGCGACCGCCCGCGACCAGCAGCGGCGCCCCGCCCGGCGCGGACGCCGGACGGCCGTCGGCCGCCGGGACACCGGTCAGCGGGGACGGCCCGGCGGGCAGCAGCCCCCGGGCGGCCAGCTCGGGCCGTACCCCCTCGCCGAACCAGTACGCCTCCTCCAGGTGCGGATAGCCGGACAGTACGAAGTGCTCGATGCCGAGCGCGTGGTACTCCTCGATGCGGTCGGCCACCTCCGCATGGCTGCCGACCAGCGCCGTCCCCGCCCCGCCGCGGACCAGCCCCACCCCGGCCCAGAGGTTCGGCGCGATCTCCAGCTTGTCGCGGGAGCCGCCGTGCAGCGCCAGCATCCGCTGCTGTCCCACCGACTCGCTCCGGCCCAGCGCCTGCTGCGCGGCGGCCACGGTGGCCGGGTCGAGATCGTCCAGCAGCCGGTCCGCCGTGGCCCACGCCTCCCTCGCCGC
The DNA here is from genome assembly GCF_044327805.1 of Streptomyces sp. NPDC018019. Classification (NCBI taxonomy): domain Bacteria; kingdom Bacillati; phylum Actinomycetota; class Actinomycetes; order Kitasatosporales; family Streptomycetaceae; genus Streptomyces; species Streptomyces sp. NPDC018019. The sequence continues at coordinate 79,471 of NZ_JBIRGD010000002.1, read as the reverse complement.
ATCGCGCGAGATGGTGTGCAGCCGGATGCCGAAGCGGACCGTGCGGCCCTCCCGCGCGGCCAGGCCCGCGATCCAGTCGATCTTCTGCTTCACCTGCTCGGGCGGCTCGCCCCAGGTGAGGTAGACATCCACATTGCGGGCGGCGACCGGCCCGGCCGCCGCCGACGAGCCACCGAAGAAGATCTCCGGGAGCGGGTCCGGCGGCAGCGCGGTCAGTCCGCCCTCCACCTGGTAGTGCTCACCCTGGAAGTCGAACGGGGTGCCGCCCCACACACCCCGCACCACCTGGAGGAACTCGTCCGTACGGGCATACCGCCGGTCGTGGTCCAAGGCGTCGCCGAACCGCCGCTGCTCGGTGGAGTCGCCGCCGGTCACCACGTTCAGCAGCAGCCGGCCCCCGGAGATCCGCTGGTACGTCGCGGCCATCTGCGCGGCCAGTACGGGCGAGATCACCCCGGGCCGGAAGGCGACCAGGAACTTCAGCCGGTCGGTGACCTGGGTGAGCGCCATCGTCGTCAGCCAGGCGTCCTCGCACCACGTACCCGTCGGCGTGAGGACCGCCTCGAAGCCCAGCTGCTCGGCCGCCTTGGCGATCTGCGCCAGGTAGTCGATGCCGGGGGCCCGTACGCCGCTGACCGGGGTGATGCGGTCGCGCCGCACCCCGCCGTCGGTGTACGCGTGCCGGTCGACGAGCGTGCGCCCGTCGCCGCCGGTGGGCAGGAACCAGTGCAGATGTACGGTCATGGCGCTCAGCCGGCCTTTCGTTGTGAGCCATAGGTACGCGGCGCCGTGCTCGAAGGCGGCAGGCTGCCGTTGAAACGGGTGTCGACGAACGACGAGAAGTCGAAGCGCCCCGGGATCAGCTTCAGTGCGGCGAAGGTGTCGGCGATCCGCTGCTCGGAGGCGACGGCCGGCCGGTCCAGGGCTACCGTCACCGCCGTACCTTGCGTACGTTTCACCGAGGCCAGCGCCACCTTCCGCGGCAGCCCGGTCTCCTCGGCCCATGCCTTCGCCCAGGCGTCCGGGTGCCGGTGGACCCAGTCCTGCGCGCGGCGCAGCCGGTCCAGGTAGTCCTTGAGCGCCGCGGCCTTCTTCCCGTCGGCCAGGGCGGCGGGCGCGGCGACCTGGAAGCTGAGGCCGTCGACGACGCCTTCGCCGGTGGTCAGCACCCGCGCGTCGCTCCGTTCGAGGGCCTGTGAGGTGTACGGGTCCCACACCGCCCAGGCGTCCACCCGGCCGCGGGTGAACGCGGCCAGCGCGTCGGCCGGCTGGAGGTGGCTGAGCGTCACGTCCTTCGGCGTCAGCCCGGCCTTCTTCAGGGAGGCGACCAGCTGGTAGTGCGCGGAACTGCCCTGCGCCACCGCGATGACCTTGCCCTTCAGCTCCGCGGGCCGTGTGATCGGCGAGTCCTTCTTCACGAGGATCGCCTCTCCCGCGGACGAGCCGTGCGATGCCGCGATCACCTTGATCTTCGAGTGCGCGGCGGCGGCGAAGACCGGCGGCGTGTCGCCGACCGCGCCGACGTCCACGGCACCGGCGTTGACCGCCTCCAGCAACGGCGGACCGGAGGTGAAGGTCGACCACTGGATGCGGTACGGCAGATCGTCCAGCTCCCCGGCCGCCCGCAGTACCGACTCCGAACCGCCCCGCTGGTCACCGGCGTTGAGTGTCACCGGGCCCGCCCCGTCGCTCCTGCCGCGGGACCCGCCTCCGGCACCGTCCGCCCGGGACGCGCCGCCACAGGCGCTGAGCAGGAGGAGGAGCGGGAGGAGGGGGAGGAACACGCGGGCGGGGGAGCGGCGGCGTGGCGTGGAGGGGTGGGGCGAGCGGGGGTGTCGTGATGCTCTCATGTGCGGTCCGTTTCGTGATGCTGCGTACTTGGCTGTGTGGGGCGCATGCCTGTGTGGAGTCCTTGCCTGTGCGGGGCGCTTGTCTGTGTCGGGCGTGCGGGCGTCGTGTGCCGTCAGGCAGCAGCCCCTGCCACGTCGGCCCCGTCCTCCAGCTCGGCCTCCACTCCCAGGCGGCCCAGCAGTCGGGCGCGCAGTGCGGCGAACCGCGGGTCGGCGACGGTGCGCGGGCGTGGCAGACCGACCTCGCTCTCGTACGCGATCACGCCGCCCTCCATCACCAGCACGCGATCGGCCAGCAGCAGCGCCTCGTCCACGTCGTGCGTGACGAGCAGCACCGCGCAGCCGCGCTCCTGCCACAGTTCGGCCACCAACTGCTGCGCCTTGATGCGCGTCAGTGCGTCCAGTGCGCCGAACGGCTCGTCCAGCAACAGAAGGTCGGGTTCGCGCACCAGCGCGCGGGCCAGCGAAGCGCGCTGCGCCTCGCCGCCCGACAACGTCTTCGGCCACGCGTCCGCCCGGTGCGCCAGCCCCACTTCGCCCAACGCCCGTTCGGCCGCGCCACGTCCGGGCTTCCCGGGCAGCCCGAGCAGCACATTGCGCCATACCCGCTGCCACGGCATCAGCCGCGGCGCCTGGAAGGCGACGGCCTTGCGCTGCGGTACGAGCACCTGGCCCTCGATCTCCCGGTCCAGCCCGGCCAGTACCCGCAACAGCGTGGACTTGCCGCAGCCACTGCGCCCGAGCAGCGCCACGAACTCGCCCGGCGCCACGTCCAGCCGCAGTCCGTCGATGACGGCCCGGCCCCCGAAGACCCGGCGGAGTTCCCGTACCCGTACGGCAGCACTTTCGCCCGCCGCGCCGGCCGGACCGTACCGCCCTTCCGTTTCCGTCTTCACTGTCCGGTGAACGTCGGTCGCCATTGCAGCAGCAGCCTTTCCAGAGTGCGGACGAGGAAATCGGCGAGCAGCCCGAGGACCGCGTACACCACCAGGCACACCACGATCACGTCGGTACGGAAGAATTCCCGGGCCTGGTTCATCAGGAATCCGAGTCCGTCGTCGGCGTTGATCTGCTCGCCGAAGACGAGGGCCAGCCAGGCGGTGGCGAGCGAATAGCGCAGCCCGGTCATGGCGCCCGGCAGCGCACCGGGCAGGACGACGTGCCGGATCAGCCCCCAGCGCCCGAGCCCCAGTGAAGTGCCGGCCTCCACCAACTGCGCGTCCACGCCGCGAATCCCGGCGTGGACGTTCAGATACAGGTGAAAGGCCACACCGAGTGAAATCAGCGCGATCTTCGGTGCCTCACCGATTCCCAGCCAGATGATGAAGAGCGGAATCACGCCCACCCACGGCACGGACCGCAGCATCTGTACGACGGGGTCGACGAGATCCTCCCCCAATCGCGACAGCCCGGAGGCGAGCGCCAAGGCCACCCCGGCGACCACGCCCACGGTGAGGCCGACCGCGACCCGTTGCAGGGACACCAGCATCGCCGAAGGCAGCGTGCCGTCGGACACCAGCGTCCAAGCCGTGTGGGCGATGGCTCCCGGTGAGGCGAGGATGTCACCCGGCAGCGACCCACTGGCGCTGAGCACCTGCCACAGCACGAGCAGCGACACCGGCAGCACGGCCCGCCGCAGCCACCGCGGCACGGTCTTGCGCCGGGCCGACACGGGCACGACGGGCACCAGCTCCGGCCCGGTACGCGGCGGACGCGGCGGTTCGGTACGGGGTGGCCCGGTAGGCGGTGGTTCGGTGCGCGGCGATTCGGCCACCGGCCGCCCGACGCGCGACGACGGCGCCCCGGGCGGCGCGTGTCCGGGCGCGGCCTGCTCAACACTCATGAAGGCTCCAGGTCGGAAAGGGCACGCACCCCTTCCGCCACACGCCTGTCCCGGGCCCGGCGCCTGCCACGGGGCAGCACGAGGAGCCCGGCGGACGGAAAGGGGGAACGCGCCGGGAACGCGCCGCACGACCGGCGCGAAAAGAATTCGAGAAGACGAAAACGCGGCAGGCACGCAGCACGGCTACGCGTGACAAAGACGCCTCAGCGGCGTGCCGACCTCAGCAACCGCGGCGACACGCGGCGGACGCCACCCGCAGCAGGTCGATATGACCGCGCGTGGTGAGCCGGGCTGACGTAGACATGTCGCTGAACGTAGCGGCGCATCTGAAGACGGGTCAAACGTCGTCTCATCTGCTGGACCTTTGTTGCGACGGCATTGCGCCCGCAGGGGGAAAGAAGCCATGAACAGCGCAGTGAGCCGGACACGGGCCCAGGCGCGGGCCCGTCCCGTGCGCATGTCGGTTTTCGGCGGCCGTCTCTGCGAGGATCGGCATATGGCTGAGAGTTTCACGACACGAGAAATCGACGTCCGGACCGGCTCGCACGAGGTGGTGCACGACCTGACCGCAGAATGCGCCTCCTTCCTGAGGGACGTCGCCCGCGGCCGGGACGGACTGCTGAATGTCTTTACACCGCACGCCACCACGGGCGTGGCGCTGATCGAGACGGGCGCGGGCAGCGACGACGACCTGCTGGCCGCGCTCCACGACCTCCTGCCGGCGGACGACCGGTGGCGCCACAAGCACGGAACCCGCGGCCACGGCCGCGACCACGTGCTGCCCGCCCTCGTACCGCCCCATGCCACGCTGCCCGTGGTCGGGGGAGAGCTGGCGCTGGGCACCTGGCAGTCTGTCTGTCTGGTGGACACGAACGTGGACAACCCGAACCGGCAGGTCCGGCTGAGTTTTCTCGGTTAGGGCGCCGCGTCAGTGGGACTGTAGAGGCGAAGTCCGGCCGCACCAGAGCCTCATGCTCGGACTGCCCGAGCAGTAGGTATCGGGTGGCCTCGCGAGGACTCCGGGGAGAAGATCTTCTCCCCGGAGACGGGGTGGTTTCCGTTTTCCGTGGATCAGTTTGCAGCGAGCGTTGCACTACACGAGTGGATTTACGGACGGTCCGGCTCGGCTCAGCTTATTCTTGTAGCGGCAGGCGTGGAGCGGTCGCGTCTGTCTCTCCCCGCGGGGTAGAACCCGCCAGCGCAGTAGGGTTCTTTCACCGTCGTCAGCCTGAGAGATGCGTGATCGAGCTGTCGGAGATGATGCGCGAGCTGCGTCGTGAGTTCATGGCAGCGCTTTCGGAAGGGGACGGGAAGCATGTGCGGTTCGATCCGCGGCTCGTGCAGGCCGCGCACTCTGCCGACGGCCGCCTTACTCAGTTTCTTGCCAGTGCACCGGAGTTGATACGCCGCTACCGGCACGAGCCCCCGTGTCCGCGCGAGGTCTCCTCTGGGCGGCCATGGACGTCGGCCTGGACACGGTCCGCGCCTGCCGCGGACGTTTCTGGAGCAGGCTGCCTCGGGCTACCTCAGTGACGATGAATGGGACATGTTGGATGATGCCTGGTTCGAGCAGACGTTCGCCTATCTAGCGTGTCGGGGCGCCAGAGGTCAACTGCGCCCGAACCGCCCTCGCCCTGTACAGCGGAAGTCAGCCGGCCGTGCTATCAGCTCGCCGACTACCTTGAGCAGCACGCCCATGTCGAACGTCTGCATAAGCACAAGGCAGCGGAACAGTGCCCCGATGAGGCGAAACTCGCCCCGCTGTGAAATTGTGCCGAGCCTTTCGAGTCCCGGACGCGACGCGAGCGGCGCCCTTGCGAGAAGCCGCTTCGGACATGAAAGCCGCTGAGGGGTTGATAGCCGAGACGGTCGAGGAAGGGAACGCGCGGCTCTTGTTCAGCCTGGCCTTGATCAGAGAACTGGTGGGAGACCACGAGGCGGCTACTCGGTACGCACTCGAAGCTGCCGATCAGGGTGACTCCGGTTTCCTCGGCGTCTTGACGGAGCGGAGGGAACGGGATCGCCTCCCGGCAGCTCGACGGCTGGCTCACCGCGCAGCTGATGCTGGGTACGCGCATGCCCAGCGGGCCGCCGTCGGCAGTCTGCTCCTGCGGAGGAGTTTCCAAGGACTTGTCCAATAGGGAAGGACCCAACCTCCGTGGCCACGGGAAGGAAAGGATCGCATGCAGAGGTCCCACGGCCATGCTACGAAGGCAACACGCGGCGTCTCGGAAAACCTTAGATGCCATTTGCGGTATACGAGGCAACAGGAAGGTTGTCGGGGTTGCCGGCGCGGCTTCGCCTTGCGAACATGCGTGGGATGTCGCGAAGACCTGACGTGACAGACAAGATCGATTCGGGGCGGCGGCATGCGGGCGTGGGTGGTCAGAGCGGGGCGGCGGGGCGAGCGTGAGGCGGAGGCGCTGGAGCGCGGGCTGGTGATCGCCGGCTGGCCCGGTACCGAGGACCTTTCCAGCAGTACCGGTCGCAGCGAGATACGCCGTGTCGTTGATGCTGCATATCCGGATGAAAACGCCTACACCCGCGGCAACTGGACGGGCCAGCTCTTCCGCTTCCGGCACGAGATGGCCGTGGGCGATCTCGTCGTGCTGCCCCGAGCCGACGGCACGTACGCGATCGGGTTCGTGACCGGTGAATACACATTCCGGCCGGGCGAGCCGGACGGAATGCGTCACGTGCGTTGCGTCGATTGGAAGATCAGGGAACTGACGCGTGACGCCTTCCGGCCGGATCTGTTGCAGTCGCTGGGGTCGTTGCAGACCGTCTTCGAGCTGCGTCGTTACGACGCGGCGAGACGTCTCGCGGAGGTGGTTCAGGGGAATGCCGACCCCGGCAGGCCGGATGACGGGGAGCCTGGCGCGAGTCTGGTCGCCCGACGCCAGCTGATCGAGAGGGTAGGGGACGAGGACCGACAAGCGGTTGAACCCACCCGGCTCACCGTTCGCAAGCTCCTGGAACTGTGGGATGCGGAGCGACGCTCCCCGACTGCCGTGGCACGGATCCAGCGCGACCTCGACGACGCGGGCCTGTTGTCGATTCCGCCCTTCACGGAAGGCACGCTCGACAGCGTCATCGCAGTGGTGGCGGCGGGCGAAGAACCGGTTGCGGACGGAGCCACTCTGCTCACGCGGCTTGCTCGTGCCGAGGCAGTGGGCGAACCTGCCGGTGCACCGACCTTCGGGGAGAGCATGCCGGAGGCTCGTGACATGTCCGGTGTGGTTCAGCGGGTGGTCGGAGCGACGCACACGGGCCTTCCGGGGCAGCGAGCGGGCAACACCGACCAAGGCGCGGGGACGATTTCGACAGGAGTGCCGACCGCCAATGCGGACGAGGCCGGCGAGGTGGACGCGGACGGGGGCACGGGGCATCCGTCTGTCGCCTATCTCGTTGGCAACCTCCCCTCGGCGAACGTCCCAGTTGACTTCGTAACGCCCGCGGACACCCTGGCGAACGCGCAGACGCGGATGATGCTGAAGGAGTTCAGTCAGCTACCCGTCCTCGACGACAATGGCCGGTTGCTCGGCGCCGTCAGCTGGACATCCATCGGTGGTGCGCTGATGTTCAGCCCCGACGCGACTCTGGCCGACGCTACCGTCCCTGCTCCGGAAGTCCCTGCGACGGAACATCTCCTCGATTGCATCGGTCTGATCGAGAAACACGGCTTTGTACTGGTCAGAAACGACGCGCACCGGGTGTGCGGGATCGTCACTCCGTCTGACATCGCTGTCGAGTTCCGCACTCGCGTCAGCCCGTTCGTACTGATCGAAGAGGTCGAGCAGCGACTCCGGCGGATCGCCGACCGGTGTCTCGGCATCGAGCACATCCGTGCATGCATCGCGAAGACCAACAAGAAGAGGGCGGGCCTGGCCGAAGACGCCTCGGCGCTCAGCTTGGGCAACTACCCCCACCTCTTCAGGGACCCGGCTACCTGGGAGCACGCTCGGCTCCCTCTCGACCAGAAGCACTTCACCGATGCCCTCAAGCAATGTGCCGAGCTGCGCAACGACCTGATGCACTTCAGTCCGGACCCGATCGGTCAGGAGCAGATCGACTTTCTGAACGGTCTGCTCGGTCTGCTGCGGAAGCTGGATGCGTCAGGATGACGGCCCCACTGTGGTGCGGCCGCGGGCACTCGAAACCGGCCAGGGGCGAAGACCTGGGATTGTCGTCCCGAGTTCGCGAGAGGGCTCCCGGCCGCACACCGGTGATCAGTATGCTGATGCGGTGATGTGTCATTGCTTACTCCCTCCGCCCATTGCTTGCGCCAAGGCGGACATGTACGTGCCGGGGGCGGTCGCATCGGAGCGGCCGGCGGGGGGAGTCAGGTGAGCGGCTTGAGTCATCCGAAGCGGATCGGGCCGTACGCCGTCGAGAGGCGCCTCGGTGCCGGCGGGATGGGGGAGGTCTACCTCGCGTATTCGGTGGCGGGCGACCCGGTCGCGGTGAAGGTGATCCGCCCTGAGCGCACGAACGCGCACAGTCGAGCACGTTTCGAACGAGAAGCGGCCATCGCGCGTACCCTGACCGGTACGGGGCGCGTCGCTCGCTTCATCGATGCCGACCCGACCGCCGACCTGCCCTGGCTGGCCACGGACTACGTCCCAGGCCGGTCCGTATACGACACCGTGGACCACGGCGAGCCGCTGTCCGTACTGCACGTGGCCAGCTTGGGCGCACTCCTGGCCGAAGGGCTCGCCGCCGTGCATGCCGTAGGCCTGGTACATCGCGACCTCACGGCCAAAAACGTCATGATGGGCGACTTCGGCCCGGTGATCATCGACTTCGGGCTCGGCGCGTTCGTCGGTGCGGAGAAAGGCTCGATGTCCCAGGACGGCACCATCCTGGGCACGGTGGCCTACATCCCCCCCGAGCAGGCACTCGGAGTGACCGATGTGACACCGGCGGCCGACGTCTATGGCCTAGGGACGGTGCTGCTGTACGCCGCCACAGGCCACGCGCCGTACAGCGGAGCATCGTGGCCCGCCGTCGCTGCCCAGGTGTCCAACCCTGAGGTCGCCCCCGACCTGTCGGGCCTGCCTGGGGAGCTGGCCGCAGTCGTCACACCGATGTTGGCCCACAAGCCGGTCGACCGCCCCCCTCTCGCGCACGTGACGCGCCAGTGCGCCGACCTCCTGCGTCGCATGGGCACGAGCCCGGCCCGAGCCCGCCGCTCCCTGATCGAGCAGACGACGCCCAAGGACCATCCCACGATGGTGCTGCCGCAGCCCGACGCGCACATGCTCGATCGCCTCGACGAGCTGGACCGGCAGTTGCGCGAGGAGTCGGAGCCAAAACCGCCCGTTGTGGAGGAACCGGCTGTTCCCGTCCCGGCGTCCCCGGGCAGAGGGCGGCCCCCGGCCTCACGCCGGGTCGCCGGTGAGCTTCGCGAGCGCTATGCGGCGCGCCGAGAGCTTGCCTGGTCGAGCCGCTGACACGACCGTGACATCACGGCGGCTGTCGGTCGGCACAGCCCTGCGGTACACGTGAGTACAACATCACCAGCGTCATTTTCGACGCGTATCAACAGCATCAGAGGAGCAGTACGTGACCACGGCGAGGCAGCCCGAGATACCCGAGGCGTGCGACGTCGCCCCGGCGGCCTCGCCGGGCACAAAGGCGGCGTTCGCGCCCGGCGCCCAGGTGCGCGTGCGTGACGAGCAGTGGTTGGTCAAGTCCGTCGACGAGTCCCGTGACGGGTTGATGCTCGAGGTCAGCGGCGTCTCTCCGTTCGTACGCGGCACCGACGCGGTCTTCTACGAGGGCCTCGACCAGATCGACGTCCTCGACCCGCGCCGCACCCGACTGGTGCCTGATGACACCTCCAAACACGCCAAGGCGCGCCTCTACCTGGAGGCGGTCATCCGCAAGACTGCCCTCCCACAGACCGAGCACGGTCTCGCGTTGGCGGACTCGCACCTCATGGACCGGCAGGAGCACCAGCTGCGCCCCGCTGAGCTGGCGCTGTCCATGCGCAACCCGCAGCCCCGCCTCCTGATAGCCGACGTGGTGGGCCTCGGCAAGACCCTTGAGATCGGTATCACCCTGGCCGAGCTGATCCGGCGGGGCCGTGGCGAGCGCATCCTCGTGATCACCCCCGCGCATGTGCTCGAGCAGTTCCAGCGCGAGCTGTGGACCCGCTTCTCGCTGCCCCTCGTACGGCTCGACTCCACCGGCATTCAGCGCATCCAGCAGGAGATCCCGGCCGGGCGGAATCCCTTCGCGCACTTCAAACGGGTCATCGTCTCGGTCGACACGCTCAAGTCGGCCACGTACGCACACCACCTGGAGAACATCTCCTGGGACGCGGTGGTCATCGACGAGTCGCACAACCTTGTCAACAAGGGCACCCGCAACAACCGCCTCGCCCGCCGCCTGGCCGAGCACACCGACGCGCTGATCCTGGCCTCCGCAACCCCGCACAACGGCGACGCAGAGTCGTTCGCCGAGTTGATCCGCATGCTCGACCCGGCAGCGATCGCCGACCCGAAGAACTACAAGGTCGCCGACCTCGACCACCTCTACATCCGGCGCACGAAGACCGACCGCGAGGTGCGCGACGGGCTCAAGGACAAGCCATGGGCCGAGCGCGGGCCCTCGGTTCCGGTCCCAGCACCGGCGACCCCCAAGGAGGTCGCCGTCCTGGAGAAGCTCGCAGCCGAGTGGACCCCGGGTGAGACGGGCCGGTCCTCGATATGCGCCGACCCGCTGGTCGCCTACAACTTCCTCAAGGCGTTCCTCTCCTCGCACAAGGCCCTGCAGCAGTCCGTCACCAACCGCCGCGCCTACCTGGACGACCCCAAACGCAAGACCGACACCGACGAACGCCGTGCCGCGCTTGCCACCGAGCGGACCGCGCTGACCGAACTCGGCGCATTGCTTGCCGACTTCACCGACGCCGACTCCGCCAAACTCGACGCCCTCGTACGCACCCTCAAGGACCTCGGCGTCGGCCCGCGCTCCGAGCGACGCGTCGTCGTCTTCTCGGAGCGGATCGCCACCCTGACCTGGCTCGCCCAGGAGGTACCCGCCCGGCTCGGCTTCAAGCAGAAGGCGACCGACACCGATGAGTCCCGCCCTTGGAAGGCGTACGGCGGCACCGTCGAGGTCATGCACGGCGATACGACCAACGACCAGCAGCAGCGCGAGATCGTCGACCGCTTCGGCCGTGCCGACGAACCCGTACGCCTGCTCTTCACCGGCGACATCGCCTCCGAGGGCGTCAACCTGCACCACCAGTGCCACGACCTGATCCACTACGACCTGCCCTGGTCCCTGATCCGTATCGAGCAGCGCAACGGCCGCATCGACCGTTACGGGCAGGCCGTGAGTCCCGAGTTCCGCGCCCTCACCCTCACCGCCGACGTGCCCTGGCGGCGCGACGAGGAGACCGGCGAGCAGCTCACCCTCGACGACCGGCTCGTCGGTACCCGCCTGCTGCGCCGCGAGGCTCAGGCGCACGAGATCGAGAGCGGCGAGGGCAGCGCGGAGGCGGTCACGGGTCTGTACGACGACAAGAAGGAAGAGGACCGCCTCACCCGCGATCTCATCAAGGGCAGCACGGTCGACCGGTCCATCAAGCAGTCCCAGGCAAGTGCCGGCGGCGTCCTCGCCGATCTCCTGGCCAATGCCAATGCCCGTCTCACCGACCGCACAGCAGCGCAGGCGGTCAGCGTCACGGCCCCGGTGCGTGAGGCCGATGTACCGCACGTCTTCGCCGATACCCGGGCATACTTCCACGCCGCGATGGACCTGATCTATCCGGAAGCCGAGCGTGAGGCCCTCAACTGGCGGCCGGAGACGGCTGGGGGCCGCATCGAGTTCACGCCGCCCGACGATCTGCAGTACCGGTTCCGCGAGCTGCCCAAGTCGTACCTCGTACAGGAGAAGATCCTCACCACACCTCGGTACGACGGCACCCTGAAGATCACCTTCGACAAGGCGTACGCCGCCCAGCGCCTGGAGGCGGCCCGCAACGCCAAGCAGGGCAAGGGCGACGAGCCCACCTCGCAGTGGCCCAACGTCAGCTACGTCGGCGACATCCACCCGGTTCTGGACTGGGTGACGGACAAGGTGCTCGCCAAGCTCAAGTACGACGAGGCGTTCGTCCTCGCCTACCGGGCCGATGCGGCCAAGGCCGCGGCCATCGATCCCGGCCTTCCGACCACGCTGACCGGGCCGGTCTTCCTCCTCCAGGGCGCCTACTCCAACGCGGCGGGCCGCCCGACGGTCGTCGAGTGGATGGCCGTCACAGGCTTAGCCGACGTGAATCCCCGCGTCTGGCGCATGGATTCGGCCTTCCTCACCGCCTGCGGAGTCGGCCCCGGCATGCCGGGCCGCGACAAGCCCGTCGAACCCGAACTCCTCCAGTCCTTAGTGTCTCCGGCCGTTGATGCCGCCGAGGCGTACCTGCGCGAGCGCCGCGCCGACTACGACCGGCAGGTCGACGCCTACCTCGCCCCGTACGAGGAGAAGGTGCGGGACTGGGAGCAGGAGGCCCTGTTCGCGGTCGGTACCGGCAAGCGGAAGCAGGAGGTGTACGAGACCGCCGAGCGGCGTCGTGCCCTCGTCCGCCGCCTGCGTACCGCGGGGGGCCCGATGCTGCGGGTCCTCGCCGTACTCGAACCCCTTCACTCACCGATCCCCGGCGACGCTGAGGAGTCCGCCCGATGAGCTACACCTACGACTCCTTCGCCAACCGCGGCGAATACCTGGCAGCCCACTACTTCAGCGAGGAGCTGGAGAACACCCTCAAGCGCAACAAGGCGGGCGAGGAGGGGCTGTTCAGCCTCTGGACCAGCCGCGAGACCGACCCGAACGACTCCCGGCTCACCCCGCGCGAACTCCTGCCGAAGCTGCGCGGGGAGTACACCGCCACCGTACGGCCCCACCTTGCGGCCCGGACGCAGGAGGGACACGAGGACGTCACCGGCGAGTGGGCCGAGCGGGTCGCCGCCTGGCACGCGGACGTCCTCGCGGCCCTGGGTTACGGGGAGTCGGGCGGCCGGACGCTCACCGTGCACAACGCCGGCCGGGAGTACGAGCTTCAGGTCGCCTGGCACGGTGACGGCATCGTCGCCCTCGACTGCGGCTGGACCGGCAGTCTGGATGACGCCCTTGACGCCGACGGGCCGGGGTCGGTTCTGCACCCGCTGAAGACCGCCGAGGGCACGCTCACGGCAGGGGAGAAGCTGGCCGGCTGGCTGTTCCAGAGCGAACTGCACAAGGCGGGCGGCGAGCCGCCCCGCATCGTGCTCCTGCTGTGCGGCGGAGTCCTCGTGCTCGCCGACCGCACCGCCTGGGCCGAAGGCCGCTACATTGCCGCGAGCCTGGACGCGGCCTTGGCCCGTAATGACACCTCGAAAACCGGTGAGCTCGCACTGCTTGCCGCGCTCTTCTCCCACGACATGCTCGCCCCGCGCGCGGACGGCAAGGGCCGCCGCGTCGATGACCTGCTCAAGGCGTCGCGCGACAACGCCGTCGGCGTCAACTCCGACCTGCGCAAGGGGCTTCAGCGCTCCGTAGAGATCATCGCCAACGAGGTACTGGAGCGTCTGCGCGAGGCGGGCATCGAGCCGATCGAGATCGAGGACCCGCAGCAGGGTCCCTTCGCCAAGCAGCTCACCCGCGAGTCGCTGCGCTACCTCTACCGCATCCTGTTCCTCCTGTATGCCGAGGCCCGCCCTGAGCTCGGCATCCTGCCCGCCGACGACTCCACGTACGAGGCGGGCTACTCGGTCGCCCGCCTGCGCGAGCTGGTGGCGCGCGAGCGCAAGCTGGTCGATGAGGAGAGCCGGCGCGGCTTCCACCTGTACGCGTCCCTCGACGTCCTCTTCAACAAGGTCAACTTCGGGCATCGCCCGCACGGCACCGAGCGTGATGATCACCTGGACGCCGGTGAGCGCAGTGAGCTTCGCGGGCTGCGCTTCGAGGCGCTGCGCAGCGAACTCTTCGACCCGAAGGCCATCACGCTCATCGGCCGCAACGTCCTCCACCCCGAGTGCGATGAGGAGACGCAGCCGCGGTGGCTCGACCTGCGGCTGCGCAACGAGGCCCTGCACCAGGTACTGCGCCTGCTCACCATGAAGGAGGCGGGAGCGAAGGGCCGGCAGGGCGGCTTCATCTCGTACCGGAACCTGGGGATCAACCAACTAGGCGCGGTCTACGAGGGGTTGATGTCCTACACCGGCAGGATCGCGGAGGAGGAGCTCGCCGAGGTCGCCAAGCCGGGCAGCAAGAGCGGCGGCAAGCAGTACGGCGACCCCGAGAAGGGCTCGTGGCTCATCCCCGCGCACCGGCTGAACGACTACCCGGAGAACACGCACGTCGTGTACTCCGCGCAGGACGCCGAGCAGCACGGACTGCGCGGCCCGAAGAAGTACGCCAAGGGGACATTTGTCTACCGCCTCGCGGGACGCGACCGCGAGACCTCCGCGTCGTACTACACCCCCGAATCCCTGACCCAGGTCACCGTCGAGCTGGCGCTCAAGCACCGCATCACGGACGAGACGCGGGCGAGCGACCTGCTGAAGTTCACGATCTGCGAGCCGGCGCTCGGGTCGGGCGCGTTCCTGAACGAGGCCATCAACCAGGTCGCCGAGGAGTACCTGAAGCGGCGGCAGGAAGAGCTGGGCGTCAGCCTGGACACGTCGAAAGCGCTTGATGCGAAGCAGAAGGTCAAGGCGTACATCGCGCTGCACAACGCGTACGGGATCGACCTGAACTCGACCGGCGTCGAGCTGGCCGAGGTGTCCCTGTGGCTGAACACCATGCACCCCGGCATGCGCGCACCGTGGTTCGGGCTGCACCTGCGGCGCGGCAACTCGCTGATCGGGGCGCGGCGTTGGGTATACGAGGCGGACCGCGTTAAGAACGAGCGGACAATCGGGGCGGTTACGCCGACGAAGCTGCCGTTCCGGTCGCGGGACGACGGCGCAGAGCAGGCGCTGCCCGAGGGGGCTGTGCACCAGTTCCTGCTGCCGACGCCCGGGTGGGGTGCGGTCGCGGGTGCGAGCGGGGATGCGAAGAAGCTCGTTGAGCAACTGGCCGGGGACCAGGTGCGGCAGCTGAAGGCCTGGAAGAAGGCGATCGCCGCCAAGCCGAAGTCGACGGGCGGGAAGAGCAGTGAACTGGCCCGGCTGCAGGCGGTGGCGCGGCGCGTCGAGTTCCTGTGGCAGCTCGTCGCCAAGCGGATGGAGCTCAGCGAGCGGGAGATCGCACGCACGATCGACGTGTGGGGTGCCGAGGGGGAGGAGTACGGCTTCCTGCGGCGCGACAAGCAGGTAGGCGACGATGGGCTACCGCTGACCAAGGAGAAGGTCTTCGCGGACCTCTTCGAGGCGGAGGGATCTCCGTACTGGCGGCTCAAGCAGGTCATGGACGCGTGGTGCGCGCTGTGGTTCTGGCCGCTGGATCAGGTGGGGCTGCTTGACGGGTCGGACCCGGAGTACGCGACGACGCCGGTCGTCGCGGCCGGGGAGGGCGTCGACCTGGACGGGCTGCTGGCTTCGGTGGCGGACGCGCCGGCGCCCCGGTACGTCGAGCAGATGGCCTTCGGGGTTGAAGGCGAGGGCGAGGTTGTCGAGCAGCAGGAGATCAAGGGCAAGCGGGCGGCTTCGGGGGCGAAGAAGGGGAACGGCCTGGCACCCCGTCGCGCGATCGTCCCGCTGACGAACCTCGCAGACTGGCTCGACTTACTTGAGTCCATGGTCGGCAGGAGGGACGTGAAGGAGGGCACGATCGTCTCCTCCGTCGACTCCCTGGAGGAGCTGAAGCACCTCGAGGAGGTGATCCAGACCCAGCCCGAGATGGACATGGACGAGGCCCGGAAGGCGGTCGAGCAGCGGTATCCGTGGATGCGGGTGGTGCGGGACATTGCCGAAGAGCAGGGGTTCCTGCACTGGGAGTTGGACTTTGCGGGGGTGTTCGCGAGGGAGGGCGGAGGGTTTGACCTCCAGGTGGGGAATCCACCTTGGGTGCGGCCTACGTGGAAGGAAGACCCCGTCATCGCGGAGTACGAACCCTGGTTCATGCTCAACGAGAAGCCGAAGGCTGAAGAGAAGAACCGGCGGCGGGAGGCGGAGCTTGCGCGCGGGGAGGTGCAAGGGTACCTGCTCGGCGAGGTGACCAACACGGTGACGACGGCCGATCATCTGTCGTCCGCGCCGGTGTACCCGCTCATCGCGGGGAGCCAGCCTGACCTGTATCGGGCGTTCATGTGCGAGGTGTGGGACCACTCCGGGCTGCATGGAACTGCCGGCATGCTGCATCCTGACTCGCATCTGTTCGGAGACAAGGAAGCTGAGCTGCGGGCGGCGGCGTACAGGCGCCTTCGGGTGCATGGTGACTTCGTCAATGCAGGTCAGCGCTTCTTCCCAAGGCCCGTCAGTGATGCCACCCATTTCGGAGTGCACATTTACGGCAACGCGGGTCCGATCCGTTTCGACTCGCTCTCGTGGCTGTACGCGGTCGATACGCTGCGGTTTTCGGCGAGCGCTGACAACACAGGAGCTGACCCTGGGCTCAAGTTCGACGGAGACTGGGACGAGCGCCCGCACCCAAAGCGGGTGGTCCGCGTGACGACAGACACCCTGGAACGCTGGCAGCGGCTCGCCGGTGACGAAGGGCCGGTGGAGCACACCCGGATGCTCACCCCGGTGAGCACGGCAGAGGATCCGGCGATCGATGCGCTGGGGCTCTACCCGCTGCGGCTCGGTGCGCTGGGCCCCAACATCACCCGCGGCTACGACGAAAGCGGAGCCAAGAAGGCGCAGTTCGGTCTCGGCAAGAACCAGAGGCTCATCGACTACAACACTGGCATCGACGGCCAGGACGACTACCACGCCGCTTCGTGGAACGATGTGATCCTGAAAGGGCCGCAGATTGGTGTGGCCAACCCGCTGTTCAAGCAGCCGAGCCAGGGCGCTGGCGAGGCGCGCGGTCTCGACCCGCAGGCGCTCGCGGATGACGCGGTGCCGGAGTCGGAGTACCGGCGGGCGACCTCGGAGGACGTGTTCCTGGGGGCGCAGGACCGGTGGACTGACTGGGACGCGTACGAGGCGCTGCTCGCGTCGGACGAGGAGCGGGCGCTGGCGCGGCTGAAGGTTGCCGAGAAGCGGAAGGTGTTGCCGGAGGACGTCGAGGACGCAGAGATCGAGGCGTTTCTGTGGGCGAAGGCCGGCACGCCGTACAGCGAGCGGTATCGGGTCGCATGGCGGCGCCAGATCGCCCCTGATACAGAGCGTGCACTCTACGCTGCCTTGGTCCCTCCGGGGGTCTCACATGTCCACATGGTGCACAGCGCCCGAGCGGGGACGCGGCGTGCCACAGTGCTCAATGCTGGATTCTGGGCGTCACTGTCGCTGGACTACTTGCTGAGGACATCGGGGCGTGGTGATCTCCAAGTTGCCGGCGCGCGAATGATGCCTGCTCCGCAGTCCGACCACCCCCTAGCCCCCGCCCTCCTCCTCCGCACCCTCCGCCTCAACTGCCTCACCACCGCCTACGCCGAACTTTGGCCCGACCTCTACGATCCCAAGTGGCAGGCCTACGAGCCCTGGGCGATCACCTGGCCGGGTATGCGCACCAAGCTGTACGAGGTCACCCCTACCTGGCAACGCGACACCCCACTCCGTACCGAGTACGCCCGCCGGGCTGCGCTCGTCGAAATCGACGCGCTGGTCGCCATCTGGCTCGGCATCGACGCGGACACCCTCATCGCCATGTACCGGGCCCGCTTCCCGGTGTTGCAGGGCTACGACCAAGTGACGTGGTTCGACGCGACGGAGCGGAAGATTGCCGGGGCTCGGAACACCTACGGCTTCGACCAAACCAAGGACCACTGGACCCAGTTCGAAGCCTTCCGCGAGGCCGTAGGCGATCCGAGCCCCGAGGGCGTGCTCCCTGCCGACCCCGCCACCCCGCTCCCCGAGTCACCCCCCGTCCCCGACGGCTACACCGCCCCCTTCTACAAGGCCAACCGCGAGCGCGAGATGCGCGCGGCCCACGCCTACTTCACCCAGCGCCTTAACGAGGCCATCGCCAAGGGTCTGTGGGACCCCGTCAAGATGGAGGTTCCGAAGCCGTGAGGCCGACGCTCGAAGCGCAGGGGCTGAAAGAGAGCCTGCTCCAGTACCTGTCCACCACGTACGGGCTCGCCGACGAGGGTGTGCGGAAGGCGTTGCACGCGTTTCTCGGGGACGAGTCGGCCGGGATGTTCCGGGGGCCGTACCTGCGCCTTCGGACCCCCTTCACCCGCGCCGACGACGGCTGGCAGGAGCACCTGGACTGGCGCCGTACCGACGGCTGGGCGCCGTACGCGCACCAGGCCCGCGCCTTCGCGCGCCTCACCACGCGCAACGGTCACACTCCTGAGCCCACTCTCGTCACCACTGGCACTGGATCCGGCAAGACGGAGTCGTTCCTCTACCCCGTCCTCGATCACTGCGCCCGTGAGCGCGCCGCAGGCCGTAACGGCATCAAGGCCGTCTTCCTCTATCCGATGAACGCCCTGGCCACCGATCAGGCCGGCCGTATCAACGAACTGCTCACCGAGCACGACGCGCTGAACCGTGTCCGTGCCGGCCTGTACATCGGGGACAAGGCCGCGACCGAGTACGACCGGGTCTACACCCGCCGCCAGGACATGCAGCTGTCTCCGCCGGACATCCTGATCACCAACTACAAGATGCTCGACCTGCTCCTCCAGCGTGCCGCCGACGCACCGCTGTGGGAGGGGTGCGACATCCGGTACGTCGTCGTGGATGAGTTCCACACCTACGACGGTGCGCAGGGCACCGACGTCGCCATGCTCCTGCGGCGCCTCGCCTCTGCCGTCGGAGCCACTCGCCCCGACCGGCCGCTGGGGACGATCACGCCCGTCGCTACCTCGGCGACCCTGGCCTCCGGCACGGACGCCGACGGCGTACGCGACCTGCTGACCGTAGCCACGAACGTCTTCGGCACGGCCTTCACCGAGGACGCGATCATCGACGAGGACCGGCAGACCGTGGACGCGTTCATTCCCGAGGCGAAGTTCCTGCCCGGTGAGGTCCCGTTACCCGAGGCGATCACGACCCTGCCCGATCCGGCGTCCGGCCCCGACGCGTTCGCCGCACTCGTCGAGGTCATTACTGGTGTTCGCATCACCGACCCGGTCGAACTCGGGCGTGTCCTCAAGCGCAACCGGCTCACATACGCCGTCCTCAAGGCCTTCGACGGCAACGTCCGTACGTACGACGAAATCCTCGATGTGATGCGCCGCAGTGGTGCGAAGCGCTGGGAAGAGGCGATCACCACCCGCCCGCACCTCGCCGCGCTCGCGCTCGCCCGGTTCGTCGCCCTGCTCTCCGTGGCGCGCGATCCGGACGCGCCCGCCGGTCTCGTCCGTCCGTTCGTGCAGGTGGAACTGCATCAGTGGGCACGGTCCGTGTCGCGGATGCTGCGGGGCGTGCTGCCGTGGCCACGGGCCGAGTTCGCGTGGGACGGTGACGGGGCGCCGACGCCGTCACGGGCCACGCCGGACACCACGGCCTCCCGTAACACCGACCTGTTCCTTCCTGCCGTGTACTGCCGGGAGTGCGGGCGTTCCGGGTGGTCCGTCCTTGCACCCGAGTCGGACCTGGAGGAGCTGACCCTCAAGCCCCACAAGATCCGCCGGGCCTCCGTGACGGCCGACAAGGCCAAGGTCCGCACGCTGGTCGCGGCCACCGACAACGAGGCCCGCGAGGGCAACGGCCGGACGCCCATCGACCGCGCGGCGCAGCGATCGCTGACCACCGGCGGTGCGGGGGTTCTCATGATCCTCGACGGTGCGGCGGGCCGTCTTCGCCTGCCCGACCCGATCGAGGACTACGACGGCGACGGCAACCCACGCCCCGCAACCGCCGATTCGGCCTTCGTGCTCGCCCTCCTCGGAGACACCGCCGAGCGGGCCGCCAAGGACGACTGGTGTCCGGCTTGCGGCACCCACAACGCGATCCGCTTCCTCGGTACCGGCTCCGCCGCCCTTGCCGCCGCATCCGTCACTCAGCTGTTCACCGGTGGGGAGATGGACAGGGAACAGCGCGAGACGAAGACGCTGATGTTCAACGACTCGGTGCAGGACGCCGCGCACCGGGCCGGGTTCGTCGCGTCGCGCTCGTACACCTTCTCCCTGCGGGCCCTGTTCGCCAAGCACCTCAGCGAGCAGCGTCCCAGCGCCCTCAACGACCTGATCGCCGACGTCGTCGAGGCCACCACCGACCGTGAGACACTCGCCGCCGTCGTACCGCCCGACCTGCACGATGACGCGGGCGTGGACCGGCTGCTCTCGGGCAAGGGGCGCGGCGGGGACAAGCGGACGTGGGATCTCATCGGGGAGCGTTTCGCGTTCGAGGCGGCGATGGAGTTCGGCCACCGCTCCCGGAACGGACGCACCCTGGAGCTGACCCGTACCGCCGCCTCCTGGGTGGACATCCCCGACGCGCAGGCCGCGATTGCCCTCGTGCGTACCGCACACGAAGAGGCCGCGCAGCGCGGGCTTCAGCTCACCGAGCACGACGACGCGCGCTATCTCGCCTTCCTGCGCGGGACGTTGGAGCGACTGCGCACGCGCGGCGCGGTCGGGCACCGGTGGCTCGCCAAGTTCCTGGACGAGGCGGGGACCAGCCGCTTCTACATCTGGGGCGGCCGTCCGCGCGGCATGAAGGCCTTCCCGAGCGGAGTCTCCGCGCCGACGTTCCTCCTCGCCCGGCCCAAGGACAAGAGCGAGTTCGACTTCGCGACCGGGCGCCTGTCCTGGTTCCAGACGTGGGCACAGCGCTGCCTGGACATGACCCGCGAGCAGGCCGACGACTTCTGGGTGCGCCTCCTGCCCCGCCTCGCCGACGCAGGTCTGCTCTCGGCACGCACTCCGCGCGACACGACGGCCCGCCTGTACGGGCTCCAACCGGGTGTGCTGCGGCTGCAGCTGCTGGCCGACAAGGAGGTCAACGAGGCGTACGTGCGCTGCCCCAAGTGCTTCTGGGAGCAGACCGTGCACCCCACCCTGCTCGACCAGTACCATCAGCAGCCCTGTCCTGCGTACCGGTGCTCGACCGGACGCCTGATCGCCGGGGACCGGTGGCGGGAGACCGTGGACCGGCACGACCGGGACCGCGACTACCGCGAGGACTACTACCGCAGTCTGTACCGGCGGGCCGGCACGTACCAGGTCATCACCGCCGAGCACACCGGCCTGCTCTCCCGGGGCCGGCGCGAGCGCGTCGAGGAGGCCTTCCGCAAGGGGGAGGGGTTCAACGACCCGAACGTGCTTTCCTGCACGCCCACCCTGGAGATGGGCATCGACATCGGAGACCTGTCCGCCGTGGTGCTCGGCGCGCTGCCGCGCCGGCCGGCGAACTACGCGCAGCAGGCGGGGCGCGCGGGTCGGCGTACGGGCAATGCCTTCCTGCTGACGATCCCGGGCCGTTCGCGGCGTGACCAGTACTTCCTGGAGCAGCCACGCGAGATGATCGACGGGCTGATCGTGCCGCCCGGCTCATACCTCTCGGCGATCGAGATCCTGCGCCGCCAGTACACCGCGCATCTGCTCGACCTGGCGGCTCGCGGACGGCTACTGCGCGAGGACGGCAAGCCGCTGGCCGCACTGTCACGGAGGGTGGACGAGCTGTTCGGGCCCTCCGGCTACCTCGCCGACCTCACCGATGCCGCCCTCGCGCGCGGGGAGGAGCTCGTCGCGGAGTTCCTGGCGCTCTTCCCGACCGGGGTGAGCCGGACCGCCGCCGAGGAGCTCAAGCAGTACGCGACGCGCGGCATCCGCAGCGCCGTGGAGAAGGCTGAGCGGGAGTGGGAGCGCGAGAACAACAAGCTGCGCACCCGCATCCGCACCATCCGGGCGGCGATCGACGAGCTGAAGGACGGTGACGAGGAACAGGAGCGGACGAAGGCCGAGTTGGAGGCCGAGTGGCACGCCCTGTCCAAGGCGGGCGGGACTCGGCAGCGGCAGCCGTCCCAGAACGTGCTGTGCGACCTGGGGCTGCTGCCGAACTACGCGCTGGCCGACGCGACGACGACCCTGGACGCCACCGTCTACTGGCCCGAACCCGCGCCGGCCGACCAGAAGCCGCGCTACAAGTCGAAGACGTACTCCTACGAGCGGCCGCGCGCTTACGCGCTGTCCGAACTCGCCCCCGGGAACACCTTCTACGCCGAGGGCTACAAGCACCGCATCACCGGCATCGACATCGTCACCGGCAAGGAGCAGGACTGGCGCACCTGGCGGTTCTGCCCCTCTTGCGGGTACGTGCGCACCGAGCACGCCGAGAGCGACATCGCACCCTGCCCGCGCTGCGGCGATGACGGCATCGCCGACTCCGGCAGCCTGTGGCAGATCGTGCAGCCCACCGTCGTCACCGCGCGCGCCAAGCGCGACGACGCGCGGATCGGCGACGAGAGCGACGATCGCGACCGGCGCTACTACACCGTCATCGACACGGTGGACATCGCACCCGAGCACTTCGTGGCCGGAAAATCCTGGCGGCACAAGCGTGAGATCTTCGGCGTCGACTACACCCGCAGGGCCGTGATCCGCAAGGTCAACGCCGGGCCGCTGCGCGTCGGCGCGCAGGAGAACGACCAGCTCGCGGGCCAGAGCGTACGTATCGCGCCGTTCCAGGTGTGCACCTCCTGCGGAGCTGCCAGCGCGGACGGGCGGCCGGTCTTCGACGACGACCGGGACGCCGTCGACAACTCCGCCAACCGCCAGAGCGACGTCAAGCACCACACGCCCTGGTGCCCGGTACGACGCGGAACGAAGGGTGTGCCGCAGGAACAGGTCCTGCTCGCGCACGAGCTGGAGACGGAAGCCCTGCGCATCCTGCTGCCTGCCGCAACCGTCCTGGTCGAAGAGAAAATCCACTCCTTCCAAGCGGCCCTGCGCCTCGGCGTGGACCGCGCCTTCGGCGGCGACCCGCAACACCTGGACACCACGCTCGCCTCCATGCCCGACCAGGCCACCGGCGAGAAGCGCAACTTCCTGGTCCTGTACGACAAGCTGCCGCACGGCACCGGCTACCTCGACCGGCTCACCGCCCCGGCCGACTTCCGGCAGGTCCTCGAGGACGCCCGAAGCATCCTGGTCGACTGCCCCTGCAACGACGAAAGCAGGGCGGCATGCCACCGATGCATGCTGCGTTACGCCGAGGACCGGCACGCTGAGCATGTCTCGCGCCCGGCCGCTCTGGAGATCCTCGACGGGCTACTGGGCACCGAAACCGACGCCTGGGACACCGAACAGGTCGGCAACACCGACCAGATCGGCCTGGACGGACAGGTCGAGTCCGATCTGGAGACCCGGTTCCTCAAGGCCCTGCGCGGCTGGGCCGCCAAGCGCGATGACACCGTCCTCGACGAGAGCGGCGACAACAGCGGATACCTGCGCCTGGACGAGGCCGGCACGGTGCACGGCTGGCGGCTCACCGCTCAGCGCAACGAGGGCTTCACGCGTACCGACTTCACCTTCGAACGCACCGACGGGCCCAAGCAGAAGATCACTGTCTACCTGGACGGGCACCGCTACCACGCCACGCGCAAGCACAACCGGCTCGCCGGCGACGCCGACAAGCGCAACCGACTGCGCGCAGACGGCCGGATCGTGTTCCAGCTGACGTGGGACGACCTCGATTCCTTCGAGCAGAAGGCCTCGGTTTCCGGGGGTGGGGCCGCGCGGGAGACCGCCGAGGCTGTGTGGCCGCCGTACCCGCACAGCGCTCGGGCTGTCGCCAAGCAGCTGTACGGCGGCGGGGACGACCTCGCCGACACCGTCTTCGCCGACCCGATGAGCATGCTGCTCTCCTACCTGCGCGGACCGGACAACGCGGCCTGGGGCAAGCGGGCGACCGCCGTGGTGGGAGGACTCCTGGGAGGCGACAAGAAGCTGCTCGTCGGTAACGGCACTGCTGAGCAGGCGGGTGAGCAGCTCGGCCGGGTGCTTCAGGCCTGGGGCGACACCGGTGGCATCGGCCCGTCACCCGTAACGGGATCCGGCACCCTCAACCTCTTCCAGGCGTGGGACGCTTCCAGTCTGCCCGTCGCACTCCTCGTCGACGGGGCCACACAGCGCTGCACCGCGCTGACCTGTCTCGACGACACCGACCTGGCTCAGCTCGGCACGCCGGAGCACAAGGCGCGCTGGCGCGCCTGGCTCCAGTGGTCCAACGTCCTGCAGTTCCTCGCGTACGACGGTGGCGACGGCGCCCAGCTGACCACCTCCGCGGCCGGCGCTTTCGACCCGTCCGTACTCAAGGCGCTCGGCGGCGTCGGCGAACTCGAAACCCTCGTCATGCGCCACGGCAGCCCAGCGGCGGGCGCCGCCCTGATCGCGCGCGAACCCTCGGGTGACTCTCGTGTCGAGACGGCCCTGCGCGACCTGCTCTGGGACCGGGAGATCCTCGAACTCCTCGACGAGGACGGCGCCGACGCCCCTCTCACCCGCCTCGCGCACCTCCTCGCCGACCGAGGAAAGAAGGCCCCCGCGTACGGCTACGAGCTTGGCGAACGAGGCTGGCTCGCCGACTTTGCCTGGCCCGACGCCGAGCGCAAGATCGCCGTTATGGTCGACCTGTATGACGAAGAGGACGAGGAGAGCGTCAAGACCTGGGGCGCCTACCGCGACGCGGGATACACCGTCCGCACCGCCGAGGAGTGGCTCGCGGACCTCGACGCGCTTCTCGCCGCACTGCCCGACTCCGACGAACAGAGTGCCGCACGATGACAGCCCGCCTGAGCCTGTACCAGAAGGCCGAGAACGAGCTTTATAAGATGGACTCGTCGGTCAAGACGAAGTTCTACGACTTCTGCCATCTCTTCCGGCAGAACCCCGAACACCCAAGTCTCGACCTCAAGCCGCTCAAGGGCGACGGCCGCATCTACCGGGCCAGGATCAACCCCAAGTACCGGGCGCTGTTGGCCCGTGCGGGGGCTGGTGCCGACGGTGTGCAGCAGTGGCTGGTCGTGGCCGTACGGCACCGTAAGGACGTCTACGAAGAGCTGTCCGTCGCGATCAACCGGATCACCGGTGAGATCGAGTTCGTCGATCTCGGTGTGGTCGGCCAGAGCGTGCTGCAGCGCGCGGGACTTCAGCTGACGCCGGCCGTGGACGAAGCGGAGCCCGGGACTGCGCCTCAGGCCGAGGCCCCGCTGCCCGCCGTCCCGGTCGCGGAGCAGCCGACTTCGGGCTCGGTCGCGGAGTCGCGTGCCTCGGTCCCGGACGAGGAGGCGGCCGTCCCCACGCCCGCTTCCGCCGCGGCCGCGCGGCCGGTGATCGGCGACTGCACTGCCGAGGACCTGCGGCGCCTCGGCGTTGCCGAAGCCCTGGTCGACCTCGCGCTCACGGTGACCACCGAGGAAGAGCTCGATCAGCTCATCGCCGGCGCCCCGCGGCTGACCGCCGAGGTTCTCACCGGGCTCGGCTCCGGCATGGACATCCAGGAGGTCGAGGACGAGATCACCCGGCCCGCCGCCGCCGAGCTTGAGCCCGGTTTCGAGAACGACATGGCCGCGGCCCTGTCCCGCACCGCGGTCACCACCGTCGACGACGACATTCGCAACGTACTGGCCGAAGGCGACTTCCGTGCCTGGAAGGTCTACCTTCACCCCACCCAGCGCAAGGCCGTCGAGAGGCACTACAAGGGCCCCGCACGCGTCAGCGGCGGACCGGGCACCGGCAAGACCATCGTCGCGCTGCACCGCGTAGCGCGCCTTGCGTCCCAGCTCCCTCCCGGCCACGGCAAGCCGATCCTGCTGACCACCTACACCAAGAACCTCACCGCCGACCTGCGCTCGCGCCTCACCTCCCTGGTGGGACCCGAACTGCTGGAACGCGTCGACATCAAGCACATCGACCAACTGGCCCAGGGCGTTCTCAACGAGAACACCGCCCCCGGCTCCCAGCGCTCCCTCACCACCGACGACAAGGCCCTGGAAGTCCTGCGCGAGATCCTCTTCGAGTACGACGAGAAGCGCTGGGACGCCGAATTCCTCCTCGACGAGTGGGAACAGATCGTCCTTGGCCAGTCCCTCGCCACCCGCCAGGACTACTTCAAGGCCCGCCGGGCCGGCATGGGAAAGGCTTTGACCCGCCCCGAACGTGCCGTCATCTGGAAGATCCTCGACCAGCTCACCCTGCGCCTGAACGGCATCAGCCGCGAGACCTGGGCCCAGGCCGCCGAGCGCGCGGCACGCTACGAAATGGAACGCGCCCGCAAGATCCAGATCCGTGCCGAGCGCAAGGAAGAGGTCGGCGGCGATCTGATCCACCTCGATGCCAACAGCTCGGGCAAGCGCTACCTGCGCCACCGCTACCGGCACATCGTCGTCGACGAGGCTCAGGACCTCAGCCCGGCCCACTGGAAGATGCTGCGCGCGATGGTGGCCCAGGGGCCCGACGACCTGTTCATCGCGGGCGACACCCACCAGCGCATTTACGACCGCCAAGTCACCCTTTCCACCGTCGGCATCAACATCCGCGGCCGCTCCTCGAAGCTGACCCTCAGCTACCGCACTACCCAGGAGATCCTCGACAAGGCCGCCATGGTCGTTGGCGACGCCACGTACGACGATCTCGACGACGGCACCGACAACCTGGACGGCTACCACTCCCTGCTGCGCGGCCCTGTCCCCGAACTGGTCTCCTGCGCCGACTGGGACGACGAGATCACCCAGCTCGCCGCGGCGCTGAAGAACTGGCGCGGGGAGATCGTCCAGCCGACCGAGGACGGCACTGTGCGCGACCCCAGCGGCACCATGGCCGTCTGTGTCGCCGACGGCGAGATGGCCGGACGGGTCGCTGCCGACCTGGAGATGAAGCACGGCATCACCACCGCCACCCTCACCAAGGACGGCCCGCAGGGCGGCGGTGAGGTCCACATCGGAACCATGCATCGCTTCAAGGGACTCGAGTACCAGAAACTCGCCGTGGTCGGCGCGAGCGACGGCGTCCTGCCGAGCGCCACAGTCGTCGAGAAGTACCAGAAGCGGGACCCCAAGCGCTATGAACGCGAGCTGAAGAAGAGCCGCAACCAGCTCTTCGTCGCCACTACCCGCGCCCGCGACGTTCTGCGCATCTCTTGGCACGGAGCGCCGAGCCCAATCCTGCCGGTGTAGACGAAGCCGTGTGCCCGGGGAGTGGACGTGGGCTTGCAGTGGTGTGGTCGTGGACGTGACCGGCTCGGTGAGAATGAGTTTTCTGGAGCTGTGCGCCGCAAGCCATATGTCCTGGCGCGTGTGCCCGTCTGGGCGAGCTTCCGGGTGGCAGTGGCTCCTGGGGGCGGCGTGGCGTGAACGGTGCCGACAGTGCCAGTAGTCGCTACCGGCAGACGTCCTTTTGTCAGTGCCGTGCCCAACGCGGCGGTGACGGCGGTCCGGGTACATGGATCCGGCGTACTGGGGCATTGGTCGTGGCCGGGGTCGCGACGTATGCCTCAGCCGTCATGGTGGTGCTTGGTGAGGGGGTGAGGGACTGGAGGAGGTGGGCGGTAGAGCGGCCAGGCCGGAGCATCCTGCGGCTTCGGCCATGATGCGTTCGGCGTGGAAGGCTATTTTGTCGTTGCCGTTGCCGGTGGTGTCGGTGATCAGCAGGAGGCCTGGGCCGGTAGCAAGGTCGGTCAGGTGTCGGGCGATGTCGGCTTGCAGAGGGCGGGGCTGGGGACGTCGAAGGTAGCGGCGAAGGGCTGCAGGGGTTTCTAGGCGGCGGGGGTGAGTCTGTGGGCGCGGACGGTGAGGGGCGGCCGTCTGAACGCGTTGGTATTCGTGTGCCGGGGGCGCTGGGGTTGCCGCATAGCTCGTGGACGAGTTGGGCCAGGGCCGTCGTTCCGGGTGCCAGTGCCAGTGCCAGTGCCCGTGGCCGAGGCGCGGATCGAGGGTGGTCGGGTCTTCCAGCCCGGAGACGGGCAGCATGACGGGCAGGTGTCGTGGTGACCAGCGACGATCTGTGGGAGGGCCCGATGTGATCTCGTGGGAGGTGCGACCTTGCCGACGAGTCCCTCCACGTCGTTACCGGGTTTCGAACCGCGGGATTTCCCCGGATTGTCCGGACAGTGTGGCAGGACGATGACATCCTCGCCGGCGAGATCGCGGAACGCATCTACGCGCAGCTCGCCGCAGACGGCTTCGGTCTCGCCTGTGCCAGCATCCCCGTGCATGGCGCGGTCCGGCAGTTCCGAGACCGATACCCCAGGTTCCAGACTCTTTGGACGGCGCACATCCACCTAAGACCGTGTCAGTCCAGGGGTTGCTCGTCGGCTACCCTGACGGTCGCCTTAACGGAGGTTGGCGGACACCAACGTCGACAACCCCGAACGGAAGGTCCGGCTGAGCTTCCTGGGCTAGGACGCCGGTTCGGTCCGCCGGTAGCCGGGGCGGCGTCGGCACTGCACTCTGCCGAGCGAGCCCGCGCCGGTTTCCGGCCGCCGGGAGTGTTGGCCAAAGGGTCACGGTTCGCGGCCGAGTGGGCCCTGTTGGGCGTCTGCTCGGCTCGGGCCCGGGCGGATGGCGGCTTCTGAGAGGCCCCTCGCGCGAACCCTTGTTAGCTTTTTCCCTGATTGCCCTATCTGCCTGCCATGAGGCGGCAGACCGAGCATGCGGGGACCGTTCCATGTCCACGACGCAGCACAGCTTCCGGCGACGCTCACGGCGCCGCCGTCCAGCCCTTCCGGCCCCGGCCGCGGCCTCCGCGGGTCCGGACGAGCCCGCGGAGAGACCGTACGACTACCCGCGCTTCAGCCGGCTGGCCGGTCCGCTGACCGACCCGGAGCCCGGCGCGGACGGCGACGCCTACCGGGTGCGCTACCGCAGCCTGCTGGGCTCGGGGCGGCACCGGATCGGCACCGCGCTGCTGCTGGCCGGCGCGCCGCTGGTCTCTTTGGGGCTGCTCGTGTGGCTGATGCAACCGCAGCACTGGGTGCACCGTCCGGGTGTGAGCGCCTGGGAGCGCGGCGCCGACCTGGTCATGCTCATATCCCTGGGGCTGCTGGAGACCTTCCGACTGGTCAACGTGGCGTCCAACGCGCACGCCACCTTGATGGCCCGTGACCCGGTCCCGGTGACGCCCCGCCCCGGCAGCCGGGTGGCCCTGCTGACCAGCTTCGTACCCGGAAAAGAACCCCTGGCCATGGTGCGGGCCACGCTGCGGGGAGCACGGGCGGTACGCCACGAGGGGCGGGTGGACGTATGGCTGCTGGACGAGGGCAACTCGCGCGAGGCGCGGCAGCTGTGCCGGGAGCTGGGGGTGCGGCACTTCTCCCGGAAGAACGTCGTGAACTGGAACCAGCCGTCGGGGCCGTTCCGCGCGCGCACCAAGCACGGCAATTACAACGCCTGGCTGGACCAGCACGGTCACGCCTACGAATTCATGGCCGGAGTCGACACCGACCACGTACCGCTGCCGGAGTTCCTGGAGCGCATGCTGGGCTACTTCCGTGATCCGGACGTCGCTTTCGTCGTCGGGCCGCAGGTCTACGGCAACTGCGAAAGCGCCCTCGCCCGCGCCTGCGAGAGCCAGCAGTTCCTCTTCCACGCCCTGATCCAGCGGGCGGGCAACGCCTACCGTGCCCCGATGTTCGTCGGCACCAACAACTGCATACGCATCAGCGCACTCAAGCAGGTCGGCGGCCTGTACGACTCGATAACCGAGGACATGGCCACCGGAATGGAGATACACCGGCACCGCAACCCGGCCACGGGGCGCCGCTGGCGTTCGGTCTACACCCCGGACGTCCTGGCGGTCGGCGAGGGCCCCGCGGCCTGGAGCGACTTCTTCAACCAGCAGCTGCGCTGGAGCCGGGGCACCTACGAGACCCTGGGCCGCCAGTTCCCGCGCGCCGTGTTCAGCCTCCCGCCCGGGCGGATCCTCAACTACGCCCTCATGATCGCCTACTACCCGCTGACGGCCGTCAACTGGATGCTGGGCGGCCTGTCCTGCCTGCTGTTCCTGGGGCTGGGCGCCTCGGGCATCCACATCGAGTCGCAGGTGTGGCTCATGCTCTACAGCGACGCGGCCGCCTTGCAGATCGGCCTGTATCTGTGGAACCGCCGCCACAACGTCAGCCCGCACGAGCCCCAGGGCTCCTCCGGCGCGGTCGGCATGGCGCTCTCGGCGCTGTCCGCTCCTCTGTACGCGCGGTCGCTGGCCGCGGCGGTGCTGCGCCGCAAGGCCGGGTTCGTGGTCACCGCCAAGGGGGACACGGCGAGCCCCGACACGTGGCGCACCTTCGCCACCCACCTGGCGTGGGCCGCCCTGTTCGCCGGCTGCCTGCTGGCCGCTCCGCTGCTCGGCCACACCCAGGTGGCCATGTGTGTCTGGGCCCTGATGGCTCTGGTCATCGCCCTGGCCCCGCCGGTGCTCTGGCGCTGGGGCCGGCGCACCCGGCCCGCCCGCGTCCGCCTCGCCCGCCCCCGGCTCACGGCCGCGCAGGGCCCGGGCACACCCGTCGCCGCCGACCCGGGCAAGCCCGCCACCACCGGCCCGGGCATACCCGTGACCACCGGTTCAGACAAACCCGTCACCACCGGCGCGGGCACACCCGTCACCACCGGCCGGGGCCTGCCCACCGCGTCGTAACTCCGCGCAGCCGAGAAAGGGACCTTCGTGCCGTACCGCCCCAGCGCCCGCACCCGCAAAACGGTCATCGGGGCGGCCGCCCTGCTGACCCTGGCGGGACTGAACGCCCCGGCCGTCCACGGCATCGCCACCCGGGCCTACCACCAGTACGTGATCAGCCGACCGGAGTACCTGGCCGACCACGGGCGCTGGGAGACCGTGGAGGTCCCCGAGCGGTGGCGCGTCAACGCCATCCACGCCGCACTGCTGCACACCGGCAAGGTGCTGCTGATCGCCGGTTCCGGCAACGACGAGAAGCAGTTCGCCGCCGGCACCTTCCGCAGCGTGCTGTGGGACCCGGCCGGGAACACCTTCACGGAAGTGCCCACGCCCAAGGACCTGTTCTGCGGCGGGCACGCCCAGCTGCCCGGCGGACGGCTGCTGGTGGCCGGGGGCACCGCCCGTTACGAGAAGCTCGAAGGCGACGTCCACCGCGCCGGCGGCACCATGATCGTCAGCAATGAGTACCCCGACGCCCCGAAGACGCTGCCCCAAGGCACCGTCTTCCGCTCGCCGGCCGGCAAGACCTACCGCTCGCAGAGCGCCGTCCTGGTGCCCCGGGCGCGGAAGGTTCCCGTCGACGGGGGCCGGCGGGTACGGGTCACCGCCAGCCGGGTCCGGGTGTACGTGGAAGCCGACCGCCCCGGCCCCGAGGGCGCCACGCACACCGCGGCCCGGTACACCATCGACGGGCTCAGCGGCGCCGACGCCCGTAACCACTACGGCACGGCCAGCAAACTCGCCCTGGACAAGAAAGACTTCCAGGGCATCCGGGAAGCCTACGAATTCGACCCGGTCGCCGAGCGTTACGTACCGACCGCCCCCATGGCCGAAGCCCGCTGGTACCCGAGCCTGGCCACCTTGGCGGACGGCACGGTACTGGCCGCCTCCGGCCTGGACGACATGGGCCAGATCATCCCCGGCAGGAACGAGATCTACCGTCCCGCCACCCGCACCTGGTCACCCGGGCCCAACCGCTACTTCCCCACCTATCCGGCCCTGTTCCTGACGGCCGACGGCAAGCTGTTCTACTCCGGCTCCAGCTCCGGCTACGGCCCCGCCGACCGCGGCCGCAGTCCGGGCCTGTGGGACGTACGCGGCAACACCTTCCAGCCCGTGCCCGGACTGGACGAGGCCGACCTGACCGAGACCTCTGCCTCCGTGCTCCTGCCGCCCGCCCAGCAGCAGCGGGTCATGATCCTGGGCGGAGGCGGCGTCGGCGAGTCGCCGCGGGCGACCGGGCGTACCGCCATCGCCGACCTGACGCGGCCCGCGCCCCGCTACCGCCGGGGCCCGGACCTGGGCCGCGGCACCCGCTATCTGAACGCGGTCCTCACCCCCGATGACCGTGTCTTCACCACCGGCGGATCGAGCGACTACCGCGGCAAGGGCACCAGCGACCATCTGGTCGCCCAGTTCTACGACCCGGTACACGACGTCTTCCGCCCCGCCGCCGAGCCCGGCGTGGGCCGCAACTACCACGCCGAGGCCCTGCTGCTGCCCGACGGGCGGATCGCCACCTTCGGCTCCGACCCCCTCTTCGCCGACGAGGCCAACACCCAGGACGGCTCCTTCGAACAACGCATCGAGGTCTATTCGCCGCCCTACCTCTACCGCCCTTCCCGGCCCCGTGTGCTGGCCGGCCCGTCCCGCATCGCGCGCGGCGCCGCCGCCACGTTCACGCTGGAGGCGGCCGGCACCGTGCGCGGGGCCCGGCTGATGCGTCCCAGCGCGGTCACCCACACCACGGACATCGAACAGCGCTCCATCGCCCTGGACATCGCCCAGCACGGCACCCGGCTGCGCGTGACGGTGCCCAAGTCCCCGGGCCTGGTGCCACGCGGCTGGTACATGCTCACCGTCACCGACGCGCGCGGCACCCCGTCGCCGGCCCGGTGGGTGCAGGTGACGTGAGGGGCGTACGGGCTACCGCCGCTCCCGCCCCAGCACGTCCCGGGCCAGCCCCACGGCATAGGCCGTCCACCACTGTCCCGCCGGCGGCCCGCCCCGGCAGGTGCCGTCCGACTCGCCCGGAACCTTGATCCACAGGTACGCGTCCAGCCGGGGGTGCCCGGTGGAGGCGGTGGGCAGGCGCCCCAGCGCCCGCCCCGGCGGATTGCACCACTCCTCGCCGCCGGCCGGCTTCGCGCCGGGCACCGCGGGCGGCGGGCCGTTGCCGTTACGGCTGGTGTCGATCACGAAGTGCGCCCCGCCCAGCGCCTCGGAGATCTCTTCGCCGTACGCGAGGGTGGCGTCCGTGGTGTGGAAGCTGGCGACGTTGAGGGCGAACCCATCGGCCCGCACTCCGCCCGCGGCGGCGAGGGCGGCAGCCAGCCGCCCCGTGTCGGGGACCCAGCCAGGGTTGCCCGCGTCCAGATAGACCCGCGTCCCGGGCCGGCGTTTGAGCGTGCGCACCGCCTCGGCGAGCAGGCGCTGCCGCAGCTCCGTACGCGGGCAGCCGGTGGTCAGGGCCTGCGCCACGGCGTCGGGCTCCAGGATCACGACGGCCCGCCGGTCCTCCAGGCCCTCTGCCAGGCGAGCGACCCACTGGCGGTAGCCGGCCGCGTCCGAGGCACCGCCGGCGGAGTACTGGCCGCAGTCCCTGCCCGGGATGTGGTAGGCCACCAGCACCGGCACCCGCCCGACGGCCTCCGCCGCCACGGTGACCTCCCGGGCCCGCGGCAACGGATCGCTCTGCGTCAGCCAGACCGCGGTCGGCTGCTCGGCGAGCCGGCGCAGTACGGCCCGCTCCTCCTCGTCACCGCCCGAGTGGCCTTCCAGTGCCCGATGCGCGGAGCTGTCCGGATCCACCCACAGGCCCCCCTGCCAGGGTGCCGGTGGCAAACCGGGGTCGCTGCTCCACCCGACGCACGTCAGCAACACCATCACGGCCGGCAACCAGACCGCGCCCCGCCACTGCTTCCTGCTCCACCTGCCCATAACCCTGCCGTGCCTCCGTCCGGGACTGCCCTCGCCCTTTCAGACACACCCTCGCGGAGACCACCGCACACGGCAGTCCCGCCTAGACCGAACGGCCGGGCACCGCCTCCAGATGGTCGGCGGCCTCCCAGCTCCCAGGTCCTCATGCGGTCCGCATTCCGTCGCGAACGCGTTCGTTACGATCGGCATCATGACTGCGAGAAGAGAGCCCATCAGTCGCCGGGAGCGTCCGGCCAAGCCCGCCCTGTCCCGACGCTGGATCGTGGACACCGCCGTACGGATCATGCGGACGGAAGGGCTGGCAAAGGTCACGATGCGTCGTCTGGCACAGGAGTTGGACACCGGTCCGGCTTCGCTGTACGTCTACGTCGCCAACACCGCCGAGCTGCACGCGGCCGTGCTGGACTCGCTGCTGGGCGAGGTCGATCTGAGCGGCGGGGACGGCGGTGACGACTGGCGAGAGCAGCTGCGGGCCGTGCTGACGTCGTACACGCTGGTGCTGTTCGAGCGCCCGGAACTCGCCCGGTCGGCGCTGATCGCCCGCCCGAGTGGCGAGAACTACCTGCGCCTGGTGGAGCGCATACTCGACCTCCTCTCGCGCAGCGGCGCGGGCCGTGAGCAGGTCGCCTGGGGGGTGGACAAGCTGCTGCAGGACGCGACGGCCACCGCCGCCGAGCAGTCGACGCATGAGCACGACCCCGCCGCGGAGGACGACTGGAACGCCATGGTCCGCGCGCTGCACGACGTGGACGCGGCCACGCATCCGGCGATCACCGCGCACATGCCCGCTGTGATCAGTGGCTCGGTGCAGGACAGGATGCGCTGGAGCTTCGACGTCCTCGTGAACGGCATCACGCACACGCCCGTCCCCGGCGCGACGGGCTGAGCCCCGGGCGGGCCCGTTCGTCCGTCCGCCGGTGTCCTCGGCCCGGGTGCGGTTCGCCTGCCCTGTGCCGGGCGCCGCGCTGTGATCTGTCGAACTTGTTCGCTACGAACGCGTTCGTTACGGTGGAGTGGTCGGCCCGCCGTTCGCCGACCGGTCGCGCTCGCCCCCTGTGAAGGGCTTCGCGGCACCGGGCGGCGGCTTTCCGGCGCGCGGAATTCCCTACTTCTCTTCGGAGGCCCCATGAGCACCCGGCATGTCCCCATCGCGATCATCGGCGGAGGCCTCGGCGGCCTGACCGCCGCCCGCGTCCTGCACGTCCACGGCATCGAGTCGGCGATCTTCGAACGGGAGGCGTCGGCGGCGGCCCGTACCCAGGGCGGGATGCTCGACATCCACGAGGAGAACGGACAGAAGGCCCTGCGCGCCGCCGGCCTGCACGACGACTTCCTCAAGATCGTCCACCAGGGCGGCCAGGCCATGCGCCTGCTCGGCCCCGACGGCACGGTGCGGGTGTCCGAGGAGGACGACGGCTCCGGCGGCCGCCCGGAGGTGGACCGCGGCGATCTGCGCGACGTGCTCCTGAACTCCCTTCCCGACGGCACGGTCCACTGGGGCCGGAAGGTCACCGGCGCCCGCGCGCTGGGTGACGGGCGCCACGAGGTGACGTTCACCGACGGCTCGGCCCTCACCACCGATCTCCTGATCGGGGCCGACGGCGCCTGGTCGCGCGTACGGCCGCTGGTCTCGGACGCCGAGCCCGCCTACACCGGCATCTCCTTCGTCGAGACCGACCTGTTCGAGGCCGATACCCGGCACCCGCACAGCGCCGCGCTCGTCGGCGGCGGATTCTTCATCGCCCTGGGGCACGAACGCGGCTTCCTCGCCCACCGGGAGAGCGACGGGTCGCTCCATGTCTACACCGCGCTCAAGGCCGGGGAAGGCTGGCTGGACACGGTCGACTTCACCGACCCCGACGCCGCCAAGGCCGCGGTCCTGGCCCACTTCGAGGGGTGGGACGAGGGCCTGCGCGGTCTGGTCGCCGACGCGGAGGCGATCACCCCGCGCCGCATTCACGCGCTGCCGGTCGGGCACCGCTGGGACCGCGTCCCGGGCGTGACTCTGCTCGGCGACGCCGCTCACGTGATGTCCCCGTTCGCGGGTGAGGGCGCCAACCTGGCCATGTTCGACGGCGCCGAACTCGCGCTGGCCATCGCCGCCCACCCCGGCGACACCGAGGGTGCTGTGACCGCGTACGAGGAAGCCCTCTTCCCGCGCAGCGAGGCGTCCGCGGCCGATTCCGCCGCCGGTCTGGAGAGGATGTTCGGCGAGCGGGGCCTGGAGCAGATGGTCGAGTTCTTCACCGCCGGCCCGGCGGCCCGGTGATGACGGCTCCGACGGCCGCCACATCCCCGGTGCCCCGACCCGCCGCGTACGGAAGGAAACCATGACGGTGACTGTTCGACGCACCCTCCCGATACGGCCCGGCCTCGACCTCGAACTGCGCGATGCCGGCCAGGGCAGTCCGGTCCTCGTCCTGCACGGCGGCCCCGGCCCCGGCAGCATCGCGCCCCTGGTCGATCACCTCGCGCCGCACCACCGGGTCCTGGTACCCACCCACCCGGGCTGGGACGGCACCGTACGGCCCGGCGATCTGGATTCCGTGCCGGCGCTCGCCGCCGTCTACCTGGATGTGCTCGGCCGTCTCGGGCTGGAGGACGTGACGGTGATCGGCACGTCGTTCGGCGGCTGGGTCGCCGCGCAGACCGTCCTGGACGACCGTGAGGGCCGGATCTCGCGGCTCGTCCTCATGGACGCCATCGGCCCGGTGGTGCCCGGCCAGCAGGTCACCGTGCCCGCCGGGCCGCCGGTTCCGGAGCCCGCGCCCCCGACGGGCGGCCCGGCGCCGCGCGGCGGACCCGCGCAGTCGATGGCCGCACTGCGCGCCTATACCGGGCCGGCCATGGCGGACGCCGGCCTGCTGCCCCGCTTCTCCACCGTCACCTGCCCGGTGTTGGTCATCTGGGGCGGCAACGACACCGTGGTCACCCCCGACTTCGGCCGCGCCTACGCGGCGGCGTTCCCGGACGTACGGTTCGCACTCATCCCGGGCGCAGGGCACCTGCCCATCCGTGAGGAGCCCGAGGCGGTCTTCACCGTCCTCGACTCCTTCCTCGCCCGCCACCCTGGTGCCCGCCGTATGTGACCGCGTTCTCCCTCGCGCGCCAGGAACGGGTTCCACGTCAGCAACTGCGCCTCGCCCTACCTGAGAGGGCAGGGCCGCAGTCCACCCCGCTGCGGTTCACCCACGTGCCCATTGCCGGGGAACCGCAGCACGGATGAAAGGCCGACCATGACCGGCTATCGGATGGACCGGACATTCACCCTCGGCCCCGTCGGACTGACGGTGGCCGAACTGGACCGCAGCGTGCACTACTACACGCAGGTCGCAGGATTCGGTCTCCTCGGCCGCCGAGCACAGTGCGCACACCTGGGAGTTGAGGGAACGGTACTGGTCCGCTTGCAGGAAGTCGCCGGGGCCGTCGCGCCGCCGCCGTCGAGCCCCGGGCTGAGCCACTTCGCCCCGCTCGTGCCCGCCATGGCGGACGTCGCCCGCTTCGCCCGGCGGCACCTGGACGCAGGACTCGACATCGATCTGCGCGACCACGTCGTGTCCCGATCGTGCTACGCGACCGATCCCGACGGCCACACCATCGAGGTGACGTGGGCCTGCCCGCAGGAGGAATGGCAGTGGACCGACGAGGGCCTGCCCGTCGTGGTCGCCGCACCGATCGCGTCACAGGACCTTCTCGACGAGCCCGGCGCGAGCCTGCCCGCGCCCCTGCCGGCCGGTACGCACATGGGACACGTCCAGCTCAAAGTGACCGACGCCGCCCTCACGTACACCAAGCGGTTCTACTGCGACCTGCTGGGCCTGGAACTCTATGCCCGCCTGGGTGACGGTTTCGTCGGCGTCGGCGTCCGCGACCACCGCAGCCTCCTCGTGTTCACCAACCGGTTCAGTCCGGACGGTGGCACCCCCGCGGGCCCCGACACCGCCCGTCTGACCTGCGTCGACCTGCTGCTCGGCACCCAGGAGGCGATCGAGGCGCTGGCCGGGCGCCTTACCGCCGACCGCCACCCGCACCAGCGCGAAGGAAGCAGCCTGACCACACAGGACCCCTCCGGGAACATCCTGCGCTTCTCCGTTGCCGACGCCGCGAATCCGGCACCGGGGACGGACTGGTAGGCCACAGCACCACCCACCCCGCGGCGGCCTGCACAGGGACACCGTGCAGGCCGGTCGTCGTGGATGTCCGGCGGGTCGCCGCGATGAGCCTCAGCTGTCCTGCGGGTACCAGCGCAGTTCCACGGTGTTGCCGTCCGGGTCCTGTACGTAGAGGGAGACCGCGGTGCCCCGGGCACCGAAGCGCTCACCGGGGCCGTCCAGCACCGTGAAGACGCCGGATTCGATGACCTGCTGCCAGTCGAGCGGCTCGACCACCAGGCAGATGTGGTCGACGTTGGAGCCCTCCTTCCGGTCTTCGGGCGCCGCGACGAGGTCGATGATGGTGGTGGGGCTCACCCGCACGGACGGGAAGGGGACCTTGCCGGCCCGCCACTCCGCCACCCGCACCGGTTCCAGTCCCAGTGGGCCGGTGTAGAAGGCGAGCGAACGCTCGATGTCGGTGACGTTCAGAACCAGGTGGTCGAAGGCGATCACACGCATGGGTGTCTCCGCGAGGTCGGGACGCCGGGGCGCCGGTGGTGGGTGGGCGGAACCGACCGTTCCGGACTTCGCCGTCCGGAACGGTGGCCGACGGGTGATTGCCGACTGCCGTGGCCCGCCGCCGTGTTCAGCATCGCCGGACGGGGATTCATCTGTCCAACACATGTTTGTCATCCAATCCATCGTGTTTCACGATGGATCAATGGATCTGCAGCAGATGCGCTTCGTCCTCGCCGTGGCGGAGACCGCGAACTTCACCCGCGCCGCCGAGCGGTGCCACGTCGTCCAGTCCGCGCTCAGCCACCAAGTGGCCCGGCTGGAGAAGGAACTGGGCGCCCGGCTGTTCGAGCGGACCAGCCGCCGGGTGCGGCTGACCGCCGCCGGAGAGGCGTTCCTGCCCGCCGCCCGCCAGGCCGTGGAGGCAGCCGAGCGGGCCCGGGCGGAGGTGGCGGCGGCCACCGGCGAGATACGCGGCCGACTGGCCGTCGGGTCGATCCCCACTGTCGCGGCCGTCGATCTCCCGGTGGTGCTGCGGGACTACCGCCTGCGCTACCCCCAGGTCCGGATCGGTCTGCGGACCGGCTCCAGCGAGCGGCTCATCGAGCAGGTGCGCGACGGCGGGCTGGACGTGGCGTTCCTCGGCGTACCGCCCGGTTTCCGGCCGCGGGGCGTCCGTGACCGGGAACTCGCCCACGGGCGGCACGTCGCCGTGGTCGCCCCCGGCCACCCGCTGGCCACGGAGCGGGAGGTGGACCTGCGGCTGCTCGCCGGGGAGGTGTTCGTGGACTTCGTCGCCGGCAGTGCCGCCCGTGCCCAGTCGGACGAGGCGTTCGCGGCGGCCGGCCTGCGGCGCGAGGTCGCCTTCGAGGTGTCCGGCGTCGAACTCATGGCCCGGATGGTCCGCCACGGTCTCGGCATCGCCCTGCTGCCCGCGGCGTTCGCCGCCGAACTGCACGGCCTGCGGAGCGTGGCGGTCACCAACGGGCCGGTCCGGGTGGAGCGCCTGGTCTGGAGCAGGTTCACCCCGTCACCCGCGGCCGCCGCCTTCCTGGCCCTGCTGGACGGCGGGACGCCACCCCCGGCCGCATGACCAACCCGTACTCCGGGGCCGTCGGAGCGGTGGGGCGGATGCCCGGCGACCGGACGCCGACGCGGTGCGGGCCCGGACGGCCGGGCAGCCGACGGGAACAGCCCCGGCATGCCCGGCCATGAAGGCGTCCGCCCCTGTCAGTTGGTGCGGTCGGACCAGCCGGCGGGGAGGTCGCCGGGTGCGGTGGAGACCACCGAGTCGTCGTCCGTGCCGACATGTTCGAACAGCGTGATCTTCGCGAATTCGGGGACGATGTAGATGGGGTAGACCGGGCCCTGGTCGCGGTAGGCGCGCATCTCCTCCAGGTGGTCGTTCTGGAAGCAGACGGTGCGCTCGCCGTGCCGGCGGATCCAGTCCGGGAAGAAGATGACGCCGTGCAGGCGGCGCTTGCCGGGCATGACGTTGACGGCGACGGAGGTGCCGGTGGGTTCGGTCCACGACACCTTGTAGCTGTCGTCGTCGAGCTGGACGAGGTCGACTTCCTGGTCCTTGACCCAGCGCCCGCCGACGTGGCCGCTGTGTATGCGGTAGTCGATGGTGTGGTCGTTCTTCACGTACATCTCGTACTGCCAGCCGTTGGCGTACGTGTAGATGAAGCGGTGGCCGACGATCCCGGAGAGGTCCTGGGCGGGGATGGGGTCGGCGACAGTGGTCATGGGTTCCTCCTTGGACGAGGGGTGCTGGACGCGAGGCGTCACGGATGTGCCGAGGGCGACGGGTCCGCGAGTGCGGGACCCTCACCGCCCCTCTCCATTTTGCTTCAAAACTGTTTTGTTGCAAAATGTTAGATGGGGCACAATGGGGCCATGGACACCGCGACCGAATTCGGCCGACTCCTCGGCCCCCTGCGCCGGGCCGTGCTGCGCACCCGTCGTTCCGAGCGCCTGCCCGACCTCCCCGAGGCCCAGATCGAACTGCTGCGGGTGCTGGCCGAAGCCGGCACGGTCACCCCGCGCGAGGCCGCCCACCGGCTCAAGGCGGCCCCGTCCACGGTCAGCAACCTCATCCGCACCATGACCGCGTCGGGCCTGGTCGAGCGCACGCCCTCGCCCACCAACCTGCGCACCGCCCACCTCACCGCCTCGCCCAAGGCCCTCGACATGCTCGACCGCTACGACCGCACCAGTACGGCCGCTCTGCGCCGTGCTCTGGACGGTCTGCACCCGGAAAGCCGCGAGGCGCTGGAACGGTCGCTGCCCGCGCTCACCGAACTGCTCACCGCCCTGGAGGCACAGGCCCCCGCCGGCCAGGGGTGAGGACGCGGTTCAGGCGGCCGGGTGTGCGAGGTCGTACGGGCGGGGGTACGGGCCGGGCCGGTAGCGGATGTAGCGGGCCGGGGAACTGGGGTCGGCGGTGCGGGACTCGGCGTTGAGGGCCGAGGGGGTGGTGTCGCTCCACCGGCCGCTGCGCAGGCGCTTCTCCAGCGTGTGCAGGGCGGCGGCCCGTTCTCCCGGGGAGAAGGCGCAGTGCCCGGGGGCGTCGACGTACGCCTGGCGCAGCAGGGCGGTGCGCCCCGTGGTGCCGACGGCCTGGCGGTAGGCGCTCTCGGACTGGACGGGGATCAGTCCGTCGCCCGTGGTGTGGATGTCCATCTGCGGTTTCCGGAGGGCGCCGGTGAAGGTGACGTTGCGGGTCATGTAGCGCACGGCGTCGCGGTCGGCCGTGATGCGGGGCGAGTCGGCAAGGGTGCGCAGATCGCCGCTCAGGGAGCGGCCGGCTGCCTTGTAGAGGGCTTTGACCTCCTTGTAGTTCGCCGAACGGCGCAGCATGGCGGTGTAGTCGACGCCGGTGTTCCACGACATGTTGCCGCCGGCCCGCGCTTCGGCCTCCTGCCGCCACGCGAAGGCGGGATTGCGGACGAGGCCGCTGATGGCCTCGTACTGGTTGGCCTGTGCCGTGGCGTGGTCGGAGGGGGCGGGGCGCGGCTGGTCGGGGCCGTTCCAGGCGGGGATGTCGTGCAGGGCGGCGGCGAGCGCGATACGGGCGCGGCCCGCCGCGGTGGTCTGGGCCTTGGAGAGCACGCCGGTGAGTTTCCGCGCGGAGGCGGTGGCCTCGGCCGCGTCGGCGAAGCCGGCCAGCGGGATGCCGGCGTCCGGGGCGAGCAGGGAGGCGAGGGCGAAGACGGCGTCGAGGGTGGAGTTCCAGTTGGCGACACCGCCTTGGACGAGGCCGCACAGGGACAGCGAGCCGTCGATGCGGCCGGCGTGGCGCTCGGCGATGGTGGTGGTGACCAGGCCGCCGTACGACTCGCCCCAGGCGATGGTGCGGCGTGGGGCGCCGATCTTGCCGGTGAAGGCGGTGAGCGTGCCGAGCTGGTCGGGTACGGCCTGTTCGACGGCCCATCCGGTGGTGGCGTAGGACGACCCGGCCAGGGCGTATCCCTGGGCGAGCAGCAGCGCGCGGGTGGCGTCGTCGGGAGCGTTGGCAGCCGGGTTGGGAGAGCCGGCCGGGCGGTAGCCGTGGCTGAACAGGAGCACGGTCCCGTTCCAGTGGCCGGGTACGTCGATCACGTAGGCGGCGCCTGAGGCGAGGGTGCCTTCGAGGTGGCGGGCGTGCTGTGGTGCGGCGTTGGCGACGGGCGTGGTGAGCCCGGCGAGGAGGAACAGCGCCAGGACGACGGCGCGGGCGGACGTTCTCCTACGGGGGGCTGTCCGTCTGGGCGGCGCTGGGAACGTCCTCGGGCCAGGGGACTTCCGCAGGAACAGGGCCTTCATTGCGTGGCTCCTTGCGGGGGGTGGGGGACGGGTGACGTGCCGTCGGTGAGCCGGTCCCGGCTCGTCTCCGCGATCCGCCACACGGTGAGTGCGGTGACCGCCGCGGCGAGCATGAGCAGCAGTGCGACGGGGGTGGTGCTGTCGTAGGCCCGGACGAGGCCGCCGGCGATGACGGGGGACAGGCCGCCGCCGATCAGCGTCGCGGCCTGGTAGCCCAGGGACGCGCCGGTGTAGCGCACGCGGGTGTCGAACATCTCGGTCAGCAGGGCGCCCAGAGGGCCGTACATCGTGGACTGGGCGACGCCGTGGCCGATGACGCAGGCCAGGATCAGCAGCCCGGGGCTGCCGGAGTCGACCAGCGCGAAGACCGGGAACGCCGTGGCCGCCGAGAGGGCGGCGCCCGCCGCCACCACCGGGCGGCGCCCGAACCGGTCGGACAGGACGGCGGAGCACGGCAGCACCACGAGCGCCGTGGCGGAGGCGAGGGTGACGCCGAGGAGGACGTGCGGCCGGGTGTAGCCGTGGCCGACGGCGTACGAGATCAGGAAGGTGGCCAGGACCGACTGCGCGGCGAAGGGCGCGATGCCCGCTCCGGTGCCGAGCAGCAGCGCGCGGGGGCGGCGCAGGACGTCCAGGAGCGGCAGCCGGGGTACGTCGCGGCGCTCCTGGACGGCGGAGAACAGCGGGCTCTCGGCGACCGTGAGCCGTACGTACAGGCCCACCGCGAACAGGACCAGGCTCAGCAGGAACGGTATCCGCCAGCCCCAGGCGAGGAACTGCTGGTCGGGCAGGGTGCTGACCGCGGTCACGACGGCGGTGGACACGAGGGTGCCCACCGGGGCGCCGAGCTGGGTGAAGCTGGTCCACAGCCCGCGCGGGCGCCCGCCGGCGTGCTCGGCCGCCATGAGCGTGGCCCCGCCCCATTCGCCGCCGATCGCCGCTCCTTGGACGACGCGCAGCAGGACGAGCAGTACGGGGGCCCACACGCCGATCGTGGCATAGGTCGGCAGCAGCCCGATGAGGAAGCTGCCGGTGCCCATCAGGCCCATCGTCGTCAGCATCATCGACTTCCGGCCGAGCCGGTCGCCGAAGTGCCCGAAGACGACGCCGCCGAGCGGGCGGGCGAGGTAGCCGGCGGCGAAGGTGCCGAAGGCCGCGATGGTGCCGGTGGCGGGGTCGGCTCCGGGGAAGAACAGGTCGCCGAAGGCGAGGGCGGCGACGGTCCCGTAGACCAGGAAGTCGTAGAACTCCACGGCGGTGCCGAGCAGGCCGGACAGGGCTACACGGCGCAACTGGACGTCTTTCGAGGCGCGTTGGCGTGGCGGCATGACGTACTCCCTTGGGGTGAGGGGGAAGGGACGCCGGGGCCCGGCGGGACGGGCCGGGGCCCCGGTCTCGGCACGTCAGGCGTAGAAGCGGGACAGGCTCTGCAGTACGGCGGCGGGCTTGTCGCCGCCGTCGATCTCGATGGTGCCGTCCACGGTGATCTGCACGCCGCCGGGCACGTCCTCGACCGAGGCGAGGCGGCCGGCCAGGCGGACGCGGGCGCCCGCCTTCACCGGGGCGGGGAAACGCACCCTGTTCAGACCGTAGTTGACCTTGGTGGTGACACCGCGGACATCGAGGATCTCGGTGAACAGCGGGATGAAGAGCGAGAGCGTCAGGTACCCGTGGGCGATGGGGGCGCCGAACGGGCCGGCCGCCGCCTTCCCGGGGTCGGTGTGGATCCACTGGTGATCGTCGGTGGCGTCGGCGAAGGTGTTGATCCGGTCCTGTGACACGGTGATCCACCGGCTGGTGCCGAGGTCGCTTCCGGCGAGGGCGCGCAGTCCGTCCAGGCCGTCGACGGTGATGCTCATAAGGCGTACTCCATGGTGTCGTGATGTCCGTGGCGGATGGGATGTGCGGTACGCGATGGGTCAGCGCGCGCCGTAGAGCTCTCGCACCCGGGGCTTGCGCAGCTTCCCCGAGGCGGTGCGCGGCAACGCGTCCGCGATCACCAGTGACTTGGGGACCTTGTACTTGGCGAGACGCCCGGCGAGCGAGGCGAGCACCGCACCGGCGTCGAGCGCGGCGCCCTCACGGGCGACGACGACCGCGCGGGGCACCTGGCCCCAGGTGGGATCGGGGACGCCGATGACGGCGCACTCCGCGATGTCCGGGTGGGTGAGCAGCGCGGCTTCCACCTCTGCCGGGTAGACGTTCTCGCCGCCCGAGATGATCATGTCTTTGAGCCGGTCGACGATGGTGACATGACCGTCGGCGTCGATGCGCGCGGCATCCCCGGTGCGCAGCCAGCCGTCGGTGAGGACCTCGGCGCTCTCCTCGGGCAGACCCCAGTAGCCGGACATGACGTGCGGCCCCCGCACGATCACCTCGCCGGTTTCCTCCGGCTCGACCGCGGTCAGATCGGGACGGACGACACGTACGTCCGTGAAGAAGTGCGGCACGCCGGCCGACCCGGTCTTGGCCACGGCGTGCTCGGCGTCCAGGAACAGCACCCCGGGCGATGCCTCCGTCATGCCGTACCCCTGCTGGAAGGAGAGACCGCGCCGGTGGTACGCCGCGATGAGCCGGGACGGGACGGGCGCGCCGCCGCAGTTGAGGGTGCGCAGCGAGGAGAGATCGGCCCGCTCCCACCGCGCGCAGCGCGCCATCTGCTCGTACATGGTGGGCACCCCGAACATGAAGGTGACCCGCCGCCGTTCGACGAGGTCGAGCGCGGTGTCCGGGTCGAAGGACCCGACGAGGACGCAGGTGCCGCCCTTGAGCAGGACCGGCAGGGTGAGCATGTTGAGCCCGGCGGTGTGGAACAGCGGCGCGCACACCAGAGCCACCTCGCCCGCCGTCAG
The DNA here is from genome assembly GCF_044327805.1 of Streptomyces sp. NPDC018019. Lineage (NCBI taxonomy): Bacteria > Bacillati > Actinomycetota > Actinomycetes > Kitasatosporales > Streptomycetaceae > Streptomyces > Streptomyces sp. NPDC018019. The sequence continues at coordinate 34,916 of NZ_JBIRGD010000002.1, read as the reverse complement.
GTCGGTGTCCACCAGGACGTTGACGGCGTTCCAGAGGAGGTTGGCGTGGGTGAGCATGGCGCCCTTGGGGCGGCCGGTGGTGCCCGAGGTGTACATGATGAGGCACACGTCGTCGCCGGTGACGGTCGTGTCGATCCGGTCGACGGGCGCCGCGGCGATCAACTCCTCATACTGTTCGCCGACTTCGACGACCTCCGCGAGGTGCGGAGCTTCCCCGGGGCCGGGCACGAGCGGTTTCTGCGCGGCGGCGTGGACGAGGACCGACGCCCCCGCGTCGGCGAGCTGGTAGGAGATCTCGGGGGCGGCCAGGCGGGTGTTGAGCGGCACGAAGACCGCGCCCAGCAGACCCGCGGCGAAGAGGGTTTCGAGGTACGACGGGTGGTTCGGGCCGAGGTAGGCGATCCGGTCGCCGCGGCGCACCCCCAGCCCTCGGAGGGCGTGCGCGAGACGGGTGGTGCGCTCGTGCAGCGCGGCGTAGGTGAGCGCGGCGCCGTCGTGGAACAGGGCGGTGCGGTGGGGCGTCTTGCGGGCCCGGCGCGCGGGCCACGACCCGATTCCTTCGTTGCGCATGGCGGGTGCCCCTTCAGGCGCGGGTGAGGCCGAGCAGGCGGGCGGCGTTCTCCTTGAGGATCTTCGGCCTGACCTCGTCCTTGATGTCCAGCCGGGCGAAGTCGGCGAGCCAGCGGTCGGGGGTGAGGACCGGATAGTCGGAGCCGAACAGGACCTTGTCCTGGAGCAGGCTGTTGGCGTACTGCACGAGCTGCGGCGGGAAGTACTTCGGCGACCAGCCCGACAGATCGATGTGCACACCCGGCTTGTGCGTGGCCACCGCGAGGGCCTCGTCCTGCCAGGGAAAGGAGGGGTGCGCGAGGATGATCTTCAGATGGGGGAAGTCCGCGGCGACATCGTCGACGTACAAGGGGTTCGAGTACTTCAGCCGGATGCCGCCCCCGCCGGGCACACCCGCGCCGATGCCGGTCTGCCCGGTGTGGAACAGGGCGATGGCGCCGGTCTCCTCGATCACCTCGTACAGCCCGTACGCGAGGCGGTCGTTCGGGAAGAACCCCTGGAGGCTGGGGTGGAACTTGAAGCCCCGTACGCCGTGCTCCTCCACCAGGCGCCGCGCCCGCGCGACCGCCGCCCTGCCGCGGTGCGGGTCGAGCGAGGCGAAGGGGATGAGCACGTCCGGGTTGGCGGCGGCCGCCTCGGCGACCTCCTCGTTGGGCACGGGTTCGGTGCCGGTGGCGGACTCGGCGTCCACGGTGAAGACGACCGCGGCCATCTTCCGTTCGCGGTAGTAGGCCGCCATCTCCTCAAGCGTCGGCTTCCGGTCGCCCTCGACCTTGAAGTACGCGCCGGAGGCGGCGTACAGGGTCTCGTCCAGCGACGCCGTTCCCTTCGAGGACACCTCGGCGTGGGTGTGGACGTCGATCGCGGTCAGCTCGTCGAGGTTCACCGGGCCTCCGGGAGGCGGGGAGCAGGGATGCCGACGGTCTGCGGCTCGGCACCGAGGGTGGTGGGCCAGACCGCGGCGATGCCGTCGGGACTCCAGCCGCCGTCCGCGTACGCCGCTGTGACCTCCTGCGGGTGCGACCACAGCGTGAGCCGGTCGCCGCCGATGCCGACGCACTGGCCGGTCACGTCCCGGGCGGCGTCGGAGGCGAGGAACGGGACGAGCGCGGCGCAGTCCTCGGCGGTGCCGAAGCCCTCGCCCTTGCGCAGCGCGTCCGGCAGCGGCCGCCCCTGCTTCAGGGCCGCCACGTACGGCGCGAACGCGGGGATGGTCTCGGTCATCGCGGTCGCCGCGACCGGCACGATCGCGTTGACCGTGATCCGCGCCCTGGCCAGCTCCATCGACCAGGTGCGGGCCAGGGCGGCGATCCCGGCCTTGGCGGCGGCGTAGTTGGTCTGCCCGAAGTTGCCGCGCTGGCCCGCCGGCGAGCCGACGAGGATCAGGCTGCCGCCGTCGCCCTGCTCGCGCATGCGTACGGCGGCGGCTCGGGCGCAGGTGAAGGTGCCCCTCAGGTGGGTGGTCACGACGGCGTCGAAATCGTCGTCGGACATCTTCCACAGCACCCGGTCCCGCAGGATGCCGGCGTTGGTCACCATGACGTCGAGGCGCCCGAACTCCGCGACGGCACGGGCGACGAGCCGGTCGGCGGCCTCGCCCGTGCCGACCGCGACCGCCTCGGCCACGGCCCGGCCCCCCGCCTCGGTGAGGGTTTTCGCGGCGTGTCCGGCCGCCTCCTCGTCGATGTCGTTGACGACGACGGCGGCACCGGCCCGGGCGAGCGCGGCGGCGTAGGCCAGCCCCAGGCCGCGGCCGGAGCCGGTGACCACGGCGACCTTTCCGGTCAGGTCGACGGGGTGGGAAGCGGGGGTGTTCGAGGGTGAAGGGTTCGGCACTGCACGGTCCTTTCAGCAGGGACGGGGCGCGTGGAGATGAGGCGTCCGCGGGGGCTGTCGCACGCCGGGGCGTCTCGCGCTCGGCCGGCGCCGGACGACGTAATGGAAGCTAAGACCAATCATTGTTGTCGTCAATAGTTGTTGAGCGCGACGAGGGTGCGGCATGCTGGTACCGGCAGCGTCACCGCCCCGACCGAGGGGCCCGGACCAGGGAGCTCACCATCACCGCCCAGACAACCCCCGTACGAGCAGAGCCCGTTGACGCCGACGAGCCCTGGATGCGGGGCCTGCACTCCGACACCGGCTATCTGCTCTACCGGATCGGACTCCGCTCCGGGCAGCTGTTCAACGCGGCCCTCCAGGAGTCCGGCCTGCGGCTGCGCCACTACGCGCTGCTGCGCTACCTCGCCACCACCGAGGGCTCTTTGCAGCGTGAGCTCAGCGAACGCCTCGGGTACGACCCCAGTGCCATCGTCGGCCTCGTGGACGACCTCGAACGCAAGGAACTCGTCGAGCGGCGCCCCGCGCCCGGTGACCGGCGCAGCCGCGTCGTCGCCCTCACCCGGGCCGGCCAGACGTTCCTGAGGGACGCCGACGAGTCGAGCCGCCACGTCACCGACCAGCTGGCCGGCCCGTTGTCACCGCAGGAGCGCGAGACGCTGCACGCCCTGCTCCTGCGCATCGCCAATCCCGACGCGGGGGAGTAGCCGCAGCGTCGGCCGGTGTTCCGCGCGCCTTCCGCGGCTCGGCCGGTGCTGCCGGCCATGCCAGTACGTGTTGTTCAGCGTCCGGTAGCTGGTGACGGACAAACCGATGCTGAACAATGCGGGGCTTGGGGAGGTGAGGTGATGCCTCGCGCGGAGCGCCCTCTGGACCCGGGGGACAGCCCGCTGCTGCGGCTCGCCGCGGACCTGCGGCGGCTGCGGGCTCAGGCCGGCAGTCCCACGTACCGGGTGCTGGCGGAGCGCGCGCACTACTCGGCAGCGGCCCTGTCCGGAGCCGCCGCGGGGCGGCAACTGCCCAGCCTGGCGGTGGTGTCGGCGTATGTGCGCGCCTGTGGCGGCGACGCCCGGCAGTGGGAGCGGCGCTGGCGGGAGGTGGCGGCCGAACTCGCCGCCGAGGCGGCAGTGCCGGAGAGAGCTGGCGCGAAGGAGGGGGAGCGTGCGCCGTACGCGGGGCTGGCGGCCTTCCGGCCGCAGGACGCCGACTGGTTCTTCGGCCGCGAGCGCCTGGTCGGGGAATTGGCCACGCGCCTGGAAAGGCAGCGGTTCGTGGCTCTCTTCGGAGCCTCGGGAGCGGGCAAATCCTCGCTGTTGCGGGCGGGCCTCCTGCCGCGCCTGCGTACTCGGAACACACACCGCATCCCCTTGTTCTTCACGCCCGGGGGACATCCGCTGGAGGAATGCGCGATCCACCTGGCGCCGCACACAGGCCGCGCCCCGGGCCGGCTGCGCGGCGATCTCTTGGCCGACCACGCGGAACTGAACCGGGTACTGCGCCAGATCGCGGTCCTGACCTCGGACGACGCAGAGGTCGTCGTGGTGGTGGACCAGTTCGAGGAAGTCTTCACCGTCTGCGGAAGCGAGCGGGAGCGTACGGCCTTCGTCACCGCGCTGGTCACCGCGGCACAGGCCCCCAACAGCCGCTGCCGGGTGGTGCTGGGCGTACGCGCCGACTTCTACCCGCACTGCACCCAGCACGCGCAGCTGGTGGAGGCGTTGCGTGACGCGCAGGTCACGCTGGGGCCGATGACCAGCTGCGAGCTGCACCGGGCCATCGTCCAGCCGGCCGTCCGCGCCGGGTGCCGGGTGGAGGGAGCGCTCCTGGCGGCGCTGACCGCGCAGGTCCACGGGCAGGTGGGCATGCTACCGCTGCTGTCCCACGCTCTGCTGGAGACCTGGCGACGCCGGCAGGGCACCACGCTGACGCTAGCCGGCTTCCACGCGGTCGGCGGGCTCGACGGCGCTCTCTCGCAAAGCGCGGAGGCCTTCTACACAGCCCTCACCGACCGCCAACAGGGCCTGGCCCGCCACCTGTTCCTACGGATGACCGCTCTGGGCGAGGGCACCGAGGACACCAAACGCCGTATCCCGCGCGGTGAACTCGACGAAACCGCGGACCTCACGGCCGTCCTGGACCGTGCGGCCCGCGCCCGGCTGCTCACCCTGGACCGCGGCCACGTGGAGATCACCCACGAGGCACTGATCCGCAGCTGGCCCCGTCTGCGCCGGTGGCTGGCCGAGGACCGCGACCGGCTGCGCCTGCACCGCCAGCTCACCGAGGCCGCCCAGGAATGGGAGGCGCTCGGCCGCGACCCCGGCGCCCTGTACCGGGGCACCCGTCTCGCCCTGGCCAAGGGCCTCCTGCAACAGGACGAGACCACCCTGACCGCACGCGAGCGGGCGTTCTTGGACGCCGGTCTGGCCGCCGAGGCCGCGGAGCACGCAGCGGTCCGCCGCCGCGCCCGCCGGCTGCGCCGACTGGTCGCGCTGCTCGCCGTGTCCGTGGTGCTGTCCGCCGCCGCCGCGCTCTACACGGTGGGCGCCGAACGCCGGGCGACCGAGGAGCGCAACAGTGCGCTGGCCCGCAAGGCGGTGGCCCAGGCCGCCGCTCTCCAGGTGCGGGACCCGGCCCTGGCGGCGCAGCTACGGCTCGCCGCCCACCGGCTGGCACCCCAGGCCGAGACGCGCGACAGTGTGCTCAGCACCTCCTCCCAGCCGTACACGGCCCGGCTGACCGGGCACCACCGCGGCACCACCCACGCGGCCTTCCGACCCGACGGCACCGTGGTCGCGACCACCAGCATGGACCGGACCATCAAGCTGTGGGACGTCAGGGACCGGCACCGCCCCCGGGAACTGTCGACCCTGAGAGGGCACACCGCCACCGTCCAGGCCGCCGCCTTCCGCGCGGACGGCCGCCTACTGGCCACCGTCGGCTGGGACCGGACGATCCGTCTGTGGGACGTCACCGACCCGGAACGGCCCCGTCGGCTGTCCGCCGTCACGGGCCACTCGGCGGACATCAGCGCGCTGGCCTTCCACCCCACGGGCTCGGTGCTGGCCACAGGAGGCCAGGACGGGACGGCCCGGCTCTGGGACGTGGCCGATCCCCGCAGGCCCCGCGCGCTGGCCGTACTGAGAAACCATCGCGACAACGTCAGTTCCGTGGCCTTCAGCCCTGACGGCACGACGCTCGCCTCGGCCGACTACGACGCCACGACCCACCTGTGGGACGTCGCACGCCCCGCTGACCCCCGTCACCTCACCACCCTGACGTCGGCGGGCTATGCGACGGCCTTCAGCCCCGACGGCAAGACGCTGGCCACCGCCGGGAGCGGCCGGACCATCCAGCTGTGGGACCTCCCGCCGCGCCGGCCGCCCCGCCCGCGTACCGCGTCGCTCGCCGGCCACACCGACGTCATCAACGCGCTCGCGTTCAGCCCCGACAGCGCTACGTTGGCCAGCGCCAGCACGGACGACACGACACGGATCTGGCTCACCGCCGGGCCGGGCGGCCCCCCGACGCCGCTGACCGTCCTCACCGGTCACACCGACATGGTCTCCTCGGCCGCGTTCAGCCCGGACGGCACCACGCTGGCCACCGCCAGTGACGACTACAGCGTCCGCCTGGAGGACCTGCGCGCCCTGACCGCACGCCACACCGGGATCGTCTACAGCGTGGCCTTCAGCCCCGACGGACGGATTCTGGCGACCGGGAGCGCCGACCGCACGGTCCGGCTCTGGAACGTCACCGATCCCGCCGCGCCCTCCCGCATCGCCACCCTCACCGGCGATGGTGAGGCCGTCCATACGGTGGCGTTCAGCCCCGACGGCCGGATGCTCGCCACAGGCGGCGCGGCGCACACCATTCAGCTATGGGACATCAGTGACCCCCGCCGCCCCGAGCGCATCGCTACCCTCCCCGGACCCGCCGGTACACCTGGAGGCCCGGGTTCCGGTGTCATGTCGGTCGCCTTCCACCCCCGGGGCCACCTCCTGGCCAGTGCCGGCACGGACCAGACCATCCGCCTGTGGGACCTCACCCACCCGGCACGGGCCCGCCGCCTGGCCGCCATCCCCAGCCGCACCGGTTCCCTCATGGCGGTGAGCTTCCACCCCGGCGGTACGGTCCTGGCCGCCAGCGGCGTCGACCCCACCGTCCGGCTCTGGAACGTCACCGACCCCCGGAACCCCAAGAAGCTGCGCAGCATGACCGGCCACACCGACATCACCGGACTGGCCTTCGTCGCACACGGCGACCTCATGGTGAGCTACAGCGCGGACCGCACCGTCAGACTGCGCACCGTGACCCCGGCAGGATCGGCCCGCGAGCTGTCGGTGCTGCGCGCGCACACCGCCACCCTCCAGGACGCCGCCTTCACCCCCGATGGCAGCAGCCTCGCCAGCGCGGGCAACGACCAGATCGTCCGTCTATGGGATACCGCCGACCCACGGCACCCCACGGAGGCAGCGCGGCTCACCGGGCACACCGCCAAGATCTACTCGGTGGCCTTCCACCCCCGCGGGACCGCCCTCGCCACCACGGACGCAGACGGCTCCGTCCGGCTGTGGGACACCGACCTCGACCGCGTCACCGCCCGTATCTGCCGTACCGTCCACCCGGTCATCACCCGTGCCCAGTGGGACCAGTACTTCCCTGGGGTCGCCTACACACCACCGTGCACGGAACCTGCCACCGGCCACCGGGACCAGGGCTGACCCACGGCATCCCCTTTCGCGGCCCGCTCGCCTCATTGTTCGGTGTGTGTTTGTTGAGTACGGCGCCCTGACCCTGAACAACGCGTCTCCGGTATACCCGGCACACACGAAGCGCCCATCGGCGGCTGCGCAGGCGAGAACTGGTCGGGACGCGGCAGACGACGGTGCGCCACTGTCCTGGCCCGGGCGACGGTACGGCCCGGCCCGGGAGAGGGGCCGGGCCGGCAGGAGCCCGGCCCACCAGGAATGTGTCGTTCTTCCACACGGGAAAGGACTGTCCTTCCATGCGCTCTCTCAGACGCACCGCGGCCGTCGTCGCGGCCGTGGCATTCCCCGGGGCGGCGCTGACCGCCACGGCGAACGCCGCCGAGACGGCACCCGCCTCGCCCCGTACGGCCATCGCCTCAACAGCCGCCGTGCCGGCAACAGCGCCGACGACACCCCCGGGCCCTCGGACCCCGGGCCCCCGGTCCGAGGTGCCCCGGCCCAAGATGTCCGCCAAGGACTGCCTGACCGTCCTCGACCCGGTCCAGCCAGGACAACGGTTCTCCCGCGTCGTCTCGCGCACCTGCGGACAGCGCGCCGAGAAGCCGCTGGCCGAGGCCCAGCAGGCCCGTACTCTGCTGCTGAAGGTCTACGAGCACGAGCAACTGCGCGGCAACTGGGAGGTCTACAGCAGCAGCGACGGCTCCTGCGACGCCAGCGGATACGGCATCCGGGACCTGGGCTACACCGCCAGCACGACGACGACCTCCTTCGTCATGTACAACAACTGCACACAGGTCACGGCCTACCAGGCCACCGACTTCCGCGGCCTGTCCGAGGACTACTACGGCGACCGGGTCGTCAACGTCGGGCTGAAGATGAACGACAGGATCTCCTCCGTCCGGCTGAAGGACGCGCCGCGCAGACTGCCGCCGGGCGAGACCGTCGCGGTGGCCATGGGCGACAGCTACATCTCCGGCGAGGGCGGCCGTTGGCACGGCAACTCGCCCACCGGGGACCTGACGCGCAACGAGTCCGACCGGGCGGCCACCTGCACCGTGCTGTCCTGCGACTACGACCCGGCCAGGATCTACGGCGGCACCACCGCCGACGGCGGCAACGGGTGCCACCGCTCCGACACCGCCGAGATCGAAGCCAGGAGTTCCGGTCTCCCGGTCACCACGCGCATCAACCTGGCCTGTTCCGGCGCCGAGACCACCCACGTACGCAACACGTCCTTCAAAGGAGAACCGCCGCAGGTCGAACAGCTCGCCAATATCGCCGCCCAGGCCCAGGTGAAGTACATCGTGCTGTCCATCGGCGGCAACGACCTGGACTTCACCGGCATCATCACGGACTGCGTGACGCGCTACATGACCGGACAAGGTCCGTGCAACGGCCTGCACCAGCCGAATATCGACCGCAAACTCGCCGGCGTACGGGACGGTATCGCCGCGACCATCGCCGACATCCGCACCGTGATGGGGACCCAGAGCGGCTACCGGATCATTCTGCAGTCCTACCCCTCGCCCCTGCCGCGCGGCAGCGAATCCCGCTTCCCCGCTCCTCCCGGCTCGCTCCGGCGCGGCTGTCCGTTCTACGGCGCCGACGAGGACTGGGCCCGCGACCGGCTGATCCCGCAGATATCAGAGAGCCTGCGGCAGGTCGCCCGGGAGAACAACGTGGAATTCCTCGACCTGCGCGATGCCCTGGAGCGCCGGGAGGTGTGCGGACGGGACACCCGCCAGGCCGACGAGCAGCGACCCGGCGACACCGTCAGTGAATGGGCCCGCGACATTTCCTTCTTCCAGGGGCACGTCCAGGAAGACGCGCACCCCAACGCCTACGGTCAGGCCGCGCTCGGCAATTGCCTGCAGAAGATGGCGGTCCTGTCGCCCGGTTTCTACGGATGCGACAACGGCGGTCCGGGCGCGTCCGCGTCCGCGATGACCGTACGGCCGATACCGCAGGCGAGGGTCCGCGAGTAACGCTTCGCGAGTCCACCGCGCCCCTTGCGCCCGGGCCCCGGCCCGGGCGCAAGGAATTTCTCGAAACCGTCGTGGCTTCCTACTTGCAGTAGGTGACCCCGGTGACACTCGTAGGTTCCGGTGGATAGGAGCCTGCGGGGAAATACCAGCCCTCGGTGTGGCCGGGTGCGATGTACTGGCAGACCCGGACGTAGGTGTAGGTGTTTCCCTTGCCGTTCGAGAAGACCGGGGTCTCGCTCAGGCCGTGATTGTCCGCCCAGCAGTTGTTCCAGTAGACCCAGGCCGGGGCACCGGTACCTCCCGGCTGATCGACCGAAAGACCGCAGGGGCGTTTCCCGGCCTGCACCTCGGCCGCGGTGAGCGTTCGGGGCTGTGGCGCGGTCTTCTGCGCACCGTCACCGGCCCGGCCGGCTGCGGGCACCGCGACGGCGACGACCAGGACGGCCGCTGCCGCGACCCCGGTCCTGACGAATCTCATGAAGCCCTCCCCAACATCGCCGGAGGAGCGGCGCACCGATACCCGCCGCACACCGCCCCGATCGGTTCCTCGCCGCGTCACCGCGACGAGGCGGCCTGTCGAGGGTCCGGTATAGCCGCGACGCGTTGTTCAGTGTCAGGACGCCGCGCTGAACAAACACACGCCGAACAACCGGCCGAGTCACAGGGGTGCGGGAGCCGCGGCCCGGGTCGGGCCCGCCCGTCGTGAACGGGCCCGGACCGGTGGTCCGCCGGTCTTCGACGCGGTCGGCACCGCGCCGCCTCCTCACCGCGCGTGAAGCGCCCACTTGCTGCCGTCGACGAGCTCCGTTCCCGGCAGTGCGATGAGTTCGGGCTTGAACAGCGGTGGCGCGTCCATCGCGGGTTCCCAGGTCGCCAGCTTCTCGTCCTGCGGGACCTCGATCCGCCTGCCCTCGGCGAGGTCGGCGACCACCCGTACCAGCAGCCGTACGCCGAGCGGGGCCAGGTGCTCGCGCCACAGGCTCTGTACGGTCGCGCCCGGGGGAACGAACAGGTGCTCCTGCGCGGCGATCGGGCCGGCGTCGGTACGTTCGGTGAGGTGGTAGACGCTCCCGCCGGTCACCTTGTCACCGTCGCGGATCGTCCATCGGATCGCGTCCCGGCCGCGGTGCAGCGGCAGCAGGCTGGGGTGGTAGCCGATGGCCGCGACGGTGGCCCTGGCGCGCGTCCGGCGGCCGATGAAGGCGTGCGAATGCGCGGCGACGATGACGTCCACGCCGTCCGGGACGTGCATCGCGCGCAGCTCGGCCGAATCCGTCCAGGGGACGTCCCGGGGGAACGCCCAGGAGCGCAGGCGGTCCCAGGACATCGCGTTGCCCTCGTCGGAGTGCCCCTTGCGCAACCGGGGAGCGGCCACGCCCGCGATCTTGTGTCCTTCGTCCCACAGGGCGTCCGCGACCTGCACCGCGAATGCCCCTTGTCCTGATATGTAGATGTTCACTCGCGCTCCCGGCAGTCGCTGGTCGGGTATCTGTTCGGTACGGGTGGAGGGCGCCACACCGCGGCACCGGAACAGCCGGAGGCCGCTCCGGTGCCCGGCACCGGCACCTTCTTGCCTGCGGTTCGTCGCCGCCCGGTGCGGCCGGGCCCACGGGCAGGCCCTCGGCTCGGCGGCCGGTCCGGCCAAGGCCGGTATGCGGGTGGGCGGTCGGTCACGTGGCTGGTCGGGTTACGCGGCGAGTCGGGCCGTCGGCGTCATGAGGTGCTGTGCGACGCGGGCGGGGGCGCCGTCCCGGCCGCTCATCGGTCGGTCTCCTTCATCCCGGAGGGGTCGGGCCGGAACCGCACCGGCAGGGTGGACAACCCGGTCAGGAAGTTGGACCGGATGCGCAGCGCCTCACCGGTCTGCTCGAACCCGGTCGTGAAGTCCCGCAATGCCATGAGCAGTTCGGAGATCTCCACCTTGGCCAGGTACGAGCCGATGCAGAAGTGCGGGCCGTAGCCGAAGGCGAGGTGCTTGTTGGGGGTGCGGCCGAGGTCGAACGTCCCGGGCCGGTCGAAGATCCGCTCGTCCCGGTTGCCGGAGGCGTGCCAGAGGGTGACGATCTCGCCCGGCCGCAGCGGTACGCCGTGCAGCTCGGTCTCGCGGACGACCGTGCGCCCGAAGTGCATGGTGGGCGACGCCCAGCGCAGCACCTCGTCCACCGCGGTGTCGATCGTGACCTCACCGTGCTTGAGCCGCCGCCACTGCTCGGGCTGCGCCGCGAGCGTGTGGACACAGTCGATCATCGTCAGCCGGCTGGTCTCGTCACCGCCGACGATCAGGCTGTAGCAGTTGAGCACGATGTCCTCGTCGGACAGCGGCACACCGTCGATGGAGCTGCCGACCAGCATGCTGATCACGTCGTCGCCCGGCGCCGCACGCCGCTCCTCGACCATGTCCATGAAGTACAGCAGGATCTCGTTGCGGGCCATCTCGGAGTCGACCTCGTCGACGTCCTCGTCGTCCGTCGAGAGCGCCGTCTTGGTCAGGCCGAGCAGGAAGTCCCGGTCCTCCTCGGGCACGCCGAGAAGATTCGAGATGGTGGTCATCGGAATCCGGCTGGCGATCCGCTCGGCGAAGTCGCAGCCGCCCGACTCGACCGCCTCGCGGATCCACTGCCGGGTGTTGGCCCGCACCGCCGCCGCCACCTCGCGGAGCACCCTCGGCGAGAGCACCCGCTGGAGGATCTTGCGGAGCTCGTGGTGCCGGTGCCCGTCGGTGACGGCCAGCATCCGGCCGGCCCCGGCGTCGCCACCGCTCAGCAGCGTGACCAGCACGTTGCCGCGCTCGGACGTGAAGTGCTCGTCGTCCCGGTAGGTGGCCATGATGTCGTCGTAACGGGAGAGCACCCAGAACCCCCGGCGGCCGTCGGCCGGCGGGTTCCAGTACACGGGGGCGGTGTCCCGCAGGGTGCGCCAGAACGCGTCGAGATCGTGGCGCGCGAACGTGTTCGGGTCGCCCAGGTCCAGGGTGTCCAGTGCCGGTGTGCTCACGGTCACCAGTCCGTACGCCAGAACCGGCGCGGCTGGAACGGGTAGGTGGGCAGCGGCACGCGGTGGCTGGCCTCCCCGCGGTGCAGCGAGCCGAAGTCCACCCGCTGGCCGTTCACCCAGGCGGCGGCCAGCTCGGACAGCGCCTGTGCGTCCGTTCCGTTCTGCACGATGCCGTTGTCGTTGCGCTGGAAGGACTCCACGTCCACCTGCGGCGCGTTGCCGGTCGTGACGGCCAGGCCGCGGGAGGGCCCGTCGGACAGCGCTTCGATCAGCTCCGCACGGCTGCGGACCACGGCGGCCCACCGGCGGTCCATCACCTTGCGGCCCATGGTGAGGCTGAAGCAGATGTCGTCCAGGCGCAGGCCGGGGTTGGCGGTCAGCCAGTCCTTCAGCCGCGCGCGCTGGCGGGCCAGCGCCTCGTCGTCCAGAGCGGAGAGCGTGGCCAGGCGCGGTGTGCCGACGGCCTCGGGGGCGCGCTCGGCGACGGCCGGCGGCTCCTCCAGCACCAGGTGCGCGTTGTAGCCACCGCCGCCGATCGAGGTGATGCCCGCGCGGCGGATGCCGGACTCCGTCTCCCAGTCCGCCGTCTCCAGCTGCGGCACGAACGGGGTGCTCGGCAGGTCGAGGTCCGCGTTGACCTCGGTCAGGTTGATCGTCGCCGGCAGCGTCTTGTGGTACAGCGACATCGCGGCCTTGATCGCGCCGAAGCCGCCGGAGACCACGCCGCCGTGGCCCACGTTGCCCTTGACGCCGCCGATCGAGGTGGTGGTGGTCTGCTTGCCGAACGCCATGCTCGCCGCGTGCACTTCGAGCTCGTCGGTCATCGGCATGCCGAGTCCGTTGGCCTCGTACATGGAGACGGTGTCCGGGGTGACACCGCCGACCTCCATGGCGTTGGCGATGCACGCGCTCATCCGCTCGGGCTGGGCCAGACCGTAGGCCATCACACTGATGCCGTTGTTGTTGACGGCCGAGCCCTTGACCACGGCGTAGATGTGGTCGCGGTCGGCGACGGCCTGGCCGAGCGGCTTGAGCAGCACCGTGACGACGCCGCTGGAGAGCGCGGTGCCGGTTCCGTTGGCGTCGAACGGGCGGCAGTGGCCGTCCTTCGACAGGATGCGGTTCTCCTCCCACAGGTGACCGCGGGGATGCGGCAGGCGGACCATCGAGCCGCCGGCGATCGCCATGTCGGTCTGGCCGAGCAGCAGCGACTGGCAGGCCAGGTGCACCGCGTAGTGGAAGCCCGCGCAGACCGCGGCGACGGTGACGGCCTCACCGGTCAGGCCCATGTAGTACAGGGCGTTGGACGTCATGGTGTCCGGCGACCAGGCGAGGCTCGCCTCGATCGCCTCGGGGCCGACCGACACGCGGTCCGGCGGAGAGCTGTACAGGGCGGCGGTCTGCGGGTTGTTGGCGCCGTACATGCCGATCTCGGCATTGATCCGGTCCGGGTCGTAGCCGCCGTCCTCGAGCGTCTCCCACGCGCTCTCCAGGAAGAGCCGGTTCTCGGGGGTCATCGCGGCCGCCATCCGGTCGCTGATACCGAACACCGACGGGTCGAACTTGTCGTACGTGTCGAGGACGCCGCAGGCCCGCACGTAGAACGGGCTGTGGATCAGGGTCTCGTCGACGTGGATGTCGTCCTTCTCCAGGAACGACACCGTTTCCCTGCCGTGCACGAGGTTGTCCCAGAACTGCTCCTTGGTACGGGCGCCGGGCGCCCGCAGGGACATGCCGATGACGGCCACATCGCCCGGGTCGTAGTCCTGCTCGGGACTTTCGGTCATGGAAAGGCTCCTGCTTCGGGTTGAGTTGGGCGGTGGCTCAGTTGCCGCTGGAGGCGCGGCCGCGCAGCGCGGCACGGCGGGCGCCCGCGCGGCGGCGGGCGGACTCGACCACCTCGGGGGTGGCGCCGCTCTCCTCGTCGAGCCAGCGGGCGAGGGAGGAGATGTCACGGAAGCTGAACAGGTCGGGCACGCGGACACGGCGGTCGAACCGCCGGGTCATCAGCCGGGCGAGGCGGACGAGCAGCAGCGAGTCGCCGCCCAGGTCGTAGAAGGCGGCCCGGACGTCGATGCTCGCCGGTTCGAGGTGGAGCAGCTGGCCCCAGATCTCCGACACCGCCACCTCGGTCGGCGTACTGGCGGCCGTCAGGGGCGCGTCGGAGTCGGCGGCCGGCGGTTCGGGCAGCGCGGCCCGGTCGAGCTTGCCGCCCGGGGCCAGCGGCAGCGCGGGCAGGAACACGATCGTGCCCGGCACCATGTAGTCGGGCAGCTCGGTGGCGAGCCTGCCGGTGATGGTGCTCTGGAGCGCGGCGTCCACCCGGGCGGCGTCCGGGGTGTCGCCCTCGGGCACGACGTAGCCGATGAGCCGGTTGCCCCGTACGACGGCGGCGGCTTCGCGCACCTCGGGGCAGCCGGTCAGCCGGGCCTCGACCTCTTCCAGCTCGATGCGGTAGCCGCGCAGCTTGACCTGGTGGTCGGTGCGCCCGCCGAACTGGAGTTCGCCGTCGGCGGTGAGCGTGACGACGTCCCCGGTGCGGTACATGCGGGCGCCGTCCACGAACGGGTCCGGCACGAACCGTTCGGCCGTGGTACGCGGCCGGTTGACGTAGCCGTGGGCCAGGCCGGCACCGCCGATGTAGAGCTCACCGGGCTCGCCGGCCGGCAGCCGTTTCAGGTCCTCGTCGAGCACATAGGCACGGGCGTGGGCCGACGGCGGGCCGATCGTCGGCTCGCCGGTCCCGTCCCGCGGCACCAGACCGTACGAGCAGAAGACGGTGCCCTCGGTGGGGCCGTAGGCGTTGAAGACCCGGTCGGCGCTGGTCTCCCGGTACGTCCGGTCCACCAGCTTGCGCCGCAGGGGCTCACCGCCGAACACGACCGTGCGGACGTTCGGCGGCAGATACCCGGCGTCGAGCAGGCCGTTCATCACCGACGGGACGACGTTGAGGTGGGTGATCCTGTCGGCGTACCGGCTCTCCGGCAGGTGGACGGCGCTTTCCACGAGCACGACGGCGCCGCCGCGGCACAGCGCGGCGAAGATCTCCATCACGGACATGTCGAAGCAGACCGAACTGGCCGCCGAGACACCGCTCAGGTCGCAGCCTTCGAAGATCCGGTCCATCTCGGACAGCATGGCGACACAGCCGCTGTGATGGATGGCCACGCCCTTCGGCAGGCCGGTGGATCCCGACGTGTAGATGATGTACGCGGTGTCGCCGGGCACGACCGGCACGGGCTGCTCGCCGGGCTCGGTCGTCACCGTCCCGTCCAGCACGACCACGGTCGGGCCGGCCGGGCAGTTGGCCCGGGACGCGGGCGTGGTCAGCAGCAGGCGGGTTCCGCTGTCCCGGACCATGAAGGTCAGCCGCTCGGCCGGATAGTTCGGGTCCAGCGGTACGTAGCAGGAGCCGGCGCGCAGCACGGCAAGGATGCCGATGAGCAGGTCGGGGGTGCGCTCGACGCAGATGCCGACCGGGACACCGGGCCCGGCGCCGTCGGCGACGAGCCGCTCGGCCAGCACACGGGACCGCTCGTCGAGCTCGCCGTAACTCAGGACGCCGGCGTCGGAGTAGACCGCGGTCGCGTCGGGGTTCTTGACCGCTCGCTCGATGAACTCGGAGTGCAGGGTTTCGGTCACCGGTCCGTCTCCTCGGGGCGTCCGCTCAGCGCGATGTCCTGGAGTGCCAGGTCTGGGTGGGCGATCGAGTCGAAGAGCACGGTGCGGTAGTGCGCGAGCAGTGCCGTCACGGTCTGCCTTTCCAGGTAGCTCGGTTTGTACTGGACGTGGCCGGCGACCTCGCCGTCGATGTCGGCCATCGAGATCTCCAGGTCGAATTTGGCGAGGTGCCTGCGTACCTGGAGCGGTTCCAGCGGCAGGGCGCCGTCGGGCGTGATGGTGTCGCCGATGCCGTGGAAGAGCTTGACGGACCGGGGGAAGGCGTCCGAGGACAGCCAGTTCACGACCACGTCGAACCACGGGGAGCGGCCCTCGGCCCGCGGCGGCTTCAGCTGGGACGCCAGCAGGTCGAGGGGGTAGTTCATGTGCTCCAGCAGGCCGAGCGAGAAGGCGTGGACCTCGCGCAGCAGGTCGCGGAAGCTGCGGTCGCCGGTGGGCTTCGCCCGTACCAGCACCGTGTTCAGGTAGTAGCCGATGGCGGTCTCCCAGCCCGGCTCGGCGCGTTGGGCGATGGCGGTGGCCAGCACGGAGTCCTCGGTCCCGGCCGCGCGGTTGAGCGTGGCGAAGAATCCGGCCAGCACGACGGTGCTGATCGACACCCCTTCGCGTACCGCGAACTCCCGCAGCAGGCGCGTCTCTTCGGCGCTCCAGCGGAATGTGAGGTCGCGGCCTTCGTAGGTGACGCCCGGGGGCCGCTCCTTGGTGGACAGGTCGAGGTGGGCCGGCGGGTCGGCCAGCTTCCGCGACCACCAGTCCAGTGCCGCGTCGGCCGCCGGGCTGTCCAGCCACTGCCGCTCCCACTCGACGAAGTCCGTGTACGGGGCGGCCGGCGCGCTGCCGGCGGGGTCGGCTTCCTCGTAGTACTCCTGGAGTTCGCGGATCATCACGTCGGCCGAGGCCGCGTCCGACGCGATGTGGTGCACGAGCACCAGCAGGTAGTGGTCGGCCGGCCCGCGCGTCATGAGGACGACCCGCACCAGCGGCCCGTTGTCCATGTCGAGCGGCAGGTGCCCGTACCGGGCCAGTTCCTCGCGGGCCTGTTCGTCGTCCTGGTCCGTGCTGTCCACCACGAGGAACTCGTAGACCGGTTCGTCCAGGATGACCTGGTACGGGCGGCCGCCGGCCTCCACGAAGACCGTGCGCAGCGCGGGGTGCCGCTCCAGCACCGCCTGTACGGCACGGTCGAGCGCCTTCTCGTCGACCTCGGCCCGGATCCGGGCGGCCACCATGAAGTTGTAGGGCACGGCGTCCGGCGCGACCATCTGCATGAACCACAGCGAGGCCTGGCCGTGCGACGCCGGCGCCAGTTCGAGGCCGAGGCCGTCGGCGCGCAGCTGGTCCAACGGCGGGGAGTCGGTGGGTTCCAGCAACCCGCGCGCGGCCAGTTCCTCCACCAGCTCCTCGGCGTCCAGCTCGGACAGGTCGTCGAGGAACGCCTGGGGCGACGTGGTCCTGGGCGCCGGCTCGGCCACCGCCTGGGGCACCGGTTCGGGCGCCGGGGCCGGCTTCGCCCGCGCGACCGGTGCCGGCTGCGCCGTGGCGGTCGCATTCCCACCGACGATCCCGGCGAAGTGGGCGACGACCTCGGCTATCGTCCGGCCGTCCAGGAACACCACCGGCGACACCCGGTGCCCGAACAGCGCCTGCATCCTGTTCACAAGGCGGATCGCCAGCATGGAGTCCAGGCCGAAGTCGCGGAGGCTGGCGTTCTCGTCGAACCTGCTCACCGGCACGCCCAGCCCGTCGGCGAGTTCGGCGAGGACGATGTCCTCCACCGGCTTGCCCGCCGTCCCGTTCTCCGCGGGCTCGCTCCGCACCGGCTCGGCCACGGCCACGGTTCCGGCGGCAGGGGCGGCGGCGGAGGCCGGGGCCGGGGCAGCTGGACGGCGCGGTTCGGTGTCCAGCCAGTAACGTTCCTTCTGCCACTGTACGAGCGGGGTCTCCACGACCTCGACGTCATCGGCGAACAGCGAGTCGAAGGTCAGCGGCAGGCCCCTGACGTACAACGACGCGGCGGCGCCCAGCAGGCAGCGGACGTCGCTTTCCTCGCGCCGCAGGGAGTTGACCGCGTGCACCTCGGCGCCACGGGACAGCGCGATCTCCTCGACCGCGCCGCGCAGCGTCTCGTGCGGGCCGATCTCGATGAAGGTGCCGACCCCGTCGTCGACCAGCGCACCGATCGTCTCGGCGAACCGGACCTGGTTGCGCAGGTTGTGCGCCCAGTAGTCGACGTCGGTGACCGGGTTCACCGTATCGGCCAGTGCCGTGGAGCAGAAGTCGATGGTGCCGGTCAGCGGGGTGATGCCGGCGATGCGTTCGCGCAGCGGCTCGATCAGCGGGTCCATGCCGGGGCTGTGCACCGGCCGTTCGACCCGGATGTTCCTGGTCGAGATCCCGGCCTGCCGGAGGTCGGCCTCCAGGGCGCGGACGGCTTCGGGCGAACCGGAGACCGCCGCGCTGGTGGGGCTGTTGACCACGGCGACGGCCGCGTGCTCGGCGTACGGGGCGAGCCACGGCAGCAGCTCCTGCTCCGGCAGGTCGACCGAGATCATGGCGCCGGGGGCCGCTTTCCGTTCGAGCAGGTGCGACCGGGCGACGACGACGCGGGCGGCGTCGTCCAACGACAGCGTCCCCGCGACACAGGCGGCTGCGACCTCGCCCAGGCTGTGCCCGACGACGGCGGTCGGCCGGATGCCGAGTGCGAGCCAGACCTTCGCCAGCGAGACCTGCAGAGCGAAGAGCACCGGCTGCTGGAAGTCCATCTCCTCGAACCCGGCCTCGTCGGCCGGGGCGGCGAGCCGGTCGAGCACCGAGCAGCCGCCGGCCGCGCGCACGGCGGCGTCACAGGCCTCCATCGACGCGCGGAAACCGGCGTGCGCGCGCATGAGTTCCCGGCCCATGCCGACCCATTGCGTACCGCCGCCGGAGAACACCAGCGCCACCCGCCGGTCGCTGTTCCCGGCGACCGTGCCCGTGACGACATCGGGGTGCGGCTGACCGGCGGCGACCCGGGCGAGTCCGTCCAGGACGTCCTGACGGTTGCGGGCGAACAGAGCTATCCGATGGCTGTGGTGGGTGCGCCGGGCCGCGAGCGTGTACGCGAGGTCGGAGACCCGCAGGCCCGCGTCGCGTTCGACGTGGTTGGACAGCTCACGGCAGGTGTCGGTCAGGGCCGCCGCCGTACGCGCCGTGACGGGGACGAGATGCACCTGCTCGTCGGCCGCGGCTTCGCCCTGGCTCGGGGTGACGTGGCGCCCCCGGTCGCCCGCGAGGAAGGGGCTGAAGGTGACGGGGTGGCCGGCGGCGTACAGCGCTCCGAGCGAGCCGAGGAGGGTCGAGGCCTCGTCGGCGCCGCGCCGGAGCGAGGGCAGGGTGGCCGCGGGCAGGATCTCCGAGACCGACTTGAGCAGGACCGGGTGCGGACTGAGTTCGACCACCGCGTCGATGTCGTGGTCGCGCAGGGTGGTCAGGGCGTCGACCATCCGGATCTCCCGGCGCAGGTTGTCCGCCCAGTAGTCCGGTCCGAGCTCCGCGCCGTCGACGAGTTCCCCGGTGACCGTCGAGATCATCGGGATGCGCGTGGTCCGGGGCCTGATGCCGTCGAGTTCGGTCCGGAGCGGGCCGAGGACGTGGTCGACCAGCGGCGAGTGCGGTGCGTGGCCCATCCGCACCCGGTGGTTGGTGACGCCTTCTTCGGTCAGCCGCTGGACGAGTTCGTCGATCTCCTGCGGCGTACCGGTGACCAGGGTGGAGTTCAGGCCGTTGTAGCCGGAAACTGTGAGCCGGCCGGTCAGGTGCTGTTTCACCTCGTCCGCGGCGGTCATGACCACGATGCCGTCGCCGCGGCCGACGGCCAGCTGCTGGAGCAGCCGGCCGTGGTGGGCGGCCAGGCGGGAGGCGTCCGCGAAGTCGAGGGCGCCGGCGATGTGGGAGGCGGCGAACTCGCCGACGCTCTGGCCCAGGACGACGTCCGGCTCCACCCCCAGCGAACGCCAGGCGTCGGCCAGCGCGACCTGCATGGAGAACAGCAGCGGCTGGAAGACGTCCATGTCGTCGAGGCGCCCGTCCGGCGCGAGGAGCTGGTCGACGAGCGAGAAGCCCAGCAGGTCCCGCATCCGCTTGTCGGAGTTCATCATGGACCGCCGGAAGACGGGCAGGCCGGCGAGCAGTTGCCGGCCCATGCCCACCCACTGCGAACCGTTGCCGGAGAACAGGAACGCCACCCGCGGCCTGCGCCCGGTCTTCTCCCCGACGCTCAGCCCGGCGGCCGTCGCGCCGGTGCCGAACGTGTCCAGCTGCGTCCTGAGTTCGGCCATGTCGCGGGCGGTGGCCGCGAGCCGGAACGCGCCGTCGCCGGGCGCCCGGCGACAGAGCGCGCGCAGGTCGGTCTCGTCGCGCAGCGCCCGGGCCCGCTCGGTCAGCGCCTCCCGGGAGTCCGCGGACAGCAGGAGGAGCGAGCTTTCGGGGCGCGGCAGTTCCTCGACGACGACGTGGCAGATCGCGCCGCCGAACCCGAACGAGCTGACGCCTCCCCGGCGCGCGTCGGACCGCCGCGGCCACGGCGTCAGCCGGTCCTGGACGGCGAGGCGGTACTCGTCGAACATGATCTGCGGGTTCGGGGCGGTGTAGTGCAGGCTCGCCGGCAGCACCCCGTTGCGGATCGACAGCGCGAGTTTGACCAGGCCGACGATGCCGGCGGCCGCCTCCAGGTGCCCGACGTTGGACTTGACGGAACCCAGCCGCAGCGGCTCCGCGCGGTCCCCGCCCAGCACCGCGCCGATGGCGTTGGCCTCGATCGGGTCGCCGAGGGGCGTCGCGGAGCCGTGGCACTCGATGTAGTCCACGAGGTGCGGTGCGATGCCGGCCCGTTGGTAGGCGGTGCGGAGCATCTTCTCCTGCGCCTGGGGGTTCGGCGCGGTCATGCCGTTGCTCAGGCCGTCGTTGTTGGAGGAGCTGCCCTTGATCAGGCAGTACACCGGCAGGTCGCGTTCGAGCGCCACGCTCAGCGGGGCGAGTACGACGACGCCGGCGCCCTCACCGCGGACGTAGCCGTCGGCGCGGGCGTCGAACGACTTGCAGCGGCCGTCGGGGGCGAGCGCGCCCATCGCGTCCATGGCGGTGTAGTAGTCGGAGACGAAGCTCAGGTTCACGCCGCCGGCCAGCACCAGATCGCTCTCGCCCAGCCAGATCGACTGGCATCCCACGTGCACCGAGACCAGCGATCCGGCGCAGGCGGCGTCGATGGCCATGCTCGGGCCCTGGAGGCCGAGGACGTAGGAGACGCGGTTGGCGATGATGCCGTCGTGCATGCCGGTCGCGGTGTGCGGGGTGATCTGGCTGTCGGGGCCGCGGTAGTGCGCCAGAGCGGCGTAGTCGCCCCAGCAGGAGGCCATGAAGACGCCGGTGTCGCTGCCGACGAGGCTGTCGGGCGCGACCCCGGCGTCCTCCAGCGCCTCCCAGCACAGCTCCAGGATCAGCCGCTGCTGCGGGTCCATCTGGACCGCTTCCCGGGGGGAGATGCCGAAGAACAGCGGATCGAACTGGTCGATGCCGTCGATGAACCCGCCCCACCGCACCCGGTCGTTGAGGAGGTCGCGCCGTGCGGCCGGCACCGGGCCGACGGCGTCGCGGCCCTCGGACAGCAGCCGCCAGAACGCGGACGGGTCCGGTCCGCCGGGGAACCGGCAGCCGATGCCCACGATCGCGATGGGTTCGTGCGTCGCCGTACGACGGCGGTCCTCGCCCGGGGCGGCGGTCTGCGCGGCCTGCGGGCCCTCGACGAGCGCGCGGGACAGCTCGTCGACGGTCGGGTACTGCCACATCCAGGTGACCGGGACTTTCCAGCCGAGGAATTCGGTCAGCGAGGCGGCGAGCGTCGCCGCCTTCGCCGAGTCCAGGCCGTACTGGTGCATCGGTGCCCAGCGGTCCACCGCGTCCTGGGACACGTCCAGCAGTTCAACGACGCGCGAGAGCAGGAAATCTGTGACGGCGCGCACATTGCGCGCTCCGCGCTCTTGGGGCACTTCGCCTCCTCGGCAAGGGGGTTGTTCCACGCCACGGGGATGCGCTCCGCCGTGTCGAGTGAGGTGTTTGCGCAGGACAGGGGTGGGCCCGTGGGCCCATGGCAGCGGTTTTTTCGACACCGGGAAGCGGAACCCGGCCCGCCACCGGCCACACGGATCAGCCGTCGCGTGCTGATGATCGGGGGGTTCAGGGGTTCAGGGATTCTGGAGATCGGCTGGGCGATCGGGTGTGCGCGACGCGCCGGCGGTCACCGGTCGGTTCGCGCTTTCATCGCCCCGACTGACCGGAGTTTCGATCGCGTTCAGCTGCTGACGGGGCCGCACCGTTGCTTCAGCTCGAAGCGCTCACCGGGCCGGCTCCGGCTGCACACGGCGCCGTGCCGGTCCCGTCGGCCGAGCTGGAATACGGCGAGCTGGAAGAATGTGCGGAAGCGGTGTCAGGAGAGCGGGCCGTGTGGCGCTCGGCGCCCTGTACTTCCCCGGATGTGAACGCGCAGCTGCCGAAGAACCAATGATTGCACTGGGCTGCCCCCGTTGAGTCATCCGGATCGAATCAGCTCACTGTCTGATTCGGAAGCACTGCCCGGCAGACTTTCCGCCGGATACGTGGTCCATCTCTTGGTCAGGTTGATCAGCGACTGCGTTGTCCGTGGCGGCGTACACGCGTTGTTCTTCACCCGCACGGCCACTGCCTACCGAGGCCAAGGTCCGTTTTATCCGGGTGGGCCGGATTACGAGGTGCTTGCCCGATCGGCGAACGTCAGATTGCCACCCCTGTGATGGGTGAGACAAGAGTGATCTGTTGGCCGGAAGGTGCAGTGGCAAGTTTTCGCCCCCCAAGTGGCCGGTTCACTCCTGTCCCGTATGAAGACGCGGGGCGGTTCGGGCGTACATCCGCAAAGGCAGCTTTCTTGACGAAAGGGCTCATACCCGGGTGAGGGTGGGAGTGGTGCCACCGGAACGGGTGGCCTGGCTCCCCTATCTGCCAGACGTGCGCGAACTGCCTGCTGTTTCCAGCCAATTGCGGAGGCGGACAGTTGACCTGCGTGTGGCGCGATGATCGGCTTATGCGGTTCGTGTACAGCCCACCTGGGGAGAGGGAGCAACACCGCCATGCGCAAAAGATCATCACGGGGCCGGGACCTGTCGGCCACGGCAGGCACGGCCCCGCTGGTGCCCGTCAGCCGTGCCGGCCGGGCGCATGCCGACCGCGGCGAAGAGTTCCCCGGCAGGTCCGCATGACCATCACCGCAACGCCGCCGCGGCACCGGCCGGGGCTGGCGCTCGGGGTACTGGCCGGGGCGCTGGCGCTGGATCTGAGCGGAATGGCCGTCCTGAACGCGGCCCTGCCGTCCGTCGGAGAACGCTTCGGCCTGGGCGAAACCACGCTCCAGTGGGTCATGACCGCCTACTCCGTCACGTTCGCGGGATTCCTGCTCGTGGGGGGCCGGCTGGCCGACGTGTTCGGCCGGCGGAGGGTCTTCGAGGTCGGTGTCGCCCTGTTCACGGTGGCGGCGCTGGCCGGTGCCGTGGCACCGGACGGCGCGGTGCTGCTCACCGCGCGGGCGGTCCAGGGCATCGGCGCGGCGCTCTCGGGCCCGGCCGCACTGGCCCTGCTGACCGAGGTGTTCCCGGCCGGGGCGGAGCGCAGCCGCGCGCTGGGTGTGTACGCCGCGGTCGGCGCGGCCAGCTTCAGCGGCGGGATGCTGCTCGGCGGCGTACTGACCGAGTTCCTCGGCTGGCGGTCGGTCCTGTGGTTCTCGGTGGCGCTCGGCGTGCTCGTGCTCGCCGTCACCCGGGCCGGGCTCCCCGACGGGGCGGGCCGCAAGGGCCCGCTGGACATGGCCGGCGCCATCTCCGGCACCCTCGGCCTCGCACTGCTCGTCGTCGGCGTGAGCTGGGGCGGGGGGCAGGCATGGGGCGTCATCGCCGCCGCGGTGCTCTTCCTGGTCGTCTTCGTCGTACGCGAACGACGCGCCGCCGACCCGCTGCTGCCCCTGTCCCTCTTCCGGCTCTCCTCGGTGCGGATCGCGACCGTGGCGGCGTTCCTCCAGTACACGGCGTCGGTCGGGATCGTGTTCTTCACGCCGCTGTACCTCCAGGGGATGCTGGGCTACTCCCCGGTCGCATCCGGTCTCGCCCTGGTGCCGATGTCGCTGACGGTCTTCCTCACGGCCACCTTCGCCACCGGACGCCTGCTGACCCGGTACAGCCCGCGGACCCTGATGGTCACCGGGCTCATCCTGATCGGCGTGGGAACGGCGCTGTGGATGACCACCCCGGAGCAGGGCAACTACCTGTTGCACGTGATGCCCGGACTGGTGATCAGCGGCTTCGGTCAGGGGCTGAACTTCCCCGCGATGACGACGGCCGGGCTCACCGGCGTCCCGACGCACCAGCACGCGGTCGCCGGAGCGGTGAACGTCGTCGCGCAGCAGATCGGTTCCAGCGCCGGGGTCGCGGCCCTGGTCCTGGTCGCGGCGACCGGCGACACCCGGCTGGGGGGCTATCACCTGGCCTATCTCGCGGCTGCCGTCGCCTGTGTGGTCGGCGCCGTGGGCATCGCGCTGACGCGGCGGCCATAGCCGCGCACGCCGTCGTCCGACCCGGCCGGCGGGATACCGGCCGGGTCAGCTCTGCGCGGTCCTGGCGCCGGCGCGGTTGGCGTTCTTGCTCCGCTTCTCCGTCCGCCCTTCCACCGGCACCCCCAGCGGCCGCGCCAGACCGGACACGCCCTCGTCCAGGCGCTGGAGGTGGCGGAGCACGCGGTAGGTGACCGTGCTGGGGTGGGGCGCGCCGGAGCCGTCGGACTCCAGGAGGGAGACGACGGTGGCGCCGGACTTGACCTCGGCGTCGGTCCGGTCGCCCCGTACGTGGGCGGTGATGGTCTCGATGTTGTGGGCGATGCGCAGGCCGACGCGTTCCAGGCGGGGGTCGGCGGCGATGGTCTTGCTGTAGGGGACGAGTTCGGCGGTGGCCGCGAGGGAGCGGGCGTGGTACGCGCTGGTCTCCAGGAGGGCGACCACGTAGCGCACGGTCTGGCGGCGGCCGCGCAGCGGCGTGATCGGGTGGGTCAGCGGCCGGGTGGAGGCGCGCAGCTCGTCCAGGGCGGTGTCCAGGTCTCGGGAGAGGCCCAGCAGGTCGGTGGCGGGGCCGCCGCTGAGCTGGTCGACGGAGGCCGCGACGACCTCGTCGAGCTTGGTCAGCACGGTGCCGAGGAGGTCGTCGGTGCGGCGGTCGGTGTGCACCGGCAGGACGAGGGCCGCGGCGATGATCCCGCAGGCGGCGCCGAGGGCGGTTTCCTCTATGCGCAGGATGAGGACGTCGAGGCTGTAGGTGTTCAGGAGGGTGTAGAGCAGGCCGAGCATCGCCGTGACGAAGAAGGACATCAGGGCGTAGGAGAGAGGCGCCGTGAAGAACATGGCGAAGACGAAGAGGAGGATCAGCGCGAACGCCGTCCAGGTGTGGTTGCCCACCAGGCCCGCGAGCGCGACACCGGCGACCACGCCGAGGACCGTACCGACCAGCCGCCGGTAGCCCTTGATGATGATCTCGCCCGTGGAGGCGGTGTTCAGGAAGACGACCCAGCAGGTCAGCACGGCCCAGTACCACCGCTGCGCGGAGAGGAACTCGCCGCCGATGATGGCGAGCGTGGAGCCCACCGCGATCTGGAAGGCGGCCCGGGTGGTGGGCCGCCGGAGGCCGGTGCGGTCGTCCTCCTCGGGCTCCTCGGCCCCGGCGAGCGCCACGTCCTCGGCGTCGAACTCCTCGCGGGAGCGGGTCGTCGCGGGCGAGTCGTCGGACTCGTCCTGCGGCCCGTCCAGCGCCAGCCGCAGGCCCAGCACGGAGCGGGCGGCCTCGCCGATGCCGCGGAAGACGTCCTGGACGGCGATCGAGGCGCGCGGCAGGTTGTCCTCGTCGCGGTAGCCGAGCAGCCGGTTGCGTACGTGCGCGACCGCCGTGCCGCCGGGCCCGGAGGCCGGGCGGGTCACCAGCAGGTGCAGGGCGCGCAGGTCGCGGCGGAGGGTGACGGTCGTGGCGTCCTCGGCCGGCATCTCGTTCTTCGCGGTCGGCAGGGGCGCCTGCGGCAGGTGCAGGGTGAGGGTGTCGGCGCGCTCGGCGGTGCGCGCGTTGAGCAGCAGGACGCCCAGCCGCTCGGTGGCGATCTCGGCGTCGGCGATGCGGCGCTGCAACAGCGCGGCGGTGGCGGGGTCGCGGGTGCCGTCCTCCAGCCGGCCCTGGATCATCAGGGCCGACTCGTGCAGCCGGGCGGTGTGCCGCCGCAGGTCGTCGAGGACCTTGTCCAACTGGTCGGGGGCGGCGTCGAGCAGTTCTACGTGGGTGGCCACCAGCTGGGCGACCCGGGCCCGGAAGGCGCCGCGCAGCCATTGCAGGATGCGCTGCGGCGTCTCGGGCACGACGGTGAAGCGGACGACGGCGCTGCACCCGAAGGCGATGGCCAGGGTCAGCGCCAGGACGGGCAGCGCGGACACGGTGGCACCGACGAACAGCGAGACGAAGTAGGTCTGGAAGCCGATCAGGCCCAGGGCGGTGCCCCGGTCGCCGAACCTGCGGCAGTAGACGGCGCCGAAGATGAGGGCCACGAAGAAGATGTCGCCGGCGATGACCTGACGGTGCAGCAGCGCGCCGAGCGAGACCGCGGCGAGCGCCACGGGCAGGCCGAGCGCCAGGGTGACCGCCTGGCCGCGCACCTGCTTCTCCTTGATCGCGAAGGTGGCGACCATGGCCGTCATGGCGCCCGCGACCAGATGCGTGACATCGGTGCCGAGGACGGCGAGGACGACCAGGGTGAGCGCGATGGCCGCCACCGTCCGCAGCCCCGCCATCAGCCGCAGCAGTCCCGGATCGGACGCCGCGAAGCGGTCCCACGCACCGGTCAGGCCCCGTCGTATCACTGCCCCCACGCTGCCGTACTCTCCCGTCTCTGCCGTGAACTGCCGAGGTCTCAGCATCGCATGGCCGGGAATTGCCAGGCCGCGACCGCCGGTGGGCGGCGGCGTTTGTATCGGGGTTGTGACGGTCCGCGGAAAAAGTGGCAACGGTGCCGGGATGCGATAAAGGCTCCGCCAGGTATGAGACGAGGCTGATGAGGTCGTCCTCGGCTGCCGCCGGGGCATTTTCGTCTGTTCGCTTTGCCTGTTGCTTCCGCCTCTGCCTATGGCTATGCCGACGCCTTCGCCACGGCGGCAATACCCGGACTTACTGGCTCTGACAAAAGCTGCTGAGCATGAGACTGTTCGCCTGCTTTCTCGCAGGTCTAGGTATGAGAGCGGGCCGCTCGGCGCGGCGGCAGAAGCGGGCCGAGCCCGGTCGACTGTGCACGGCCGGGCAGCAAGCACCACGTCATCACCGACGCTCAGGGCGTCCCGCTCGCGGTGTCGCTGACCGGCGGAAACCGCAACGGCGTCACACAGTTGCTGCCGCAGTGGAGAAGGTCCCGGCTGTGGCCGGCGTCGCCGGCCGCTCCCGGCGTCGGCCGGACATACTCCTCGCCGACCGACCACGTCCAGCGCCTGCGGTGAATTCTCCGGCTTGTCCAGGTGCTGTCGTCAGTTCAGTGGGGTGTGAATTCGGGGTAGTAGGCCGCGGCGGCGGTCGCGGTGTCGATGTTCCGTGGGAAGAGCGCGGTTTCGTAGGCGCGGATGGCCGCATCGATGTTCTCGGGCTGTTCGGCGATGGCGTTGCCGAGCCGGCCTGCGTCGAAGAGCGCCCAGTTCGCTCCTTCGCCGTCCGGCGGTGCCAGGTGGGCGGCGTCTCCGATGAGCGTGACCCCGGGTATATGGTCCCAGCGGTGTCCGATCGGCAGCCCGTACAAGGGGCGGAAGATCGGTGGGATGTCGCTGTCGGCGACCAGGGCGACGAGCTCCGGCGCCCATCCCTTGAACATCGCCGCGACCGTGCGGGCGGCAGCTGGGCCGTTGTTGAAGTCGATGCCGTCGAACCAGTCGAGCGGCTGGTCGAACATGGCGTAGGAGTGCAGGGTGTCCGCGCGTTCGCGCTGCACGCCGAGACCGATGCGGGTGGTTTCGTCGTAGGCGGTCATCGACCCGCCGCCGACCAGCGCCAGGGTGGCGGGGTGGCGGGTGTCGCTCTCATACAGGTACGTCTCGATCATCGAGCGTCCGGCATAGGCGGGCGTGGCATCGGAGAGCAGCGGCCGGACCTTCGACCAGGCGCCGTCGGCACCGACGAGGATGTCGGTGATGACCGTCGATCCGTTGGCGAAGGTCACTTCGTGGCGACCGTCGGCGAGGGTCCGCACGCTTCGGGTCTTGTGGCCCCAGACGACCGTGCCGGCCGGCAGGGATTCCAGCAGCAGCTGTCGCAGTTCGCCACGCTGCACCTCGGGGCGGCCTCCGGCGGGGTCATCGGGCTGGTCCGCCAGGATGGTGCCGTCAGGTGCCACGTCACGGGATGCCTGCCGGCCTTCGAGGACGAGGGATCGGAAGCCGTCCATCAGGCCGGCGGCACGGATGCCGTGCTGTCCGTTGTAGTCGTGGATGTCGAGCATGCCGCCTTGGCCCCGGGCCTGAGCAGACGCCTCCGCTTCGTACACCGTGGACGGGATTCCATGAACCGCCAGGGTGCGTGCCAGTGTCAGTCCCGCAAGACCGGCACCGATGATCGTGATCTGAGTCATAGACGTGTTCCTTACTGCTGGTGGAGGAACCGGTGGTTCTGCCCGCGAGGCTTCCGGCCGCCGTGCGGAGCAGTGGAGCCGGGTCAGGGAGAGCGGGGTGGCTCGATCCGGGACGCGAGCTGTTCCAGGAGTTCATGGAGCCGCGCCTGCCCTGCGGCGCCCAGCGGTGCGAGGATCGACTCCTCGACACGGTCCATGGCCTCTTCGAAACCCTGGATCAGTTCGGAGCCCGCTGGAGTGACCTGCACCCGACGGCTGCGCGTGTCGTCCTCCTGGGTCTGGCGCTTGACGAGTCCGCGCCGTTCGAGTCCGGCCAGGAGCCGCGAGATGCTCGGCGCGCTGGTGCGCATGGCCCGGGCGACGTCACGCTGAATGGCGTCCGGATTCTTCGACAGGTAGGCCAGCACGGCACTCTGCTCGTGCGTGAGGCCGCGTTCCCGTATCCAGTCATCGGCGATGCGTCGCTGCCCCCACACCACCCACCGCATCAGTTCCAGCGTGCTCTCGCGCTTCGATCCGCTCATGGTTAACACGCTAACTGTTGTCGGGTTAACTATCAAGCCTTCGGGCTTTGCCTCGGAGCGGAGAAGACCGAGGAGTTCGCCGTGTATGACGCGAAGCTCAACGCCCGTGCCCCTGCGCGTCGTTCGCCGACGACGTGCCCGGGCCGGCGCGCCGGCCCGGGCGTCAGGCTCCGAGGACCTCCGCAAGGTCGTAGCGGACCGGCTCCGCGAGCTGGGCGTATGTGCACTGTTCCGGTTCGCGGTCGGGGCGCCAGCGGCGGAACTGGGCGGTGTGCCGGAAGCGGTCGCCCTGCATGTGGTCGTAGGCGACCTCCAGTACGCGTTCCGGGCGCAGCGGGACCCAGGACAGGTCCTTCTTCCCGGTCCACCGGCTGGGCCCGCCGGGCAGCCGGCCCGCCGCCTGCGCCTCCTCGCTGGTCCACGCCTCCCACGGATGGCCCGCGACGGACTCCATCCGCAGCGGCGCCAGCTCCTCCATCAGCTCCCGGCGCCGGCGCATCGGGAAGGACGCGCAGACGCCCACGTGCTGGAGCCGGCCGTCCGCGTCGTACAGGCCCAGCAGCAGCGACCCGACGACCGGGCCGCTCTTGTGTGCGCGCAGGCCCGCCACCACGCAGTCGGCGGTCCGCTCGTGCTTCGTCTTGACCATGACCCGCTGACCCGGCCGGTACGGCATGCCGGGCGGTTTGGCCACGATCCCGTCCAGCCCGGCCCCCTCGAAGTGCTCGAACCAGTCGCGGGCCTCGTCCAGGTCGTCGGTGACCGGCGCGGTGAAGACCGGATCGGCGGCGTCGCGCAGCGCCGTCGTCAGGGCCTCCCGGCGGTCCCGCTGCGCCGTGGACATCAGCGAGGTGTCGCCCAGGGCCAGCAGGTCGAAGGCCACGAAGGCGGCGGGGGTCGCCTCCGCCAGGTGGCGCACCCGGGACTCGGCCGGGTGGATGCGCTCCAGCAGCGCGTCGAAGTCCAGGCGTCCTTCCCGGGCGATGACGATCTCGCCGTCCAGCACGCAGCGCGCGGGAACCTCGGCGCGCAGGGCCTCGACCAGCTCCGGGAAGTAGCGGGTGAGCGGCTTGCCCGAGCGGCTGCCCAGCTCGACCTCGTCCCCGTCGCGGAAGACGATGGCCCGGAAGCCGTCCCACTTGGCTTCGTACTGTATGCCGGGCGGGATGGCCGGGGCGGCCTTCGCCAGCATCGGCTCCACCGGGGGCATCACGGGAAGGTCCATGAGGGCGATTGTGCGGCGGCGCGCGCGGACCGGCGGCGGTACGCGCCGCCGACAGGCGGGGCCTGCCCGTACGGCCTAGCGTGGGTGCATGGCAGAGTCGCTGGAGCTGACCGCGGGCGGACGGACGGTGCGGGTGTCGCACCCGGACAAGGTCTACTTCCCGCAGCGCGGCTTCACCAAGGCCGACGTCGTCCGCTACTACCAGAGCGTCGGCGACGGCATCCTGCGTGCCTTGCGGGACCGGCCCACCACGCTGGAGCGCTACCCCGACGGGGTGGACGGCGAATCGTTCTTCCAGAAGCGGGCGCCGAAGAACCTGCCCGACTGGATCCCCACCGGCCGGATCGCCTTCCCCAGCGGCCGGTACGCCGACGAGATCTGTCCCACCGAGCCCGCCGCCGTCCTGTGGGCGGCCAACCTCGGCTGTCTGACCTTCCACCCCTGGCCGGTCCGCCGGGGCGACACCGAGCACCCGGACGAGCTGCGCATCGACCTCGACCCGCAGCCGGGCACGGGCTACGCGGACGCGGTACGGGCCGCCCTCGCCCTGCGCGACGTCCTCGACGGGCTCGGTCTCACCGGCTGGCCCAAGACCTCCGGCGGCCGTGGCCTGCACGTCTTCGTCCCCGTTGCGCCGGAGTGGACCTTCACCCAGGTCCGGCGCTCGGCCATCGCGGTGGCCCGGGAGCTGGAGCGGCGCGACCCCGAGCGGATCACCACCTCCTGGTGGAAGGAGGAGCGCGGCGCCAGGATCTTCGTCGACTACAACCAGACCGCGCGGGACCGCACCATCGCCGGCGCCTATTCCGTACGGCCCTTCCCGCACGCGCCGGTGTCCGCGCCGCTGCGCTGGGAGGAGCTGCCCGACGCCGTGCCGGAGGACTTCGACCTGGTCACCATGCCCGTCCGCTTCGCCGAACTGGGCGATCTGCACGCCACCATGGAGGCCCGC
The DNA here is from genome assembly GCF_044327805.1 of Streptomyces sp. NPDC018019. Classification (NCBI taxonomy): domain Bacteria; kingdom Bacillati; phylum Actinomycetota; class Actinomycetes; order Kitasatosporales; family Streptomycetaceae; genus Streptomyces; species Streptomyces sp. NPDC018019. The sequence goes on along the minus strand of NZ_JBIRGD010000002.1, from coordinate 3,756 downwards.
CCCTGCCGTCTGGACGCCGCGCTGGAACTCGCCGACCGCGACGAGCGCGAGCACGGGCTCGGCGACCTCCCGTACCCGCCGGAGCACCCGAAGATGAAGGGCGAACCGAAGCGGGTGCAGCCGAGCCGCGCGAAGAAGTGACGCGCGGCCGGCCGCCCGGAGGCTCCGTGGCCGGGACCCGTCAGAAGCCCCCCTGCACCCGCAGTGCGCCCTCCGGCGCCTCGGCCCTCGCCGTGTACATGTCGTCCTTGGCGTCGCGCCCGCCTTCCGCGTGGTTGTACTGACCGGCGAAGACATGGCGCCCGGCGGGCACCGTCCGCCCCGGCTTCAGCGTCCACCGGTAGACCAGCGCGCCGTCACGCTCGCCCACGGACACCGTGAAGTCGGCGGCGGGCAGCGTGCTCCAGTGCCCGGTGTCCGCCACGCCGCCGGTCCCGGCGATCCGCAGCTCCACGGTGAGCGCGGTCAGCGGCCGTTCCGTCCGGAGCGTGACGTTGCTCTGTGCCCAGTACGCGTTGCTGTGCGGGTCGACGGAGCCGTCCGACCACAGCGGGCCGTCCGCGGTACGCGGCGCGCCGTCACCCGCGCCCCCGGACGGTGGACGCGCCCCGGAGGCGCCGGGCGACGGGGGCGGCGACGCGCTGCCCGTACCCCCGGGGCCGGACGTCCCACCGGTGTCACCGGGCCCGCCCGTCCTCCCCGGTGCGCCGGAAGGCGGCACGGCCGGCGTGTGCGGCGAGGGCGTGGGCGGGGCGGGCGTCTCCTCGCCCGGCCCGGCCGGGGGCACCGGGCGGGTGATCACCTTCCCCGGCGGCTCCGGCGCCTGTACGACCGCCGCCACCGCGTAACCACCGGCGACCAGCGCCCCCACCGCCGCGGCGGCCGCGAGCGCGGTCCGCGGCCACGAACCGGCCCGCGCCGGGCGGCGGTGCCGCTCCGTACCGGTGCCGGTGGGGCCCGCCATGCCGCGCTCCACCCGCGCGAGCATGCGGGCGCGGTCCGGGCTGTGGGCCAGCGCCGCTTCGCGCAGCCGCTCGCGCAGGTTCTCGTCCGCCATCACTTCCCCCTCCCGGAGAGGCCGTCCGCGACCCCCGTGCCCAGGTACCGCTGCAGCTCCGCCATGCCCCGGGAGGTCTGGCTCTTGACCGTACCGACGGAGATGCCCAGGGCCAGGGCGGTGTCCCGTTCCGACAGGTCGAACGCGTGCCGCAGCACGACGCACGCCCGTTTGCGGAACGGCAGCCGCTCCAGCGCCTGCCGGACGTCCACGACCGCGGCCACGTCGGGGCCGTCCGCGCGCTCGGAGCGCTGGGACCAGAACAGGGCGATCCGGCGCCGCTCGCGCACGCTGCTGCGGATCCGGCCGCGGGCCATGTTGGCGACCACGCCCCGGGCGTAGGCCACCGGGTGCTCCGCGCCGCGTACCCGGTCCCACCGGTGCCACAGGGCGAGCAGCGCGTCCGCCGCGAGGTCGTCGGCGGCGTCCGCCTCACCGGTGAGCAGATGGGCCAGCCGGGCCAGTTCGGCGTGGTGGCGTTCGAAGAAGGCGTGGAACTCGGCCGACGCGTCACCGGCGGCGGGGACCGGGCCGGCGGCGGTGGCGCCGTGCGGGGTGTTCCTGCGCATCGGAAGGGTGGACGGGCTCATGCCGGCCATTCCGTGTGCGGCGGCGGTGGCCGGTGACCGGGGCGGGGGAGAAGGGTGGGCACGGGGCGGGCTTCCTTGATCGGGGACACTCTGTCAGCCCCTCAGTTGCCGCCGCCCGGCGGAAGGTTGCCGGCGTGGGCGGAATTTCCGCGGGGCGGCACCGGACGGCCCGCTGCCCGGTCTGCGGCAGCGCCCGACCCGATCGTACGGGCAACCTTTTCCCGGCCCGCGGCAACGAGGTGGCACCGATCCGGACCGAAAGGCAGGCCGTCCCATGGCAGCACCTGGCCGTCACCGCTCGTCCCGCAAGCGCTTCCTCGTCGCGCTGCTCGCCGCCGCCACACTCGGCGGCGGCTCCCTCGTCGCCCTCGACGCCTCCGCCCACCCCGCACGGGCGGCGGACGGCTGCGTACCGAACGAGTCGACGCCGATGGGCAAATACTGGCTCAACAACAACACCTGGGGAGCGGGCAGCGGTTCCGGGTGGAGCTGCACCTGGGCCACGTACCAGTCCGGGAACACGATCGGCTGGGGCACCACGCACGACTGGTCCGGCGCCCCGGAGTCGGTGAAGTCGTACGCGAGCAGCGTGCTCGGCTGGCACTGGGGCTGGAAGTCCGGCGCCACCGGGCTGCCCGTCCGCCTGTCCGCGCGGACCCCGGTCCGCGCGAAGTGGTCCTACCAGGTGAAGGAGACCAGGCCGGGCGCCTACAACGTCTCCTACGACCTGTGGCTGCACGACCGGCCGGACACCGACTGGCAGAGCCGCCCCAAGCACGAGGTCATGGTGTGGCTCGCCAAGGGCGGCGGCGCGATGCCGCTGGGCACCCGGCAGCAGCGGGTGAAGATCGCCGGTGCGTACTGGGACCTGTACGCCGGCCGGACCGACTGGAACGTCTACTCCTTCGTCCGCGTCGGCGGCACCACGGCGTCCGACCTCGACCTGGACGACTTCCTCCAGGCGCTCGTCCGGCGGGGCGCGGTGGCGCCGACCGACTACCTCAGCGGGGTGGAGGCCGGTACGGAAGCCTTCACGGGCCGGGCCCAGCTGGACACCACGGCGTACGAGGTGCAGGTCGGCTGAGGCCGGGGCGGGCCGAGGGGGCCCGGCATCGGCGGCCGTACTGCGATCCGTCCGGCCGTCGCCTCCTGCCCGCGTCTAGGTCGTGACTTTTGGATCAGCCAGGCGCCGCGGGCCCAGGCTGATCCGAAAGACACGGCCTAGTAGTGCTTCGTTAGGTTCTGGTCTTGGTCAGTGGGCGGCCGCAGGTGGTGCAGGTTCCGGTCCAGCACCGCAGGAGGTCCTGCAGGGCGTCGAGGACCTGGTAGAGGGTGAGGCCGGTGTGTGGGCTTTTGGGTCCAGGCGCCGGAGGGTGAGGAAGGCCTGGGCGGCGGTGACCAGGGTGACGTGGTGGTGCCAGCCGCGCCAGGTGCGGCCCTCGAAGTGGTCCAGGCCCAGGCCGTGCTTGAGTTCGCGGTAGTCGTGCTCGATGCGCCAGCGCATCTTGGCCCACCGCACCAGGTCGGCGATGGGGGTGGTGGCGGGCAGGTTGGTCATCCAGTAGCCGGTGGGCGCCGTTGCTTCCGGCGGCTGTTCGACCAGCAGCGTTCGTGTGGGCAGCACCCCGTCCCAGCGGTTGCGGCCGCCGCCTTGTTCCTGCGCGGTGCGGCTGGCCTCCTTGCCCGAGGGGCGCACCTCCAGCACCGCGAAGTGCGAGGTCAGCGTCCCTTTGCTGCCCTTGCGCCAGGCCACCTCGGTGAAGGCGAGGGTCTCCTCGATGAGGTCGGGCAGGGGCCGGGCCGGAGTGCGATAGCGCGGCAGGGTCGGCGGCCCCAGCCCGCCATAGGCCGGCAGGTACGGCTCCGCGGCGGCCGGCCGGGCGACCTCCTTGGGGTCGACCGCCACCACATAGGACCAGTCGCGTTCCTCCAGGGCCAGGCGGAAGGCGACGCTGCGACCGTAACCGGCATCAGCCACGATCACCGGCACGGCCGGCAGCCACGCCGCCAGCCGGTCCAGCAACGCCAGGGCCAATCGGGACTTGGCCACGTGGCCGACCTCGTCGGGCACCCCCGCTGCCCGGCGCCGCCGGGCATCCTCCGTCCACT